>JAZSGT010000037.1:0-31909 GCA_045532865.1 Alphaproteobacteria bacterium
CCATAGATTCATTGAGGTCTATTTTATACACGATAAAAAAATAAAAATCAATACTTTTTTTAATTTTTATTCTTTTTTTATACCATTTTACTGATTTACAACTTCTTCAACAAGCTCTTTTTCTTCTTCACTCAGTGCTGGATTATCATCTTCAGCAACCAAATTTAAATCATGCTCATCTGATATTTTATCTGGTGAAACAACATACGAATCAACATCTTTATTGATACAATGAAGCAACCAAATATCATATCTTGGATGTTCCATCGCCGATAACGCTGGATTTGATGAGAACATCCACCCATTAAAAACAAGTGATTGTTTGCCATCTATATTCTTTTCAAAAACTCTAAAAAATGCCGCATTTTCTGGCATTTCTTCTTGAGGTTTTGCTAAACATTTTTCAGGAAAAATCGTCAATGTACCAAATTCAAGAGACTGACCAACAGCAGCCTCAACCGTAGAAACATGTCCTGTAATTTTATCGACCCCCCGAATCATCATCTTTTGGGTAGATATATCAGCTGAAAATGCAGAAACAGAAAACAAAGAAACACCTAAAAACAAAAGCTTTTTCATCATATCTCCTTAATTAGTGGAAAGAAAGATAAACTCAGAAACACTATCCTCTAACGATTTATAATTTTTTGTATTCTGAATCTTTGAATTATGTGTTAAAAGAATTTTACTTTTCCCAGGCATTAATGCAACATATTTTCCACCCATCATTCCAACATCAGAAATAGCCGCAACCGTATCAATTGGTAACTTAACAGCATTGTCAATGCTTAAAACAACATCAGCAGTATAATCATCCGTTTTCAAATTTGTGGCTAAAACAGATCCAACTTTAATCCCGGCAATGCGCACATCTGAACCAACTTCTAATCCACCAATTTTTAAAAAATTTGCTGTTACTTCATATCCACTAATTGCTTTTCTATCAACACGTGAAGCAGCAAAAAACAAGAAAACCCCTGCAAAAATCAACACGCAAAAACCTAAAATCGTTTCAACAGGATTTTTTTTCATTTTTTATTCCTCACTTTCTATTTGTTCATCTAACTGAAAAGATTCTGATGTAGAAGATGCCACTTTTTCACCTTCTGTTTGAACATTTTTTGCTATTGTTTCTTTTTTCTTTTTTTCACGCATGTAAGCATTCACTTTTTCCATCAACTGTGTCAAAACAAGCGCATCTTGCGTGTATTCTAATTCGGCTCCTGAAGAACAAATTTCTTCTTCAGCACCTGGAAGAATTTCTAAATATTTTGAACCAAGCAAACCATCTGTTTCAATAATCACAGAAGAATCAACAGCAATTTCTATTGGTTTGAAAAATTCCATTTTAACTTGAACTTGGTAATTATTGTTTAAAACCTGGTCAACAACCTTTCCAACCTTTATTCCTGCTATACGCACATCAGCACCATTCATCAACCCATCAGATTGGTTAAATGGCGCAAAAAGAACAAATGCTGACTCTTTTTTATCATGAACAGCTTTTGCATTTGCAAGCAATAAACAAACACCCAACAATAAAACCAAAATAACGCCGGCTAAAATTTCTTTATTCTCTGATTTCATTTTTTTCTCTCTTATTAAAATCTTTTCACATTTGACACAAATAATTTACTTTTGTCAAGATAATTTAAACAAAAATTCTATTGACGTATTCCATTTTTTTACCTAAAATAAAAGAAATATTTCAAGGTTCTTTATGAAAAAAATTTTAAGTATACTCATATTGTTTTTTTTAATTCTCCCCAAAGTTTGCTTAGCACAAAGCGTTTCGCTCATTCGTGATACTGAAATTGAAAATGTGCTTAATTCTTATGCTCAAAAAATTTTTAAATCAGCTCATTTAGACCCTAAAAATGCACGTGTCTTAATTATTAATGATGATTCATTTAATGCTTTTGTTGCTGGAGGACAAACCATATTCGTTCATTCTGGCTTAATTACGCAATCAACACATGTGGATGATTTAATCTTTGTCTTATCGCATGAAACAGGCCACATTGTGGGAGGCCATGTCACAAGAGGAATCGGCGCTTTAGAACAAGCCAATGCAACGGCTTTAATTTCAACCATTCTAGGTGGACTTGTAGCTGTAGCAGGAAGACCTGATGCTGGCGTGGCTGTCATGATGGGTGGGAACTCTTCGGCTGCCGGATTATATACATCTTATCGTCAAACTGAAGAAAGTTCTGCTGACAGAATCGCTGCCGACATTATACAAAAAACAGGTTATTCTATGCAAGGTTTTCAAAATACAATGAAACTGATTAAAAGGCAAGATAGACTTACGCCTTATGGCGATTTAGATTATTTAAGAACACACCCTTTAACACAAAATCGTGTGAGTGCTTTATCCCGTTTTTTAAAAAATAAAAAACCATTAACGCAAGATATCAGATTTGACTTAATCAAGGCAAAACTGATTGGCTTTTTGTATCCTCCACAACAAACTTTTGATATTTTTAAAAATCAAAACACACTCCCTGCTTTTTATGCACGAGCCATTGCCCACTATCGAAATAGGAATTTATCCCAAAGTTTAAATCTCATTGAGCAACTCATTAAGGCAAAACCTGATTATCCTTATTTTCACGAATTAAAAGCACAATTTTTATTCGAAACAGGTCAAATTGAACCGGCTATTCACTCTTATAACAAAGCTCTTCAATTTATATCAAACGCTCCCTTAATTCGCTTATCTCTTGCCCAAGCTCTCCTTGAAACAGGGTCTCAAAAAAATGCATTCAAAGCCATTACTGAACTCAAAAATATCTTATCCCATGAAGAGCAAATCCCCTTTGCATGGCAATTGCTTGCAACAGCCTATGATCGGACAAATCAACCTCATCTTATACCTTATGCAATGGCTGAACTTTATTTAACGCAAAAAAAGATTAAAAATGCGCAAAAAATGGCTCAAAAAGCCTTAACAACTTTGTCAAAAGAAAGTCCTGAATATGTTAGAGCTCAAGATATTCTTTCTTTAAGTATTCCAAAGAAAAAACAATTCTAAATCAATTCAATCACAGAGTACTGACGAGCTGGGTTGGTTGGTTCTCTTCGAAAACTATAATACGTTTTATCAGGATATGTATCATCCAAAAGTGTATCAATTTTTTGAATCCCTGCTCGTCTTAAACGATGAAGGACATATCCATCAAAATCAAATAAGTATCCATTTTCTGTTGGTTCAAAAAAATGATGTTCTGTAACAGGAAAAAGAGTTTTCATTTTTTCATCAGCTTGAAAACTCTTCTTTTGAATATGAGGGCCAACGGCTGCAACCAGATTTTCAAGTAAAGCACCCTTCTCAATCATCTTCAAAATTGTTGCTTCAATAATTCCTTGAAAAGCGCCTTTCCAACCGGCATGAATTGCCGCAACGATTTGACTTTTTGTATCAGCAATCAATACCGGAGCACAATCAGCTGTTTTAACCGTTAAAGCAAGTCCCTTTGTTTTTGTAACTAAAGCATCAACCTGAGGCAACTCATCCCAAGAATTTTGAACAAATAAAACATCAGCCGAATGCACCTGATTCATTAATAAAGGATTTTTCACCGTTTGAGAATCAATTGCATTATAAAAACCGTGGCGCACCCATTTAATCTTTGATAATTGACTTGATTGTTTCATTTTTAACCTTTCATTTTCTTTTGATTTCTTTTTTCTTCAAACCGAAGGGTTAAATGATACCCTAAAAACACACTAATAATAACCCAAGGAACACAACCAAGGAACATGGAAATACCCCAATCAATAAAAAACAAATTAAAAAATGCTTTTAACTGTTCTAAAAAAGGCATATCAGAAATAAACACTTCCGTAATCAAATTTTTAAGAGATTGATATCCTGTTATATCATTAAAATTAAAGCGCATTATTTGCCCTGTGATATAAAAAACATAATAAACAGGCACCAATGTTACAACATTTGTAACCCATGTCCATGCCAAAGCTAAGGGGAGTGAAAAATGATATTTAAATTTTTTCAATATTATCCAAGTTAAAGCAACCAAAGGCATTTGAACACCAACCAAAGGCGTCATCGCCCAGCCAAGACCAACGGCAACCCCTCTTGCTTTATAATCAGCTGAATGCTTAGAGCGAATAATCGGTTCAATTAACTTTTGATAAATTAATTCTTTTAAATTCATGTATCAACCACTAATCAATTGAAATTTTACGCAACTTGTTTTTATATGAACTTTTTTGTATCAAAAACAAGCCAAACAAGAACATCGGTATACTTAAAACTTGCCCCATAGAAAGATTGTAGAAAATAAACCCTAAATGCCCATCCGGCTCACGTGTATACTCCAATAAAAATCTAAAAATAGCATAAAGAACAAAAAACAGTCCTGTTAAAAAACCACTTCTTTTTTGAAACCTTGGAAAAAACCAATAAACAGTATTTAAAATAAAAAATAGAGCAATCCCCTCTAATCCTGCTTCATACAATTGACTAGGATGCCTTGGTTCTGCACCTCCACCAGGAAAAATTATCGCCCAAGGGACAGAGTGTGTCACACGCCCAAATAATTCCCCATTTGAAAAATTTGCAAGCCGTCCTAAAAACAAACCAACAGGAGCTACGCAAACCAAAATATCTGACATTTCAAAAACAGGGATTTTGCGTTGTCTTGCAAACAACACTGTTGCAATAATCACACCAAGCAATCCTCCATGAAAGGACATTCCACCTTGCCATAAAGCTAAAATTTTAAGTGGAAACTCAGCATAATAGGCTGCATTATAAAAAAACACATACCCCAATCTGCCACCTAAAATAATACCTATTGTTGCCCAAACAAGAAAATCATCTATTTTAAGAACGGTAAAAACACTTCCTTTGCTTGTTGACATTTTACGTGCCAAAAACCAAGCACAAACAATGCCCAAAATATAGGCTAAAGAATACCATCTTAATGAAAAAAAACCGATCTGAAAAATAACAGGATCGATTTGTGGAAAAGGAATCCCTGAATACATAAAAACAACCCCTCTGTTACATTATTTTCTGTACTTATGATGCCCTTTTCCAGCAAAAAGGTCAAGCATTTTTATTTTTCACGGTCTTTTTTGACTTTTTCAACAAGCCAGCGCCACAAGGAACTTTTTGATTTTAAAGTATTAATTTTAACTTTCTCATGTTTCTTTTTCAAACTAGGAACATTTGTTGTCGCTCCTTGAATGGCATATTTCCATCCAACCAAAGATCTACCTTGTGGTGTTTTTAACTCATTAAAAGATGTTGGATTTGTAATATCTTGCTTTAAAAAATACTTATAATCTGACCGAACTGGCAACATACCGTTGTTAATTTTTGTTACATGGGTTAATATTGGCCAAGCTGTCCGACTGGTACAAACAACTGAAACAGTCGCAGGATTAACCACTGTAACAATATTTGGATTTGTTGCATCAATAATTTCAGAAGGCTTTCTTTCCATCACACGATGTAAAATTTTGTTATAATGCGTCTTAAACGCATTGTTTTCATTTAAAAACCAATCAACAACAGAGGTTAATTTTTCCCCAGATTCATTTAATGAAAAAACAGGAGATAAAAATTTACTTTCAGAATTCTTATCTTTGTATAAAAATGAAAATCTCTTTGTTTCACCCTCAAGATAGTTCACCTTTAAAATTGAACCCAATTCTTTCCCATTCTCAATGTATTTTGGTGGAGTTGTAGAATTTTTTGCAGCTTCTTCAAAAGCTTCTTCATAGGCGTCTAACAAATAAAAAGGAACATCTGATCCTTTTTCAAATTGATAAGTTGGATAAGAAACATTTTTTAGGGGAACTTTAAAAACAAGACGCAGCCACTTTCTATGTTCATATGTTACCTTCTCTGCTGCATCAATCAACGATCCTCTATATGATGGGAACAAAGGTAGTGAACGCAATTCCTCATCATGAATAGGACGGTTATTCAATAAATTAATGGCATTTTCTTTAATCTTTTTAGCTGTTTCTTTCGAATCCTCAGCAATTAAATAAAGTGTTACTTTTTTATTTTCATTTTCTGTTTGAGAGGTCATAATATCCAATCCTTTTTATACTTGTTTAATCTCACCTATACCACTTAGGTGTTGTAATGCCTCCAACGTTTTTTGTGATAATGCATACTTTTCAGCGAGCTCTACTTCTAACTCATAATCTTTCACCTGCATACGCAAGAAAATTTTGCACCTTCCAGGCTCATCTTGAGAAAGAATTTTTTTAAGCTCCTGAACAGTTTCTAATCCCCCATCTAAATCCAGAATTAAGCAAGATGCTGTTCTAGCCATTACCTCTGAAAGATAATCAACGGCTAATAAGTTCATCCGAATTTGTTCATCATCTGGTTTCTTGTCAGCACTCATCGTTAATAACAAGGGTTGACCCGATTTGAGTTTTTCCCTTGAACTTAAGAGTAAATCTGAAAAACAAATGGCATCGTAAGAGCCATATTTGTCTGTTGCCGTTACAAAGGCAAATTTATTCCCTTTTTGACTGATCCGTTCTCGCACTGAAGAAACAATTCCCGCCAATTGAACACGGACAGAACCAGCAACTGTGACTTGTTGCTTTACTTCTGTACTTGGAATAACACGCAAACGCTCAAACACACTATCAAATGTATCTAATGGGTGAGCTGAAAGATAAAAACCAATAGCCTCTGCTTCTTTTTCCAATTTTTCTAAATGAGGCCAATCTGGATAATCTCTCATTTTCAAACCATTTGCAGCCATATCTGTTGCACCAAAAAGATTAATTTGTGCACTTTTTCGACTTTGCGTTGCATTGGATGCAAATGCTAAAAAATTCTCTATATTTTCAAACAGTTTTGCCCTATTCTTATCCAAACAGTCAAAGGCGCCAGACTTGATTAAATTTTCAATGTAACGTTTATTTAATGCTGATGAATCAACTCTTGAAAAGAAATCTTGCACAGATTTAAATGGCCCATTCTTCTCCCGTTCAGCAACAACGAGTTGCATCCCGGCTTCACCTACATTTCTAACAGCTGAAAGTGCATATCTTACAGCTCCATTTTCAACACTAAAATTAACAACAGACTTATTAATGTCTGGAGGCAAAACATCAATATGCATTTGTGTTAAGTCATTTTTAAAAAATGCCAATTTATCCGTATTTGTTTTATCAAGCGTCATTGTCGCTGCCATAAACTCAACTGGATAATGTGCCTTTAAAAAGGCTGTTTGATAAGCAATATACGCATATGCTGCTGCATGAGACTTATTAAAACCATACTCAGCAAACTTTGCCATTTTATCAAAAACAAGTTCAGCTGTTTCTCTTTTTACATTGTTGTTCACAGCCCCTTCAATAAAAATAGAGCGCTGCCTATCCATTTCAGCTTTAATTTTTTTACCCATTGCCCGGCGCAACAAATCAGCACCACCCAGCGTATATCCTGCCATAACTTGTGAAATTTGCATAACCTGTTCTTGGTAAATCATAATTCCATAAGTTTCTTTTAAAATATCCTCAATCAATGGATGCATATAATCAGGCGTCTCTTCGCCTTTTTTACGAGCAATGTAACTTGGAATACTATCCATTGGACCTGGACGATATAGTGAAACAAGCGCCACAATATCTTCAATCTTGTCTGGTTGCATATCAAAAAGAATTTTGCGCATCCCTGTACTTTCAAGCTGGAACACGCCTGTTGTATTCCCCGTCTTTAAAAGTTCATAGGTTTTCTCATCTTCTAATGGTAAATTATTAATATCAAAAGTAATTTCTTCTTTTTGACGAATCAGATCTAAGGTCTTTTCAATTGTTGTTAACGTCTTTAAACCCAAAAAGTCAAACTTAATCAAACTTGCATCTTCAACAAAGTGCTTATCATACTGTGTAATAGGCATATCTGAAGATGGATCTTTATACAGTGGAACAATCTGGTCTAGGGGCTTATTCCCAATTACAACACCAGCTGCATGCATTGAAATATTGCGATACATACCTTCCAACTTCAACGCCACTTCTATTAATTTGGCAATTGTCTCATCTCCAGCAGCTTCTTTTTGAAATTCTGGTTCTTGATCTAATGCTTCTTGAAGGGTAATTCCAAGTGTTGGTGGAACTAATTTTGAAAGCCTATCAACAACAGGATATGGAACTTGAAAAACACGACCAACATCACGTATAACAGCTTTTGCTTGCAACTGACCCAATGCTAAAATTTGCGCAACGTGATCAAACCCATATTTATGTTGCACATATTCAATTGTTTTAGCTCTATTTTCTTGACAAAAATCAACGTCAAAATCTGGCATTGAAACGCGTTCTGGATTTAAAAATCGTTCAAAAAGAAGATTAAATCTCAATGGATCAATATTAGTAATTGTTAAACACCAAGCAACAACGGAACCAGCTCCCGAACCACGCCCAGGACCAACAGGAACACCATTTGCCTTTGACCATTGGATGAAATCTGCCACAATTAAGAAGTAACCTGGGAATCCCATTGTTTTAATAATTGAAAGTTCATAGAGCAAACGATCATGATAGCGTTTTCTTTCTTCGTCAGATCGCCCTTTCATACGCATTTCAAAACCAGCTTCTGCCATTTCAGCTAGCTTTTCATCTTCAGTCTTCCCTCCACAGTCATAATTAGGAAATGCAGGCTTCTTTTTCCCTGCTAAAAAGAAGCAACGCTTCGCAATTTCAACAGTATTTAATGTTGCTTCAGGCAAATCCTTAAACAACTCAAGCATTTCATCTTCGGATTTTAAATAATGTTCTGGTGTAACTCGCCTACGATCGATTTCATCAACAAAAGTTTTATCAGCAATACAAAGTAAAGCATCATGAGCTTCATACATATCTGGAGTTATAAAATAAGCTTCATTTGTTGCAACAAGTGGGATATTTAAATCATATGCAATTTTTAAAAAATCATCTTCTGTCCGGATCTCTTTTTCCATTCCATGACGTTGCACCTCAATATAAAGACGATCTTTAAATGATTCTTTTAATTTTTCAGCTAATTCTTTTGCATATTCTGGGTGCCCCTCTAAAATAGGTCTGCCTAAAAGGCCCTCTGCTCCACCAGTCAAAAGCAATAAGCCATCTGAATGAGATAATAATTCTTCAAAAGTAATATGAGGTGTTCCAACTTTTTCTTCCGTCGTATAAAACAATTTAAAATACTGCAACAAAGAAAGATACCCTGTTTCATTTTGAACAAGAACAACAACCTTGTCAAAATTATCTTTTTCGTCTGAAAAAGTGTTTTTTTCCTTTACTGGTGCTTTTACAAGTAATTGACACCCAAGTATAGGTTGAACACCTGATTTGACACACACATCTGCCAAATCCATTGCGCCAAAAATGTTATTTGTATCGGTCATTGCAATTGCAGGAGCCCCATTATTAACAGCCCACTTTGCAAGATCTTTCATTTTTATAGCGCCCTCTAAAATAGAATACGCTGTATGAACTCTTAAATGAATAAATTTTGGCGTTACCGTCATATTAAAAACCTAACCAATAATTTTATGCAAAATGACGGGTTATTATATCTTACTTTTTACTAAATTGCAAGCGCTTTCATTTAAAATGCCTCTTTCAAAAAAGAGGCATTTTCCTATGATTAAAAACAGCTAAAAAAAACAATTGATTTCTTTTTTTATTCTTGAGAAATAATACTTTTTTGTTCTTTTAAAAGTAAATAAAGCTTTTCCTTTAAAAGAACTGTCAAATCACTCACTGAACATTTTTCTTGTTCACCTGTTTGCATATTTTTAAGCGTAACAGTTTGAGTTAAAACCTCATCTTCCCCAAGAACCATCACAAAAGGAACCCCTATTTTATTGGCATAGACCATTTTATTTTTAAACTTTCCATCAGCAGCATATGTTTGAACATTAACACCTTGCATTCTTAATTCATGTGCCAATTTCAAACCATAAGAAACAGCACCTTCATCCATTGGAAGGACCAAAACATCAGCAGAGGTTGATTTTTTAGCTTGAATAAGATTTTGATTTCTGAGTAAATCAAAAAATCTTGTTAACCCAATACTCATCCCAACCCCTGGCAATTTTCGATCCGTATAGTACCCTGCCAAATTTTCATATCTTCCACCAGAGCAAATTGAGCCCCAATCTTGGTATCCATCAACAAATGTTTCATAAACTGTTCCAGTGTAATAATCTAATCCACGAGTAATTTTTAAATCGATCTCAAAGTTTTGTTCTGAAACACCTAAATTCACCATAGACTCAGCCACTGTTTTTAATTCAGATAAACCTGTTTCAAACAACTCATTTTGAATATTAAAAGATAATATTTTTGCAAGAACATCACTAGCATCACCATGAATAGCTGTAAAATCAACAATCCGTTCAATCAAATCGACTGATAAATTTAAATCAGCTAAACAAGCTTTGACATTTTCAATACCAATTTTATCCATTTTATCAATAATGCGTGAAATTTCAGTGGATTGCTCAGTTAAGTTCAAGCTTTCATAAAAGCCATTCATCAATTTACGATTATTAAATTTAATGCAAAATTTATTCAATCCCAATGACTTAAAAACATTATACATCACAGCAGGCACTTCTGCATCATACAAAACAGATAATTTTTCACTTCCGACAATATCAATATCAGCTTGATAAAACTCTCTAAAACGACCTTTTTGGGGCCGTTCACCCCTGTAATTTTTTGAAATTTGATATCTTTTAAAAGGAAATGTTAAATCATTTTGATGTTGCGCAACATATCTTGCCAAAGGGACTGTCAAATCAAATCTCATACAAAGGTCGTTATCCCCCTTGTTAAAGCGATAAATTTGCTTTTCAGTTTCACCGCCTGCTTTTGCAAGCAAAATATCTGAAAGCTCTAATACAGGGGTATCTAATGAAACAAAACCAAACGATTTATACGTTTTTTCAATCAAACTTTTCATTTCATCAAAAACAAGCTGTTCAGCCGGCAATAATTCCATGAAACCAGATAAAATCTTAGGCGTTATCTTTTGAGCCATTTGTATTCTCCTTTATTTCAGTCAAAGAAATGATGGATGGACAAAATCCACGTTCCTCTGCAAAACAAACTCTTTCGCTTTCATCAAAAAATACCAATGTAATGCATTGATCTTTTCGGTACGTCCACACCTGATGAGGCGCTTCTGACAAAACTGTTCTTGGCATTCCAAGTTCTTCAACCACTTCACCAGCAGACCTTCCAACCAATTCATTTTTTTTCACAACAGGGGTTTGATTTGGTGAAATAGAAAACTCATTTGGAGCCACATTACAGCCACATAAAAGCAAAAAAGATGCTAAAATTAAACTTTGTTTTTTCATTTTTACTTCCTTTTTTCAAAGCATAATATACAATTTATATAAAAATTACAACCTTAAAATAAAGTGTATGACACTTTTCATCTTCCCCAAGGGCGATTTTTATCTATTTCACCCAACTTCTTAAGGTTAATCCCTTTTTCATTTACAAAAAGATATACTGGTCCTATTTTTTCTAAATCTTCATTAAAATAAACATTTAAACAGTCTGTATCTTTTAATTTCTTTGGCAAAAATGTTATTTCTGCCGTTTTACAATTTTTTAAATCAAAAGCTATTTTTGATCCCTTAACATTAACCACAGACGGCATGTACTTTTGATTACTCATGTAATTTTCTGGTAAAATACCTTCTTGTAACAATAGAATATCTGACACATAACGGTGACGATACGTTTCATTCAATTTCAACGTATCATTTTCTCTAACAGCTATTAATCTGCCCTCTTTTGCAACAATAATATCTGGTTTTTGTATCGTTAAAAAAGAAAATGGCGATATACAAATAAGAAAAAGCCCTATCATTCTAGCCTTTTTTTGTAATGCACATAGAATCATAATCCCAAACGAAAAACAAATTAATCCCCATGTATCAAATACTGGAACAGGAATCATGTAAAAAGGAAAAGATGTTATTTTTTCACCCATCAAATGTATTTGAGTTAAAATCCAATCAATTAAAACAAGGCTCCACTTTTCAAGACCAAAAGGCATTAATGCAACACTTAAAACCAAAAGTGGCATAACAAATAAAGAAAAGAAAAAGCTTAAAAATAAATTACCGATAATTCCATAAAGTGCAACTTTATGAAAATGATATCCGACAAAAGGCATTGTTGTTATTGTTACAACACAATTCAACAATAACAACGCAATCAAAAAAGCTAAAAATTTATGTGGTAAAATAAAAGGTTTTAATTTACCCCAAAACTCTTTGACCAATACACATAAGGATAAAACAGCTATAAAAGAAAGTTGAAACCCAGGACTGAGTAATAAAACAGGTTTATACAGCAAAAGCAAAAATGCCGTTATAAAAATAACCCGAATAGATATTGTACTTCGATAAAAAAAGAAGCATGCAAACAAAAATAAAACCATTACAAAGGAACGAACAGCTGGTGGTTCTGCGCCAGAAAGCAAAACATAACAAAATGAAACACCTAACCCACCCAATGCACTGATTTGCCGAATAAAAATAGGAGAAAGAGATGTTTTTAAAAAAATAAGCGTCAATAAAAAACGAATAAGTTTATAAACAAAAAAAGTAATCAGACCAATATGAAATCCTGAAACAGATAAAATATGTGTCAAGCCCAACGCACGATACAAAAACTCAATAGGCTTTGAAATCAAACTCTGATCCCCTAAAAGCAAAGCGTTAACAATACCCTTTGTATCTTTATTTAAAAAAGATATTTTTTCTTGAATAGATTTTTTGATTTTATATAAAGCATGTTGTTTTTCTTCTTGATGTTTTTTAACATAAAGTTCTGAAAAAGAACCAACACCTCCTACATTATCAAAAAACAAATTTCGCCGTTGATTATATCCATTCAAAACTTGAGATCCCATAGGTTTTGAAAGATTGTAAACAAACCCTGAAACTATATCCCCCTTTTTAATTTCTCCCCCATCTGGACGTTTATATAAACATGTATCTGTTGAAACTCTTTTGACACTATCAAGAGTTCCTCTTTTAGCTGCAATTTCAATTAATTCATCATCTTTATAACATTCATTTAAAGGGGCATTTATTGAACTATCTCTTATTCCACGAAAAGGAACCCACATTTTAATTTTAAAAGGAGTTTCTTTCGGTGGCAAACCCTCTATAACTGGATTTTTCAAAATTAATTCAGCTGTTGTAATTTTATTTCTAACTGAATCAACTTCACCTTGAACCACAACATGTTCTATTTTTTTTTGCAAAAAAATCGTATCTGTAAAATAAGTATGAATGGCAGAAATATAAAAACCAAACAGTCCCATTTGTAAAATAGAAACAACAAAAAGGGCTTTTTTCTTTATATAAGAAAATACAAAAAGCAAAGATGAAAAAGAAAATACAAGAGTTGTTAATGTAAGATTTGGCTCTTCCTTAAATGAAAAATAAATTAAAATTCCCAACATGAATGCTATAATATGTAGAACACCCCGTTGTTCCTCCTCTTCAAAAAAGAATCGTACGCCCATCTTAATTTATCTGTTACTCCTTTGATTTAACTGCTTTTGGCATTTGAATTAAAACTTTATCATTTACTTTTTGAACCATTTGATTCATCATTTTTTCAAAAACCTCTTCTTTATCCACAAGAGAACTTCTCTTAGGTAAAGATGAACTTTCAAAACCACCAACATCTTGTGTATAAATCACATCTCCATTTGAAATATAATCAATCTGAACATAATATGTTAATTTATACATCTCATTATCAAATATATACCAATTATCTGATTTTTCATCCGTTTTTGTCATATAAGCTTTTTCAATCTCAATATGCATCTGATCTATTTTTTTAGATCCAGTTGCATAAAAACGATTATTTGCCCATGTTTCTAAAGCAATCACAGGAGAAATTGGCATTTCGTTTTCAATATGTGGCAAACGATCAAATTGCTCCACTTTGTTTGTTACAATGATTTCTTTTACAGCAACAGCAACAGGTGTTTCATCTTGATAAGTATTTACTTTAAAATCCTTTAAAACTGGAGCTGCACATCCAATTAGCAAAAAAGAAACGAAACAAAGTGTTATTTTTTCCATTATTCAAAGTCCTCATGTTTAAAAACATATTGACGTTGGCAAAATTGGCACTCTGAAACAATTTCTCCATCTTGATACAAATCTTCTCTTTCTTTAGGATCCAATCTTGATAAGAATCGTTTCATCTGTTCCTTACGACATGGGCATGAAAAAACAGGAGTTGCTGGCTCATACACTGTTAAATCATTTGCATGGAACAAACGATAGAGTAATTTTTCAGGTGGTAAATTTTCATAAAACAGTTCTGTATCTTTAACACTGTGCATTAAAACTGTTACAGTTTCATAAAGATCTTCAACTTCATCTTTTTCATCACTTTCTTTTAGTGGCATTTGTTGAACCATTAAACATCTAGTTTGAGTTCCTTTTTGACGAATAATAATATCTGTTTTAATTTGTTCTGACAACTTAAAATAATCAAGAACTGTATCCACAAGGGTTTTACCTGTCAACAAAACAATACCTTGATAAGGTTGTTGCCCAATTTGCGTAACAGAAAACAACAGTTCACCATTACCAAACAATGTTTCATTACACACATCGTCTTCAGCAGGCAATTTTTCTGCCTCAAAATTGGCATATGCACGAACCTGCTTATCATTTGTTACATTTACATACAAAGAACTAATCGGCCCACTTGAGCGAACTTGAAAAGAAAAAACACCTGTATATTTAATACTTTGAGCCAATGCAATCGCCAATACAATTGCTTCTGATAAGACTTTTTGAACAACAACAGGGTATGAATGACAATCCAAAATTTCTTGAATTGTTTTATCAGCTCCAATATAAACACCTTTGAATCTTAAATTTTCAAGCACAAACGGCATTACTGTATCCATTTTAAACTCCTTTAATAAATTTTTTTCCATTATGATAAAAACGTTTTTTCTTGTCAATGTTAAAAAAGTATTTTAAAGTTCTTTTTATATTATGAGGACAAAATGACTAAACCAATTACAGAACAACGTTTATATAATATTACTCTTTTTTATTTAGAACGATTTGATTCTTCTAAATTAAAAGTTAAACAAATGCTTGAAAGACGCATTCAAAAAGAAAAGTTAAAAGGCGCAATTATTCCTGATAATGCATCAATTCTTATTCAAAATGTTATTAAGAGAATGGAAGATTTAGGCTATCTCAATGACGAGCGCTTTGCAAAAATACAGATTAAAAATCTCTCGCAAGCAGGAAAATCAAAATCTTTTATTTTAAACAAACTTAAAACAAGTGGCATTTCAAATAATATCAGCCAAGAACTGTTAAATGCTTATGATGAAGAAAATGAAAGTTCTGATTTAACAAGGGCTGAAAAGTGGTTGAAAAAGCACAAAAAAGGTCAATTTAGAACAAAAGATGCAAATACTTTTTATCAAAAGGATTTAGCTGCTTTAGCAAGAGCCGGATTTAGCTATGACGTAGCACAAAAAGCATTAAAAACAAATCCCACTAGTGAAGATTACTTTATCGATTAAACCGTTTTTTTTCTTTATCGTTTCTTTTTCTTTTCACACAAAAAAACACCCCAACAATTTGTTAGGGTGTTTTTCTTTTAGGCATCAATTATTTTTGTTTTGTAGCAAAAATTGAACGACCAGCATATTGAGCTGTATCACCTAATTCTTGTTCAATACGAATGAGTTGATTGTATTTTGCCAAACGGTCTGAACGAGATAATGAACCTGTTTTGATTTGGCCGCAACCTGTTGCAACTGCGATATCAGCAATTGTTGCATCTTCTGTTTCACCTGAACGGTGTGATAAAACAGCTGTGTAACCTGCTCTATGAGCCATATCAACAGATTCGAGTGTTTCTGTCAATGAACCAATTTGGTTAACTTTAATTAAGATTGAGTTTGCAACTTTACGTTCAATACCCATTTTTAAACGTTTTGTGTTTGTAACAAACAAATCGTCACCAACGAGTTGGATACGGTTGCCTAATGTTTTTGTAAGCATATCCCAGCCTTCCCAATCGTCTTCTGCCATACCATCTTCAATTGACATAACAGGGAATTCATTAACGAGTTCTTCATAGTATTTAACAAGTTCAGCTGATGTTAAAACTTTTCCTTCGCCTTCTAAATGATATTTACCATCTTCACCATAGAATTCTGAAGAAGCAGCATCCAATGCCAAAACAACATCATCCCCTGGTTTGTAACCAGCTGTTTCAATAGCGTTAACGATAAAAGTTAAAGCCTCTTTTGCAGAACCAATGTTTGGAGCAAAACCACCTTCATCCCCAACGTTTGTGTTCATACCAGCTTTTTTGAGGTTTGTTTTCAAAGCTTGGAAAATTTCAGCACCCATACGGATTGCTTCTGAACATGAAGAAGCACCAACTGGCATAATCATAAATTCTTGAATATCAATTGGGTTATCAGCATGTTTACCACCATTTAAAATGTTCATCATTGGAACTGGCAAAACGTGAGCCAATGTACCACCAATGTAACGATAAAGTGGTAAACCAGCACTTTCAGCAGCTGCTTTTGCAATTGCAAGTGAAACACCCAAAATAGCATTTGCACCCAAGCGTCCTTTGTTTTCTGTACCATCTAATGCAATCATTTCACGATCGATTTCGATTTGTTCATCAGCTGGCATACCAACAATAGCATCATAGAGTTCTGTATTAACAGCATTAACAGCTTTTAAAACACCCTTTCCACCAAAACGTGATTTGTCACCATCACGCAATTCAACAGCTTCATGAACACCTGTTGAAGCACCACTTGGAACAGCAGCTCTACCAAAAGAGCCGTCTTCCAATACAACATCAACTTCAACAGTTGGTGTACCACGTGAATCTAAAATTTCTCTTGCTTGAATATCAATAATTTCACTCATTGTCTTTCTCCTTATCTTGAGTTAAAATTAATAAAACTTTTTTACTTACTTTTCGCAATCAAATCAAATGCTTTTAATTTCATTAACACATCTTGCATTTGATGAAGTGGAATCATATTAGGCCCATCACTTGGCGCTGTATCAGGTGTTTCATGTGTTTCAATAAACACCCCTGCAATCCCCGTTGAAATCGCAGCATTTGCCAAGATTGGAGCAAACTCTCTTTGACCACCACTTGAAGAGCCTTGTCCTCCTGGTTGTTGAACTGAATGTGTTGCATCAAAAATAACTGGATACCCTGTTTGCTTCATAATCGGCAAGGACCTCATATCAACAACCAATGTATTGTACCCAAAAGAAACACCTCTTTCCGTTAACAATAAACGTGTGTTCCCTGTGCTTTCTAATTTAGCAACAACGTTTTTCATATCCCATGGAGCCAAAAATTGACCTTTTTTAATATTGATAGCCGCACCTGTCTTTCCAGCAGCGATTAACAAATCTGTCTGACGACACAAAAATGCTGGAATTTGCAACACATCCACCACTTTAGCAGCTTCAGCACATTGAAATGGTTCATGAATATCCGTAATCACTGGGCAATTAAATTTTGCTTTAATATCTTGAAAAGCAACCATTGCTTTTTCAAGCCCCATCCCTCGAATTCCATTGATACTTGTTCGGTTTGCTTTATCAAACGAAGCTTTAAAAATAAATGGAATATCTAACTTCTTTGTCAAAGAAACAAGCGCTTCTGCCATTTCTAACCCATGAGTAGCACTTTCCATCTGGCAAGGACCAGCAATTAACACAAATGGCAAATCATTTGAAAATTGAACCCCTGCGACATCAACTTGTTTTTGCATATATTGCCTCTTTTATTTTGTTGCTTCCTGCTCTGTTTGTGTAGAAGTTGGAACAATACTTACTTTTTCAACTTCACCCATATTTTTTGCCATAATTACAAGAGTCAAACTCGTAATGATAAAACCAGCAAAAAAATAAGCTGTCATACGGGACAAAAAGTTACCTGCTTGACGGCCTGTGAACAAACCTGAACCACCAGATCCACCACCAAGAGCTCCTAAAGCACCCCCTTCTGAACGTTGAAGCAAAACAAAAATAGTAATGCAAATTGCAAGAATAATATGAATTGTTAAAATAAATGTTTGCATATTTTTTCCTTAAAATAAAACTAAAATAATCATTTAAGTTCAAACGGGGGCATTCTAGACCAATTTTATTTTTTTTGCAAGTCCAAAAAGCATTTTTATAAAAAACAAAAAAAATATCCATTTTTTTGACTTTTTGTTAATAATTTACTTACTTTTATTTGTTAAAGTGTGTATATTATTCATGGAGGGTTATTAAGAATGAAACTAAACACAATTTATCACGGAGACAGTTTGGAGGTAATGAAAAAATTACCAGATAATTCTGTTGACGTCATTTTTGCCGACCCACCTTATTTTATGCAACTGGGTGGGGATCTTTTAAGACCAGATGCAACACACGTTGAAGCAGTAACAGATTCTTGGGATAAATTTGATGATTTTGCATCTTATGACGAATTTACACTCAAATGGTTAACCCAAGCTCGCCGAGTGCTTAAAGAAAATGGTACCATATGGGTTATAGGATCATACCACAATATTTTCAGAGTCGGCTATCATCTACAAAATTTGAAGTTTTGGGTTTTAAATGACATTATTTGGGTTAAAACAAATCCAATGCCAAACTTTAAAGGAACCAGGTTTGCGAATGCCCATGAAACACTCATTTGGTGTTCAAAATCTGAAAAATCAAAATACACTTTTAATTACGAAAGCATGAAAGCATTTAATGATGACATACAAATGCGTTCTGACTGGATGCTCCCTATTTGTAATGGTTCTGAACGATTGAAAAATAAAGATGGTAAAAAAGTTCACACAACTCAAAAACCTGAAAGTTTACTCTACCGTGTTATTTTAGCCTCTACCAATCCTGGAGACGTTATTTTAGACCCCTTCTTTGGAACTGGAACTACTGGGGCTGTTGCTAAAAAGCTGGGAAGAAAATATATCGGTATTGAAAAAGAAGCAAAATATATTAAACATGCAAAAAAACGCTTAGATTCAATTCCCGACATCATTGATGATACTCTTTATGAACCATTGCCAGCAAAAAAAGCAGAACCAAGAATTCCTTTTGGATCAGTAATTGAGCATGGTCTTATTAAGCCGGGGCAAAAAGTTTATGATTTAAAAAGAAAATACTCAGCAACTATTCGCGCCGATGGTTCTTTAAAAATAGATGGGTATCATGGATCCATTCACCAAGTTGCAGCCAAACTACAAGGTGTTGCCTCTTGTAATGGCTGGACATTTTGGCATATATGGTCTAAAAAAAGAAAAAAAGATGAACCCGATATGATTTCACTAGACACATATAGAAACAAATTAAAAAAAGAATTACAAATTATATAAAAAAAGAAAGGACAACTAAATGAAAATACAAAAACTTATTTTAAGCGTTGCTCTTGCAAGTTTTTTATCAGCCTGTGCAACAAACCCTTATACTGGTGAACGCCAAGTTTCAAAAACAGCTTGGGGAACAGGAATCGGAACTGCAGCTGGTGCAGGATTAGGCGCCATCATTGGTGGCAAAAAAGGTGCTCTTATTGGCGCCGGAGCCGGTGCTTTAGTTGGTGTTGGAACTGGTGCATACATGGATGCCCAAGCTAAAAAATTACGTCAAGAATTAGTTGGTACTGGTGTGCAAGTTATTTCACAAAACGGTCAAGTCCAACTTATCATGCCAGGGAATATCACTTTTGGCACAAATGAAGCTAGCATTCAACCTTCTTTTGCTCCAACTTTAAACTCAATTGCAAAAGTTATTAAAGAATATAACAAAACAATGGTTCAAATTGTCGGTTATACAGATAATACAGGCTCAGCAGCTTATAATAATACTCTTTCATTACGCAGAGCTAATGCTGTTTCAAACTACTTAAGATTACAAGGTGTTTCAGCTGACAGAATCATTACTGACGGATTAGGACCTCAAAATCCAATTGCATCCAATGCAACAGCTCAAGGTAGAGAACAAAATCGTCGTGTTGAAATCTTTTTAATCAACAAAAATTAATTTAATCGTTCTAAGAGAAAGAGCGTTTTAAAACGCTCTTTTTTTTATTTTTCTTGACATTTTTTACCTTTTTTTCCCTAAATATAACTTAGGTGTGTATAAAATGAAAAAATGTTTAAAATTAATTATGATACTATCCCTTCTTTTATCAGTATTTTTATATATTAAACACACCTAGATGACGGAATAGAGTAAAACGCATTAAAAATCAATATGTTACATAAAATCCACTCATAACAGTTATTATGCCAACCTACAACAGAGCGCATCGAATTTCTAAGGCAATTGACTCTATTCTTACACAAACATATTCTAATTTTGAATTTATCATTATTAACGATGGCTCAGACAATAAGACACTCTCTATTTTAAACGATTATAAAAAGAAAGACAATCGTATTATTGTATTAAACAATGAATCCAATCAAGGAATTGTTTACTCTCTCAATAAAGCTCTTAAAATTGCAAAAGGAAAGTACATTGCTAGAATGGATGATGACGACATCTCCCTAGCAAACCGTTTTGCAGAACAAATTACTTATCTAGAAAAACATCCTGACATCACTGTTATTGGTTCTGCCATTCAAATTCCAAAATCAAAGCAAATCAAACAATTAAGCTCTTCTCCTGAAGAAAGTGCTATTTTGTCTCATTTTCAAGTACCTGTTTATCATCCAACAGCAATCATTCGCCACAGCTTTTTAAAACAACATAAAATCAATTACACTCCTAAATATGATTCTGCTGAGGACACAGCATTTTGGTATGATATCATAGAAAAAGGTGGAAAAATCACAAATCTTAAACAACCACTTGTCATTCAGGATATTCTCTCACAAAAAAATTACAGTTTAAGAAATCAAAACATTGTTTTGATCAATTTATTAAATACTCTCTTGAGCCATTACTTCAAGAAAAAATACATTTTTTTCATTTTCCTTTATCATCTTTTCATGCTTGCATTATCGTCAAAAAATTTAAAGAAACAAATTATAAAAATTTAAATAATGATAATGCATTACATTCCCTTTACAAAAGATATTGTCACATTAATTTTGATGATTTTTTCTATATGATACAAAATAAACAAAAATTTATTTTATTTCATAAAGATAACATCGTTTTAAACAAACCATTAAAAGGCTCAAAAATAAAAAAAGTTGAAAAAGAAGGAGAAACCTATTTAATATTAAAAGATCCTCATTTTTCTCAACATATCATTTATAAAAAAGAGGGAGAAATTTACCACAGAATTAAACAGTAGAACACTTTATTAATGCTCACTGAAATCGAAAAATTGGAATTTTATTTATACGCAAAAACGAGTCTTTTGAATCAATCTCAACATTCATAGGTGAATCTTTGAACAACAAAAATAAAAAATTTGAAAGTGAATCGGGAATAAACTGTCTAATAAACTTTTTAAGATTAACAGCTTCCCCTTTTAACAAAACCATCTTATTATTCAAATCAACCCTTCCAGAAAGCGTTGCTTCTAAATTATTGAACACAAAATTTGAATGGTAAACATCTATCACATTCTGATTAAAACAACCATCAATAAAAAGATAATTCTCTATTTTTTCTGTTTGGTTTTTAAAATAAATTGAATGGTAATCATGAATTGGTATTTTAACCTGAATATCACCCAAAGAAATTGTTTGATTTAATACATTTACAATCCCTTCTTCAATCTGAAATTGAATGCAAAAAAAACAAAATGGAGACTTTATATTTTTAAAGTTAATATCTATTCCATATGATTTCAAATATTTTATTCTTTCTGGAAAATTTTTAAGCATTGACTGCCCAATACCATAAGGTAGAATCAATAAAATTGAAAATAAAACAATCACAAATAAAAATAAAAACTTTTTGCCCATTGTTAAAAAATCTCCTTTTGTATCGGCTTATCATACTCTCTTTTAAAAAGCAATCTTTTTTATTTTTAAACTTGACAAAAAAAAATAAGACATATATGATGATTTAGTTGCATTTGTGGGGTTATAGCTCAGTTGGTAGAGCGCTGCGTTCGCAATGCAGAGGCCAGGGGTTCGACCCCCCTTAACTCCACCATCAAAAAATCCTTTTTCAGATAGGATACGCCATGTTAAACAAGCTTTCTTATTTTATTAAGCAAAAAGGAATAGGTTTAAAAATCGTTATTCCCCTTTCTTTTTTTCTTTCAATATTGCTTTCATTTCAGATAATAAAACCTTTTCAAGAAAATTTAAGTCAACCTCAAATGCAATCACTTCTTGAATTTATTACCACACCTCAAATTAATAAAGATGTGATTAGGGAAAAATTAAATATCAACACCGTTAATGAAAAAAACTATGTGTTGAGCGTTATGTCTGAGGTTTTATTTACTCTTCATGATAATGGTGTTATTAAAAATTTTTCCATAGAACAACTTAATGTTTTGTTAGAAAAAGCTTTTTATCTGCAAGGCGTATTTTTAAGTTTTTTGATTTCGTTAATTTCAATTTTTCTATTTCTTTTCACATATACAATCCTAAAAATTATCGGACCCTCATTTTATAACGAACTTCCTAAAAATGCTTGGGGACGAATTCTTTCACTTGTCTGGAGCGTGATTTTTGTTGTTTATGTTATTGCCCTGCAATTTCACTTGAATTTTGGTATATTTTATCTTTGTCTCATTGCCATATTAGCCTCTTTAGTCATTGCAACAAAATTAAAAAAAGAATACTTAAATTAAGGATAAAAATTCTTCAATAACAGATGAATAAACCTCTCGTTTAAAAGGAACTACCATTTGAACAACATCATCAATCGAGGCCCAAAAGAAACTTGAAAATTCTATTTCTTCAGGATGAACTTTCAAATTAAAATCCACGTCTTCACCCTTAAACCTAAACAAAACCCACTTTTGCCGTTGACCATAAAATAAACCCTCTTTATATTCCAAGGGCTCAAAAAAATCGTATTGATACCAGTTTTTACTCTCTGCCAAAAATTCAACTTTTTCAGGCAAAAGACCTGTCTCTTCCCACAGCTCCCGATATGCTGCTTCTAAAATAGTTTCACCTTTATCAATTCCACCTTGAGGCATTTGATATTTATACCCAAACTTTTCACTATTTATTCTCTCTCCAATCCAAACCTTGCCCTGGGTATTAACAATCATCAATCCCACATTTTCACGATATTTTTTTTCCATTTATCTCCTCCTTCATAACTCATTCAATCTAACAAAAATCATTTCAAAACTCAATGAAATAAAAAAATATTTTTTTTATTCTGTTTTTCGTGTATAATATACATAAAGACGAAAGGAAATAAAATGGCAACAGCAGGCGAAAGAAACAATAACCCCGGATGTATTATGGGGAAAAATGGTTTAAGGCAGTTTACAACACTGGAAGATGGGTATACTGCACTAAATAGTTTGTTATATCGGAAATACAACAACAGAACGTGTTATGACATCTTTTGCCAATACGCGCCCTACTCTGATGGAAACAACCCAAGAAAATACGCCAATTTTGTAATAAGAGAATTAAATAAAAGGGGAATTCCTGTTACAGATTCAAGTATTTTAAATTTAAAAAATCCCTATGTATTACAAGAATTAACCCTTGCAATTTCCAAAATGGAAAATGGAAAAGTTTTGGGAGGTGAAGCTTTTGCACGCAACTGCTCTGTCGCTTTTGCATTCAAAAAAGGCTTATCAACAGAAGCCCCCATTCAACTTGCTTCAGAAAACACTAAACAAACACCTCAACCCACCGAACAGTCAAGATTGGTTAACAACCAAATAAACGATCCAAATTTAATTGAAAATTTAAAGAAAAATCAAGCAAAAGCTGAACAACAGCAAATTGCATAAAATGAAAATAATAATAACAAAAAATCAAATTCTGATATTTTAAAATTACTTTTACAAGCAACAGCTGCTCTTTTGACAAAAAATTCTGCTTTGTCAGGAATTATATCAACAGTTATTTCAAATTCAATGTCTGATGAAGATTCAAATATTGCATCTACAAACAAAAAAGACAATCAAAATACTTAAAAAATTAACTAATTTAAACAGAAAATCAAAAGCCCAAGACTAAAATATCTTGGGCTTTTACGTTTTTTATTTTTCTTGATAAAGAGCAATCGCTTTTAAAATATCAATCGCTCGATCTAATTGATAATCTGCCTTTTCATTTTTCTTTTCTTTGTCTTCAGGTAAAACCTCTTTTTTCTTTTCTTTCTTCTTTTCTTTTTGCGTTGTTTTTTCTTCAGCAGCTAATGCTCCATGCAAATCTCTTTCACCAAACCCTTCAATAACGGGCTCTTCTTCTAATTTAGCGCGAGGGATAACAATATCGGGCTCAATCCCTTTGGCTTGAATAGATCTACCAGATGGTGTATAATACCTTGCAATTGTCATTTTTAATCCCCCAAACCCTGGAAGAGGCTTAACTGTTTGAACAGATCCTTTTCCAAAAGATTTCAAACCAACAATAAGCGCACGCTTATGATCTTGCAAAGCACCTGCAACAATTTCAGAAGCAGATGCAGATCCTTCATTAATTAACACAACTAAGGGTTTTCCATCTGTCATATCAGGTGTTTTTGCAGATGCTCGAATTGTTTCTTCTGGATTTCTAGATCTTGTTGAAACAATCTCACCTTTTGCCAAAAAAGTATCAACAACGCCAATTGCAGAATCCAACAATCCACCAGGGTTATTACGAACATCAACAACAAAACCTGTTAAATTTTCTTTCCCAATATCTTTTGTTAATTTAAAAACAGCTTCATGCAATTTTTCAACAGTCTTTTCATTGAAGGATGAAATTCTTACATACCCAACATTTCCTTTAGCCTCATATTTAACAGGTTTGGGAACAATAATTGCTCTTGTTAACTTAATATCAAAAGGTTCTTTTTGAGAACGTGAAATTTTAAGTTTAACAGTTGTTCCAGGGGTTCCTCTCATTTTTTTTACAGCATCTTGTAAAGAAAGTCCAACAACTGCTTCTCCATCAATATGTGTAATAAAGTCACCAGACTGAATACCTGCTTTAAATGCTGGAGTATCGTCTATTGGAGAAACAACACGAACAAAACCTTTATCTGATGTTACTTCCATTCCAAGACCACCAAACTCCCCTTTAGACTGAGCTTCTAAATCATCAAAATCTTCTTGTGACATATACGAAGAATGAGGGTCTAAACTTGTCAACATACCATTAATTGCACTCTCAACTAACTTTTTGTCCGTTGGTTCATCAATATATTCTTTTTTAATTTCTTGATAAACTACACCAAATAATTCCATCAAAGCATATGGATCATCTTTTAAACCTGTCTCTTGAGATTTTGTTTGCGTGTCAGCAAAAACACACCCTCCCGAGATCAAAAGAATACCTAATATCCCTCCAAATATTGTTTGTTTCATTTCAAGCTCCTTTACTTTTATTTTCGAAACCAAGGACCTGGATCAATAGCTTGTCCATCTTTTCGAATTTCAATATATAATTTTGTTCTTTCTGTCCCCATTCTGCCAACTGGCTCACCTGCAATAACTTCTTGTCCTGTAAATGCATTCATTTCATCAAGTCCTGCAAGAAGCAACAAATAACCATCTGAACAATCAATAATCAACATTTTTCCATAACTTTTAAATGGACCCGAAAACAAAACCCGCCCCGTAAATGGAGCCCTTAAAATAGCCCCTGCCCTTGTTGAAATTGTCAATCCTTTTGCATGCATTCCTTTCATGGTTACATCACCATAATTTTCTACAATTTGCCCCACAACAGGATAAGGAAGCGATCCTCTTGATTTTTCAAAAGAAGAACTTGATGGGAAAAAAGAGGTTAATCTCGCCATTCTTTGAGCTTCTTCTTGTTCTAATTTTTTCTTTCGCTCAATCTCAAGCTGGCGTTGTCTTTCTTTTTCAAGACGTTGAAGTAATTCTTTTAAATCATTTGCCTGTCCAGCCAAAGTTGCAATCTTTTTACGTGAAAGTTCATTTGAAGCATCATATTCAGCTTGTAACTTTGTTTTCTTTGAAATCAAACCATTTAATTGTTCTGTTTTATTCGTCAAATTTTCCATTGTTTCTTTAACTTTTCGAATTTGACTTTGAATTTCAACTTTTGTTTCTTCCAACTTTTCTACATCTAAAAGAACATCTTGAGTCATTCGTTGCGCAATTGGAACTGCGCTATTAAGCATCATTCGACTTCTTAATATTTGTGTTGGAGCTTGTTTTTCTAAAAAAATCTGTTCCTTTGGTTTTAATGCTAAAGATTGCAATGCTGTCACAAGATGAACCGTTTGCGCCTTTGATTGCATCAATTTTTGAGAAAGTGTTTCTTCTTCTTTTCTTAATTCATCCAATCTTGTTTCTAATTGAGATAATGTATCTTCTTTTTCCTGAATAGCTTGAGCTGAACGCACCATTTGCTTTTGAACACTTCGAATTTCATTGGCTAATTTATCTGATTGTCTCTGAGATTCCAAATGAACAGCTCTTTCCTCTTGTAACTGCTTTTCAATTCGTTTTAAATCATCAGATGTAGGTGTAGCAAAAACTGTTCCTGTTCCTGTCAATGCTATTACAAAAAATATTAAAAGCCAAAGATTCCCTTTTTTCATATCCATCCCTTCGAGACAAGTTTTAATGAAGTTTAAACTCTTTTTTTATCTTTGACAAGTGTTATTTTTATATCAAATAAAAGAATATAAGAATTTCTATTGCATAAAAAAACCCTTTTCCAATTTTAGGAAAAGAGCTCTTTTATTTATTTAACTTCACTAAAACGCATCTGAAGGAATTGTATACATACCTGTTGTTATTTTTTGAGTTTTAGGTGCATCAAAAAATCCATAATCTACATCTTGAGACATACCCCTATTTTCACTATAAGAATATCCACCAAATGCATCTGCAGGAATTTTTTCTGAATAATAACCTCCAAAAGATGATGGCACTTCTTCATACAAAGGACTTTCATTAAAGAATGACAACAATCCGTTATCTTGTTGTTCCCAATCTACATCACTGTATCTATTTGATTTAATCGCACACATATCACCTGTTGAGAACCAATCTGAAACACGATCATCAACCATGTAAAACTGCATTTCACAGCTATGAAAATAACGATACGCCCAATCTTTTTCTATCTCTTGTTTTTGATAAATCAAAACTTGAGCATTTTGTTTTAATCTTTTGATTTTAGTTGGTTTTCCAAAATTTTCATACACATCTGCTGCCGGTTGCCCCATATAAACAACCGAACGGGGTTCTGTTGTATGAACATATTGACCTGAGCATGCAGATAAAAATGAACTCAAACCAATCAAAGGGAGTAAAAAAATTTTTTTCATATAGTGCTCCTATGGTTAAAAATTTGGTTTCAAAATACCATAAAAAACTCAACCTGTCAATAAAAAACACGCTTGACAAAAAAGTAAAAAAATGTATAATTTTAGAAAAAAAATAATAGGATAAACTAATGAAAACAGATATTTTTACTTTCGAGATGCCACTTGAACTTATCGCCAATGAACCAGCAAATCCTCGCGATAGTTCAAAATTACTACATCTAATGCCTAATGGTGAAATTAATCATCTTCATGTTTTTGATTTAGATAAAATCTTAAAAAAAGGCGATATCCTTGTTTTCAATGATACAAAGGTTATTCCTGCCAGATTTTATGGTAAAAGAGGTGAAGCTCATTTTGAAATAACCCTTTTCAAACAATTAAATTTATCCAACTGGGAAACTCTAATTAAAAATTCAAGACGCCTTAAAATCGGGGATACAATTTTAATCAGCGATGATTTTTCAGCTCAAGTTGTTGAAAAAAAAATTGAAGGTCCTGTTGTCCTTCACTTCAACAAGAATGGTGCTGATTTGATGAGTGCCTTACATCAAACAGGGATTATGCCTTTACCTCCTTATATTAAAAGAGAACAAGGTGGGAAGGAATCAGACAAAGCAAACTATCAAACCATCTATGCAAAGCATGAAGGTGCTGTTGCCGCTCCAACTGCTGGACTTCATTTCACAAATGATTTGTTCAAACGATTGGAAGAAAAAGGGATTGAAAAAGTTTTTGTAACACTTCATGTTGGTGGTGGAACATTTCTACCCGTTAAAGTTGAAGATACAGATGATCACAAAATGCATGCCGAGTTTGGTGTTCTATCCAAAGACACAGCTAATAAACTCAACCAAGCTAAAAAAGAAGGCAGAAGAATTATTACAGTCGGAACAACATCATTAAGATTACTTGAATCTGCAACCGACGAAAATGGTATTATCCATCCATTTGAAAGTGATACATCCATTTTTATCACTCCTGGCTACAAATTTAGAGCAGTTGATGCAATGTTTACAAACTTTCACCTTTCTGGCTCAACATTGTTTATGCTGGTTTGCGCCTTTGCAGGTATTGACACAATGAAAAAAACTTATCAAACAGCCATTCAAAATGGATATCGTTTCTTTTCATATGGTGATGCTTGTTTCTTAGAAAAACAAGATTAAAAAAAACAGAGTTTACTCTGGTCTTTTTTTATTCGTGAGCTTTTTTATATTTATTCACAATTTCATCAACTTGGGATAACTCTTCTGCACTCAGCTCTTGAGAAGTTTCAGATAAAATTTGCGGATTATTTATATGAAACTGCAACAAATAAATAACTCCATTTAAAAATAAAATAAATAAAACTGCCATAAACCCATGGCGATAAGGATGAGAAGGCATTGTGTCATATTTATTCAAATTAGGAGATGATCTTTTAAAAAGCAAAAAGATTGGATATATCGCTATTAAAAGAGAAATATAAGCCAACAAACTCAGCTGTTCTTTTGAAATATAATTTTGAAAAGAAAGACCAATCGAAAAGAAAAAAACAACACTGAATATCAAGCAACCTGGAATTAAATAGCCACTTTTGCCCACGTCATGAAGTCTTCGAACAATTGTGGCAAGAATAGGTGAAAACATTATAATTTCAAACCAAAACAAAATCAAAGGTTTTTCAAGCATATACGCCATTTTCGCAACACCGATATAGATCATCATTGTTGTTAGAATAAAAAGCCAAAACTCTTTTCGAGCTGTTCTTCCTCCAAAATGGGCATATTTTTTAAATTCATTCAAAAAAAAGTCAAATCTAAAAAAATCAGATAAAAAAGATATTAATTTTTGCATTCTCATAGCGTTCTCCTTTCTGAAGATCATAATTGAAAATAACTTTTTTTTCAAATACTTTTATTTTTTTTGTTCAAAAAATAAAAAAATATGTTACAATATACTTATGATAACTCAAAAAAACAACAAAATCTGAGGAGAATATTTTTATGAATGATCTTTTTAAAAATTCAAATGATGATACTTTTTTATTTTTAAACAAATCATTCTATACTCCAACGATTTTTTCTCTTTTAGGAGGAACGAATGATAAACACTAAACTTAAATCCATTTTACTTGGATCAACCATTTTTTGTATATGCACTTTTTCTGCATTGTCGACAGAAGCCACAACTGTCAATCTCAACAATGAAGGTGCACAAAAATTAACAGACGCCATCTCAATTATTCAAACAAAGACAAATTCTGGGACAAATGGTTCATATTCATACACACTTCCTTCATCAGCATCAACTGACACTATTGTTCCCCCAGATCTTGGAAGCTCGGGAGGTAAATTTACATCAATTAACAATCCCAACCAATTAACCATTAATGGGAACAATGCTTATAATCAAGTTATCAAAGGCACCCTTGCCATTAAAAATCCAGGCACAACAGCAACAACTGCTGGTAAATTAACCATTAACAATGTGGGTTCATTTAATCAAAATGGTCTTGATTATAATAATGTTACAGCAGACAAAATCTCAGGCCATATTGAAAACCTCACAAACTATTTACAAGCAAATGGCACAAATGTTAAATATAGTGATGTAGCTGCTGTTCACCTTGTTGATGCAAATTTAGAAGTTAACAATTCAATCTTTGCTTTTTCAGACACAACTAAGGGCACTAATTTAAGCGAACAAGGTGCTGCTATTCATATTCGAAAAGAATTGTCAAGCACAAATCCTCAAGCAACCATTAAAGGCTCCACATTTGCATTTAACGCAAGCAATGACAACGGTGCAGCTATTAATGCTGAAAATGCCAATATCACAATTTCAGATGCAACAACATTTATTGGTAATACAGCAACCAGTCATGGGGGTGCTATTGATATTGCAGGACGACTAAACATTGATGGTGGCACACAATCAGATAAATCAAATATATTCTACAACAACTCTGCAACTGTTGGTGGTGCTGTTTTTATTCACGATAATACAACGGTTACATCAACATCTAACGTGTACGATTCAAATACAGCAACAACACAATCAGGTGGTGCTATCCACAACAGTGGCACACTTTCATCAACCGGAGACACATTTGTTTCAAACACTGCAACAGTAGGCTCTGGTGGTGCTATTTCAAATGCCCAAGCAACATACACAGAAACGGCTAATGGGGCCTCCACAAGCTACACATATCCTGCTGGAAATGTAACCGTTGCTAACGGTCAGTTCTCAAGCAATAAAGCAACTGTTGGTGGCGGTGCTATTTATAACCAAGGCACAACAACTGTTAAAGGAACAACAAACTTCAACAGAAATGAAGCTGGCAATGTTGGTGGCGCTATTTACAACATGCAAGGCACCCTTAATTTAACAAACGATGCTGGTGGATTTCAAAATAGCAAATCAAATATTACCTTTACAAACAACAAAGCAACAAATGCGAATGGAGGTGCTGGTGGTGCCATTGCAAACCAAGCAACAGCAAAATCAGCTGGCGTAGGATACACAAGCAACAGTGCAACATTATATGGTGGCGCTATTTATAATGCTGGCACTTATACATCAGTAAATGGTGACACATTCAATACAAACACTGCTAAAAATGGTGGTGCCATTTTCAACGCTGAAGGGGCAACTTATAATGCAACAAACGATGTGTTTACAGGAAATACAGCAAGCACACATGGTGGCGCTATTCAAAATGAAGGCCAAATTACTGCAAACGGAGCCTCAACAAGTTTCTCAAATAACAAAGCTGGCTACCATGGTGGCGCCATTTATAACACTGGTACTTATACTTCTTCCGGTGCAACATACTCTGGCAACGTAGCTGGACATGCAGGCACGGGTGAAGGTTCTGGTGGTGCTATCTTCAACGCTGAAGGCGCAACATATACTTCAAATGGTGATGTATTTATAAACAATACAGCAAACACTCATGGTGGTGCTATTTATAATGCTGGTACATTCACTTTAAATGATGCTTATAAGAGCTCTTTCTCCGGAAATACAAATAATGATACAACCTATAATTTATCAAGTACAGCTATTTATAATGCTGGTACAGGGGTATTCAACATCAACAATGCAAGTGATACAATCGATTTAGATTACGTTAATTGGGATACTTATAATGAAAACACAACAATTCCAACAATATCTAATCACAAACACTTGCTCGCTGACGGACAAACAATCCGTAATGTTGGTACGCTCAATATTACAGGAAGTGATTTGCAATTACACCAACATTCAGATTTAACAAAAGGTGTTATTAATACAGACACTTCAAAAACAGGCACAATCAACCTTGATGATAGCCGTATTGATATTGGTAAGTCAACACTTTATACAGGAACAATTAACTTTAAAAATGACTCAGAATTGTTAACACATGTTAATGCAAAATCTGGAACAAGTTTTGGTAAAGTTTCAACAAA
>JAZSGT010000032.1:0-37802 GCA_045532865.1 Alphaproteobacteria bacterium
AGAATAGAAGAAGAACTAGGAGAAGTTGCAGAATATAATGGAATAGATGTATTCTTCAATTTAAAATAATATAATAATATGTACAGGTTATTTAAGTTGAATACGTATAAGGATTTTTTTTTGATTCAATAGATAAAAAAAATTAAAAAAAGCGCTTGCAATTTATTTTATCTTTTCATAATACTAAAAGTATAAAAGTATACTTTATGATAAATATGCATGTAGGAGGCTATTTATGGGGGATAATCGTTCTAACGTTTGTTTAGGATTGAGTGGGGTTGTCGTACGGTTTGCATTTGCCAGCCTTTTATTAAGTTCCGTGTGTTTTCCATTAACGGTTCTTGCTGAGGATGATGACAGATTAACATTGATTAATGATGGTACAGAATTAAGAAATGCTCTTTTGCAAGGGACTATGACCATTGAGTTGAAAGGATCTGAAGGGGCTGAAAAGGGCTTTACTGTTCCAAACCCTGGGCAAGAGTTTATTCTTAAACGTCCTACATTTGAGGAATATATTAATGATTATTTAGGAACAGCAGAAAGTTATCCTTATGTAGGGGTTCATGAAAATTGGTTATCAACTGATAAATATAACTTAACATTTATGGGTAATGTATCTTTCCAAGATGCTTATTATACACAAAAAATACAATCTGGTAGCAATGCAGACTGGATTACCGATTTTACCGGTTCTGTTATTCATAACAATGGGGATATGGTTTTTTCTGGGACGAATATTTCATTTGTTGGAAATGAAACGTATGCAAAGATTGATGGGATTGGTGATTTTCCGGGCAAAGCTGGTGCCGATTTGATGGCAAGGGGTACTTTTTATAATGAAAAGTATATGGCAACTGAAAAAGATACAGCACTTCTTTTTAAAAATAACCTTGTTACAACAGGCTCTCGTGGGATAAAAGATAATGTTATTCATTATTATACAACAAATGGGTTAGGCGCAGGGTTGCATAATGCTGGAACGGCTGATATTAAAGGAGATGCCTCTTTTGTCGGTAACGTTTTGGACCATTTTTATGGTGAAGAAACAGTTTATTCAGAAAACCACGGTGCCGGTCTTTATAATGCAGGAGATATCACTTTTTATAAGACAGCTCTTTTCCAAGGTAATATTGCTCAAAATGCTTATAACAACCGTGGGGGTGGTCTTTACAACCAAGGGAAAGATTATTCGAATACTGGAGAGGGTGAAACAGCTGAAATTAAAAATCCAACTATTCACTTTAAAGGGGATGTGGTCTTTAATCAGAATGAAACAATTTCCAACGGTTTCTTTGCCTATGGGGCAGGGGCCCACAATATGAAGGGTAAACTTATCTTTGATGGAACAACTGTTTTTTCAGGGAATAAAACAACTCTTTTAAATGTAGATAATGGTACGGTTGCAGCTGGTGCTGGGCTTTATTCTTTAGGTGAGTACTCTGTTGTTGATTTTAACAATGCTGTGAGATTTACTGGTAACCAAATTGTTAGTAAGTCAATGCAATCTTCAGGGAACGGTGCTGGTGTATATTTGTCAGATGGTCAAATTACTTTCAATAAGTTGGCCTCTTTTACGGGAAATACGATCACAGCTAATAGAGGTTTTTCATACGCTGAAGGGGGCGCGCTTCAAACGTTAGGGGCCACTGCAAAGATTACTTTTAATGGAGATGCCTCTTTTGTTGATAATAAGATTATTGGCTCAACATTCGCTGTTGGTGGTGCGATTGTGAACTATGCAACAATTCAGTTTAATGCTTCTAGAGATGGTAGTCAGATTTTGTTTAGAGGTAACGAAGCGCGCAACTTGATTGCTGAAAATACATATACCTCTGAAGAGTTAAATCGCCATAATATTTCTTTTATTCAAGCAAGGGGTGGTGCGCTTTATAACGCTGAAGGGAACACCACTTTTGGTGCAGGTACAACTGTTACTTTTGAAGCTAACAAAGCATTGAGTGAAAATGCTAAGGGTTATGGTGGCGCTGTTTATAATGATGTTTTTGCCAACGACACAGGGCGTGTGAACTTTAATGGTAATGTGTATTTTAAAAATAACGAAGCAACCACTGGTGGTGGCGCTATTTTTAATAAAGGCATCATGGAATTAGGGGGCGAAGCCTATTTTGAAGGAAATAGAGCTGCATTAGGGGGTGCCATTTATAATGATGCAGGTGCCCAAATGACCATTTCGGGCTCCAAAGTTTCCTTTAGAAACAATGAAGCTGATTTAGGTAGCAATATCTACAACCTTGGAACTGTCACAATTCAAGGTGTAATGGATACAATGGCTATTAATTATGAGCCATATACAGATATTCCATATCCAGCAGGGGCTCATACACTTTTGGATCAGTCAGGAGATATTTACAATGCTGGGCTTTTGAATATCAACAACAGTATGTTGCAATTAACAGGTATTAATACGAGGCAGACAACCGACAAGACAATTGGAACCATTTCTATCAATGATTCAATTGTTGATTTGGGATTAAACACAATTTATACAGATGTGTTTAATGTTAACCAAAATTCAAAAGTTATTACTCACGTTGGTGATAACTCTAATGGTAAAGTTGTTGCAGGCAGCAACATCAACATTTCAGGGCAAGGGACACAATTGCAAGTTATTGTTGATGTGGATGAACTTCAAAAAGGGGAATCAAAAGAATATCAAATCTTTAAAGTTGAGGCAGATGCCAACACCCCATCCACAACAGGGGGTGAAGCAACAAGCACAATACAGGGGGGATTTGCAGGCATTGCTGAAAACCATTTGTACAATATCACTGAAAAAGCAGGGGAAAAAGGTGTTTACATTATTGAAAGAGGTAATTCTTCAGCGACAAATCAAGGAAATGGTGCGGGTATTGTTGCTAAACCTGTGAATCCTTATTGCCCATCGGGTGATTGTGAAAATTACAACAAATCTGCTTCAGATGCTTGGCTAGATGGTGGAGTCATTGAAGAAAATGATGATGCTCAATTTATTCGAACACAATTGCATGGTTTGGCTCAAGTTCAAGGCTTTAATTCTCAAGAATATCAAGATGCTATCAATGCTATTACACCTGATACTTCAAGTTTAATTACAGCGCATGCCAATGAAGTGACACGTCAAATTTCAAATGCAATAGCTAAGCGTTTTTATTCTTCAGTTGAACGCTCACATTATGTTTATAACGGAAAGATACATTACAAGGCTCCACGTCATACATCAAATGTTTGGGTAGAGGGTATCTATGGGCAATCAGAGTATTCTGGAAAGAATAAATGGGATATGGATACCATGGGTATTGCAGCTGGTATTGAAGCGAAATTAACAAAAACTTTAAAAGTCGGTGCAATGATTGCTTATACAACAGGTGATGGTAGCACTTCTAACCGTGATACTGAAATTGAAACCACAGCCGGTGCCGTTTATGCTGAATACAGTCCAAGCCGTTTTTATGCCAATGCATTTGCGTTGTACGGCTCCTCAAAGGTTAAAGAAGAACGTTCTGTGTTCTCGCGTAAGGTTGAATCAGAATTTGACGTTAATATAGTTGCCGCACAAGCAATTGCTGGTTACAAGCTTGGTCCTGTTGTTTTTGGCAATTGGGTCAGTGGTGTGATTTCACCAGAAGCTGGGTTTAGATATGTCTATGCTAAACAAAAAGAATATACAGATACATTGGGTCAAACTATTGAAGGAACAGATAGCCATACTTTAACTGGTATTTTGGGGGCAAAATACACACTTGGGTACAGATTATCGCCTTCTATGTGGATGTATCCAGAGCTCAGAGCTGCTTTAACATATGACTTCATCACGCCAACAATGGATACAAACGTTGTTCTATTAAATGGCGCTAGTTACACCTATGAAACGGAAGAAATGGACCGTTTTGGTGTTGAAATCGGTGTTAAAATGGGTCTTGAAATTGATAAACGCACCGAAATTGGTTTAGAATATGAAGGTCTCTTTAAAGGAGATTACACAAACCACACGGGTGTTGCCAATGTGAAGTACCATTTCTAATCAATAAGTGGGGGATAAAAAGAGCTGACAAATAAGTGTTGGCTCTTTTTTTTATTAAAAAATGACTTTTAAAAAGAGGGGCTATTCCATTAAAAAAAAGACTTGTTTTTTTAATCAATTTCGTGTAAAACAGTTAAAAAAGAAATAAATTATCAAGAAAGGCGCTGATTATTATGTTTAAATTAGAACGGATTAAAAGTATTTTAAAACACTTTTCCTGCGATATGGCAATTGACCTTGGAACGGCTAATACCTTGGTTTATGTGCATGGTAAAGGGCTTGTTTTGAATGAGCCATCAGTGGTGGCAATTGCTGAACACAGGGGCAAAAAGCAAGTCATTGCTGTTGGCAACGAAGCCAAACAAATGTTAGGGCGTACCCCTGGGCAAATTCAAGCCATTCGTCCTTTGAGAGATGGGGTGATTGCTGATTTTGATGTGGCTGATGAAATGATTAAGCGTTTTATTCAAAAAGCATTGGGGCATAAGTCATTGGCGCGTCCTATGATTGTGATTTGTGTGCCATCAGGTTCAACAGCAGTTGAACGTCGTGCTATTCAAGACGCAGCTGACAATTCAAGAGCCAGAAAAGTCTTTTTAATTGAAGAACCAATGGCTGCAGCTATTGGTGCTGGGTTGCCAGTGAATGAACCTTTTGGCTCAATGGTTGTTGATATTGGTGGGGGCACAACAGAGGTTGCTGTTATTTCTTTAGGGGGTATTGTTTATGCTCGTTCTATTCGTGTCGGCGGGGATAAAATGGATGAATCCATTATTTCTTACATTCGTAGAAATCATAGCTTGCTCATTGGTGAAGCCTCAGCTGAGAGGATTAAAAAAGCAATCGCTGCTGCTTCTATTCCAACAGAAGGAGAGGGAATGACCATCCCTGTCAAAGGACGTGATTTAAGAAATGGCGTTCCAAAAGAAATTGTTGTAACTGAACGTCAAATTGCCGAAGCATTGGCAGAACCTGTGGCTCAAATTGTTGAAGCTGTTAAAGTTGCTTTAGAACATATTGACCCAGAATTGGCAGCTGATATTGTGGATAGAGGGATTATGCTCACCGGAGGTGGTGCCTTACTTAGACGCTTAGATTCTGTTTTAAGAGCAGCGACAGGGTTGCCTGTTTCAGTGGCTGAAAATGCCCTTCAATGTGTGGCGTTAGGTTCTGGTATTGCTGTTGAAAAAATTGGCAAGTTTGAAAATATTTTAACCAGTATGTATTAACAATTTGTGCTTTTGAGCGAACAAGTTTAAAGGCACTTTAATTTGAAGAAGAGACCTCTATGGCAAGCAATAAGTTTTTTCGACTGCAACGCATTAAACAGCAGCTCAAACGTTTTGTTGCCTTGCCAATGGCGTTTATTTCATTGGTGTTGTTTGTCTATTTAAGTTATACATCTCATCCGTTGATTTATGAAGCAAGGCGTGCGATTTATGATTCATTTATGCCTGTGATGCATATAGTTTCTTCCCCATTTGAAACGGCGATTCATCAAGTTTCCTTTATTAAAAATTATGTGAATGTGTATGATGAAAATGAGCGTCTCAGGGCTGAAAATGAGCGTTTAAAAGGCTGGCAACACACAGCTTATAAATTAGCGTTGGAACAAAAAGAATTGTTGGCTATTTTAAATTATAAGCCCATTTTTGAAGCGCAGACAAAATTGGTGCGCATTTTAGGGGAATATAACTCTCCTTTTTCACATTCCATTGTGTTGGAAGGAGGTTCTCAAACAGGGATTTATAAAGGGGACGTCTTAATGCGTCATAATGCTTTATTTGGGCGTGTGATTGAGGTGAATTTAAAAACCTCCAGAGCGCTCAAATTGACCGACTATTATTCAAGAATCCCAGTCTTTGTGGGTGAGGGAAAAACCCCAGCTATTTTGGTGGGGGATAACACAAAGATGCCTTTTTTAACGGCACTTCCAGAGGAGCATTTTATCAAAGAGGGGGATAAGGTGATAACTTCTGGTGTGGCTGGTGTCTATCCAGAAGGATTGATGATTGGGCATGTGAAGATTCAAGAGGGGGTTTTTCAAGTTTCTTTGATGGAAACATCTCGGAATAACAGCTTTGTTCAAGTGGTTCATTTTGATTTGGGGGGATTGATTGAAACACCCTTAAAACAGGTAAAAGAGGAACGCTGATGCAAAAGGTTTTGGCTCAAAAATATGTGGCTTTGCTCACGCCTTTTTTGGTGTTGATGCTTTTTTCCTTTTTAGAAAGTGCCTTTTTATTTCAATTTGGGTTATCTTATCCACTTGTTTCTCTTTTATTTTGTTTTGTTTTTTATTTCAGCATTTTTAACCCTCAAAAATTGAATTTGGTTTTTGTGTTTTTATTGGGGATTGCTTCTGATTTTTTTATGGCCTATCCATTGGGATTTCAATCATTTGCATTGTTAATGGGGGCCTTTTTAGCTGGGTTTAACAGACGCATGATTATGCATTTATCTTTTCAAAAACAATGGGCTGTTTTTTTAGTAACATTGTTGGGTGTTTTGGTGCTTAACTTGTTGTTGTTACGTGTTTTTTTGGATAGGACAATTCCTTTTTCAAGTTTTTTAAGAGGTTTTATATTCGTGGGCGTCATGTATCCTTTTTGCGCTGCTTTATCAGCTTTTATTAATCAAAAAACAGGGGTGGTGTGAATGAGTGCCCCTTGGAAGTATGAAAAAGATCGTGTTTTTTCAAAACGCATTTTGGTGTTGCTGGGTTTTTTTCTTTTATTGATTGCTATTTTAATTTCAAGAGTATTTTATTTGCAAATTTTGCAAGGGGAGAGATACAAGTTTTTAGCAGATAAAAATCGCACATCTATTCGATTAACCATGCCCAGCAGGGGTAATATTTTTGATAGAAACGGCGTCAGATTGGCTGAAAATAAAAAAACATTCCAAGCAATTTTAATTAAAGATGAAGCGCAAAATGTTGATTTAGTGATTGAAAATTTTTCAAAAATTATTCCTTTGGAAGAAGATGAAATCACACGCATTCAAAAGGATTTGAAAAAAAAGAGAGCTTATATGCCTGTGTTGATTAAAGACGGCCTTTCTTTTTCTGATATTGCTAAATTGCATTTGAATGCGCCGGATTTAATAGGGCTTCAAATTGAGGAAGAGTTGACAAGATTTTATCCCTTTAAAGAACAAAATGCCCATTTAATCGGTTATGTTTCTTTATTAAACGAAAGGGATTTAGAAAATAATCCAGATAGTCCTTTGGCTGATTTGCCAGGGTACAGAATTGGAAGGACAGGCGTTGAACATTCCTTTGAATCTGTTTTAAAAGGCTCACCTGGGATGCGCAAACGTGAAGTGAATGCTTATGGTCATTTGGTTAGGGTGTTGGAAGAAAAAGATGCTGAAAAAGGTGAAAACTTAAATCTAACCATTGATTCAAGGTTGCAAAAAGTGGCATTAGAAGCATTGAATGGGGAGGCAGCGAGTGCTATTGTGATGGATGTGAACACAGGGGCTATTTTGGCGTTGGTTTCTTCTCCTTCGTTTGACAGCAACATTTTCACAATGCCAGTTTCCACAAAGGTTTGGAAGAGCTTGATTAACAATGAACGGCGCCCTTTGCAAAATAAAGCATTGACAGGGACTTATTCTCCAGGGTCAATTTTTAAATTGGTGGTAAGTTTGGCTGCTTTGGAAGAAAAGGCCACTTATCAGCAAAAGAAAATTTATTGTAATGGCAAGCATACGGTGGGGAATCATGATTTCCACTGTTGGAAACGAGGGGGCCATGGTTTTGTGAATTTAGAAGAAGCCTTGATGCATTCTTGTGATGTCTATTTTTATCAAATTGCCGAGCAGATTGGGGCTGAAAAAATTCTTGCTATGGCAAGGCGCTTTGGGTTGGGGTCAGCTCTTGATATTGGAATTAAAGGCGAAAAAGAGGGGCTCGTTCCTTCGAGTGCGTGGAAAAAGAGCCGTTTTAAAGATGAGTGGCGCACAGGTGATACGATTAACTTAAGCATTGGGCAAGGGTTTATCACAACAACACCGTTGCAACTTGTTTATTTAATCAGTCAAATTGCAAATGGAGGCTATAAGGTTAAACCTCATATTATTCAAGGGCAAGAACTTTTAAATCCCCCTTCTTTAAATCTCAATGCATGGCATTTAAGATTGGTTAAATCTGGGATGAATATGGTTGTGAACAATGAAAAGGGGACAGCTTATCGGTCAAGATTTGTACAAAAAGGGGAACGTATGGCTGGGAAAACAGCAAGTACACAAGTGCGCCGTATTAGCAAAAAAGAACGTGAAAAAGGTGTGATTTCGCAAGATAAACTGCCTTGGAAATACCGAGATCATGCTATTTTTGGCGCTTATGCTCCTTTGGATAAGCCTCGTTTAGCCGTTGTTGTAATGGTGGAACATGGAGGAGGGGGTGCTTCGGCTGCGGCCCCTGTTGCAAGCCAGATTTTAAAAGAGGCTTTAAGACTTTTCCCAGCTGAAAAAAAAGAGGAAAAAGAATCTGACATTCCTTTAAAAATAGAGCCAAGGCAAAGTCAGAACCCTAAAAACGCCCAACCGACCTCTCTTGCGCCTCAGCCAATGCCCCTTTTGCTCAAAAGTGAACAAAACACCCAAGAGAGCTTGGTAAAGAAGAAAAGCGAAAATCAAACCCCTAACAAGTTAGAAAGGATTTAAAATGCCCTTTTTTAAAGATAGGAACTGTTATCTTAAAAACTATAACTTGTCTTTGACAGATAAGATAAAAGCCTTTAATTACAAATTGTTAGCGCTTGTTTGTTTGACTGTTTTTATTGGGATTGGGACACTTTATTCTGCTGCCAATGGGAATGTAGCTCCTTGGGCAGATAAGCAATTTATGCGTTTTTTACTGAGTTTATCAGTGCTTATTTGTGTGTCCATGGTGAATTTGCGCTTGTGGATGAAGTATGCTTATTGGATTTATGGGATTAGTTTTTTATTGCTTATTGGCGTAACCTTGTTTGGGCATGTGGGTATGGGGGCGCAACGCTGGCTGAATTTGGGTTTTATGCGTTTGCAACCATCTGAATTGATGAAAATTGCTTTGGTACTTGCTTTGGCACGATATTTCCACAGCGTAACGCTCAATGATATTCGTTCCATTCGTTCGATTATTCCCCCAGCTTTGATGATGATTTTGCCTGTGTCTTTGATTTTAGAGCAACCAGATTTGGGTACAGCCTTGATGCTTGTATTTGCAACGGCAGCTATTTTCTTTTTAGTTGGGGTTGAATGGTGGAAATTTGCGCTTGTTGGAACAGGTGTTTTAACAGCTATTCCCATTTTGTGGACCTGTTTGCATGAATATCAAAAAAAGCGTGTTATGACATTTTTAAATCCAGAAAATGATCCTTTAGGAAGTGGATATCATATCATGCAATCAAAGATTGCTTTGGGTTCTGGTGGATTATTTGGAAAAGGTTTCATGGAAAGTACGCAAAGTCGATTAAATTTTTTGCCTGAAAAGCAAACAGATTTTATTTTTACTTTAATTGCTGAAGAATTTGGTTTTTTAGGTTCAACTTTGTTGATTCTGCTTTTTTTTAGTATTATTGCGTACTGTTTTTATATTGGAATTATCTCAAATAATTATTTTGGAAAAGTCCTTGCAACAGGGCTTGGTGTTAATTTTGCTTTATACGTGTTTATAAATATAGGAATGGTGTCAGGACTATTACCTGTTGTTGGTGTCCCACTGCCACTTGTTTCATATGGGGGAACTGCTATGATGACACTTTTTTTTGGGTTTGGTTTGGTGGAAGCTGTTTATATCAATAAAGAGATGGTTATTGGACGAAACGGTTCAATTGATGATGATTAAAAAGGATAGAAAGAATGTCAAGTCTCGATGCAATGTTGGATAGAGCATTTGATGCATACAATCAAAAAGATTATGATGAAGCAGAGGATTTTGCTCGCCAAGTTTTGGCGATTTCTCCTGTACAAGGTGATGGGCTTTATCTTTTAGGGTTAATTGCAATCCAAAAGGGGGCATATGAACCTGCAGAAAAACTTTTGTATCAAGCTGTTCAATTATATTCTGATAATAAGCAGTATAAATTATCTTTAGGTTTTGTTCTTGAGAAACAAGGTAGATTGGATGAGGCCCTTTCTTTTTATGAACCATATAAAGATGATGCTTTTGTTTTAGCTGAAATTGGATTTATTTATTTACAAAAGGGCCAAGCAGATTTTGCAAAAAGTGCATTTGACAAAAGTTTAACTCTTAATAAATCAGTTTTGACAGCCTATATTGGAAAAGCTTTGATTTTAAGACGACAAAATCTTTTTCAAGAGTCATTAAATAAATTAGAAGAAGCATTAAGTTATGGGCAAAGCGCTGAGCTTTATTATCAATTGGCGCAGGCATATCGGTTGATTGAAAAATTTAAACCGGCATTAAGTTGCATTGAAAAAGCCTTAAAAATAGAAGAGGTCGCTTCATTTTATAATGAAAAAGGTTTAATTGAAGAAGCTCAAGGTTTTTATGAAAGTGCAAAGATTTCTTATGAAATGGCAATTGAAAAAAATGCCTATTTAGCAGATGCTTATTTTAATCTTGGAAACATTTATTTAAAAGAAAAAAACTTTAAAAAAGCTGAAGATGCTTATAAAAGAGCGTTGGGGGTGGATAAAGACTTTTTAAACGCCCATCATAATTTGGCACTTGTTCTTTATGAAGAAAAGCGCTTGACTGAAGCCTTAGAGCATTTAAGAAGTGTGATTATTTTAAATCCAAATCATACCTCTTCGCTTTATAATTTAGCTATTATTTTAGAAGAAATAGGAGATTATTCAGAAGCAGCGGGGCTTTATTTTAATTTGCTTGTGCAAAATAAGGAAATTTCAGATTTAGATTTTCGTATTCAAAATGTGTTAACTCACTTAGTAAAAGGAGATAAAAAAGATAAAAAACAGGCACTTTCTTTTGCAAAAGGATGGATTAAAAGTTTTCCAAATAGCGTAGTTGCCAAATACACAAATGCATCGTTAACGGGACAGAAAGTGACTGAAGAGTTATCTAAATCGTATGCAGAGATTTTTTATGATGCGTTTGCTTCATCTTATGATAAAGAGATGAAAAAATTGCAAGCAACGGTTTTGGATAACATAACAGGAATCATTGAAAAAGGGAAGATTAATAATGTATTAGATCTTGGTTGTGGAACAGGTGCATTATCAGTATATTTAAAAAAATTCAAAACGTTAGTGGGCGTGGATATTTCAAAAAAAATGTTGTTAAAAGCTCAAGAAAAAGAAGAGTATACCAGGCTTGTTCACCAAGATATTATTTCTTTTTTGAAAAATGAAAAAGATCAATATGATTTAATTGTTGCAAGTGATGTAACAGGTTATTTTTCAAATATAGAATTGTTTTTGTCTCTTGTTTTAGAACGACTTACAGACAAAGGTTCTTTTTTGTTTACAATTGAATTGGGCGAGAGTGATGATAATGTTAGTTTATTAGAAAATGCAAGATTTGTTTACAAAGAGGAGTTTGTGTCAAAATTACTTTTAGAAAAAGGGTTTGATATTCAAGAAAAAAATAAAATACCACTTAGAAAAGAGGGGATAGGTTTTGCTCAAGGAGTTTTATATAAAGTTACAAAGAAGATTTAATAATTCTTTATCAAAAATAACAAAATAGTTATATCAAACAAAAAGAGCCTGATGCCTCTTTTTATTTGATTAAATTTAACCATTTATCAAAAGTTTTTTTAGCACGTTCTGTGTATGCACGTTTTCGATCATGCCCTTTGAGTTTCTTTTTTCCTTCTGGAAGATCAATTTCTGGGAACAAACCAAAATTAATATTCATTGGTTGAAATGAATCTTCTTGTGCTTCTTTTGTAATGTGGCAGACCATGGCTCCAAGAGCTGTTTCTTGAGGAGGAAGGGGCATTTGATTATCAAAAGTTAAAAGTCCTGCCATTAAACCTATAGCGGCACTTTCAATGTATCCTTCACAACCAGAGAGTTGCCCAGCAAGTTTTATATTTTCTTTTCCTTTTAAAGATAGACGTTCATCCAAAACTTGTGGACCACAAACAAATGTGTTACGATGAATAGCTCCAAATCTTGCAAAGACAGCATCTTTGAGGGCAGGGATTAATCGAAACACTTCATTTTGGGCCTTGTATGTCAACTTTGTTTGAAACCCAACCAAATTAAATAACGTGCCTTGTTTGTTTTCTTTTCTTAATTGAACAACTGCAAAAGGGCGGCGTCCATTTTCGTGTGGATTTGAAAGGCCAACCGGTTTCATTGGTCCAAAAAGAAGGGTCTGTCTGCCTCGTTCAGCCATCACTTCAACAGGAAGGCAACCTTCAAAATAAGGGGTATCTTTTTCAAAATCCTTAAAAGCAACTTTTTCACCTGTTAAAAGAGCATCAATAAATGTGTTGTATTCGTCCTTTGATAATGCGCAATTTAAATAATCTGTTCCATCTCCTTTATCATAACGAGATTGATACCAAGCTTTTGTCATATCAATGCTATCTCGATAAACTATGGGTGCAATGGCATCAAAAAAGTGTAAAGATTCTTTTTTTGTAAATGATTGTAATCCTGTTGCCATTTTTGAGCTCGTTAAAGGACCTGTTGCAAGAATGACAGGCATGTCATTTGGTAATTCTTCAAAAGACATTTCTTTTTCTTCAAACTCAAAAAGAGGGTGGGATTTTAATTTTTCAGTAATATAACTGGCAAATTCTTCACGGTTAACGGCAAGAGCTGCACCAGCAGGAACTTTTGTGGCATCAGCAGCTTGCATGATTAAAGAATTTGCTTTTCTCATTTCATCATGCATTAAGCCAACTGCATTAATTTCATGGTCGTCACTTCTTAATGAATTAGAACAAACAAGTTCTCCAAAAAACTTTGTTTTATGGGCAGGTGTTGTTTTATGAGGTCTCATTTCAACCATTTTAACAGGAATACCTCTATTTAAAAGTTGCCAGGCAGCTTCACTTCCTGCTAAGCCGGCACCAACGATTAAAACTTTTTTCATTATTTTTTGTTTCCTTTTCTTGTTTCTTCTGCTATAGTGTGATTCATAAATTAATTTTTGATATAAAATACCATAAAAATGATGAAAAAGAAACTTTTTTATTACTTTTGCTTTTGTTTTTTTCTTTCCCAGTGTGTTACAATACCTGTTTTTGCACGGGTTATAAATAAGATTAGTGAGGCTGAAATTTTGGCATTAAATGCGCATAACAAAAAACAAATAGAAAATAGGCATTTTTTAAAAGAGTATCAAAAGAAACATTCTGATCTTGTTGATCCAAAAGATGATGGATATTGGAATATGGCTTTTCATGCAAGGTTGGCTGATTATGGAGATGTTAATAGTCAATATATTATTGCAAGAGCATATGAAAAGGGCGAATATACAGCTGCAAATCCACAAAAAGCAGTTGCATTTTATAAAAAAGCAGCTGAAAAAGGACATGTTGAATCAGCAATGCGTTTGGCACAAATATATGAGGAAAATAAGTGGATTCAAAAAGATGAAGAAAAAGCTATGTACTATTATTTAAAAGCGGCAAATGAATCTTATGTTCCAGCACAAATGAAGGTTGCACTTTTATACGAAGAAAATCAAGAATATCAAAAAGCATATGATTGGTTTTTTAAAGCGATGGAGCAAATGTTCCCAAATGAAGAAAATTTGCAAGAAAGGTCTCCTGATTTAAAGCGTTTGGCTGAAAAAGTTAAAATTCAAAAGGCTGTTAAAATAACAAATGAAAGTTATGAAGGAGCCTAAATGAAAGATAAACTTTTTTTTTCAGCGCCTATGGCTGGCATTTCGGATAAGCCGTTTCGCTTGATGTTAAGAAAGTTCACTTCAAGACCTTTGTACACGGAGATGATTGGCATTTCAACTTTGTTTCACAACCACCATGTAACACGCAAAATGCTTCACATTTCAGATGAAAAGAATATCATTGTGCAGTTGGTGGGGATTGAAGAAAAATACATGGCGCACGCTACGAAAGAGGCTCTTTTTTATGGTGCAAAGGGAATTGATATTAACATGGGTTGTCCTGTTAAAAAACTGATTACCAATGGGTCGGGTGCTTCGTTGATGAAAGATGAAAAAGGGGCCTGTCATTTGGTTGAAGTGGTTAAAAAAATTGCAGGGGATGTGCCTGTTTCGGTGAAAACACGTATCGGTTGGGATGAAGAAAATATCAATGTTGTATCATTTGCCAAAGCGCTTGAAAGTGCTGGGGCTGATAGGGTAACTATTCATGGGAGGACAAAACAAGCTGGATACAGTGGCGCTGTGAATAAAGAGGCTATCAAAGCTGTGAAACAAGCGCTTTCAATCCCTGTGATTGCTAATGGAGATGTGGTGGATAAGGCTTCAGCTCAAGAAATGCTTAAAATCACAAATGCTGATGGTATTATGGTGGGCAGGGGGTTGTTGGGTAAGCCTTGGGTTATGGCTGAAATTGAAGGGTTGAGTGTTCCTCAATTTCAACTGTCTGACTTGATTTTAGAGCATTTAGACTTAATGTTGAGTTATTATGGTAACCATGGTTTATTGGTTGCACGTAAGCATTTGGCTTGGTATGCTTCAGGTTTTGAAGGAAAGGGTGAATTTTTAAATCAGTTGTATCAAGAAAAAGACGTTGACAAAGTTCAAAAAATGATAAAAGATTTTTTCGGTTATCGAAAATAAAAGGAGACAATATGCGAGTTATTATTGCAGGAGCAGGACAAGTTGGAGTTGGGTTAGCAAAATATTTAAGAGCTGAGAAGCATGATATTGTTTTAATTGATCATGATGTGGAGCGACTTGGTAATTTAAGTGAACAATTGGATATTCAAACAATTGAGGGATCTTCAGCTTTGCCTTCAGTTCTTGAAAAAGCAGGTGCTGGGTATGCAGATATTTTTTTGGCTGTTACAGGCAGTGATGAAACAAATATAGTTGCCTGTGGGGTTGCTCATACGCTTTTTAATATTCCTCAACGAATCGTTCGTATTACATCTCATGAATATCTTAGTCAAAAATATAAAGAATATTTGAAATCTCAAAATTTAGATGTAGTATTGTCTCCAGAAGTGGAAACGGCAAGACACTTGTTAGATAGTTTAACTATATCATCAGCTGTAGATTTGTTTAAACTCGCAGGAGACCAGGCTCGTGTTATTGGATTACGGTGTAAAAAATCTTCGCCTATGTTTTCAAAAACAGTTGCAGAAGTAACTTCTTTATTAAGTGGTCTGAGAGCAAAGGTAATAGCCATTCGAAGAAGACATAGATTGGTTCCTCTTGAAAAGGCTTTGGTTAGATATTTAGATGATGTTTACTTTGTTGTGGCAAAAGATGATTTTCAACAATTGTTGGATATTTTAGCTTATCAAAAGATTGAACCCAATGGGGTTATTGTTTTTGGAGGTGGGAAGGTCGGTTATCAACTGTTACGACAAATGGAACAGTTGCCCAAATATAAAAATTTAACTGTTGTTGAAAAAGATGAGGCAAGAGCTCTTTTCCTAGCAGAAAAGCTAGATAAAACAGTTGTTATTCACGGGGATGGATTGGATGATGCGTTAATGGATGATTTGAATTTAAAAAATTATCAAATTGCTATTGCAACAACACAAAGTGATGAAAGTAATATTTTGTTATCATTGGTATCAAAACGAAATCAAATTGATAAAACAACTGCACTTATTCATAATCAACTTTATTCTGATTTAACATTTGAAATGGGGATTGATGCTGCAATTGATCCAAATGCTGTTTTGATTTCGGCTATTTTACAACATATTCGCAAGGGTAAGGTAAAAAATGATTATTTCATCAATTCAGCAGTGGGTGAAATTATTGAAGCAGAAGCTTTAGAAACATCAAAAATAACGACTAAAGAATTGAGTAAAATTAAAATCCCAGAAGGTGTGTTAATTGCTGGTATCATCAGAGATGGTATCTTTTTATTACCTGATAAGCGATTCAAAGTTAAGTCAGGGGACTTTGTTTTGCTTTTTGTTGAAAAAGGCCACGTAAAAGATGCTGAGAGCTTGTTTACAGTTGGATTTTCATTCTTTTAAATTGTAATAAAGGATTTTAGATGCAAGAAGATAATATTAAACAATTATCTAATATTCAAGATGGATATCAATCTTTTGTGATTAAAAAGCTACTAAGACAAAATCAAAAGCATTGTCATGTTGTGGCATCAGATATGCAACTTGCATTTATAAAAGAAGTATTATCTCTTGTTGCACCGGAGGTGAAGGTGCTTGTTTTTCCTGAATGGGATACCGTTCCTTATGATCGAGTTTCTCCTAAATCTGATATTGAAGGAGAACGGATTGATACATTGTCGTATTTAGCTAGCCAAATTAAAGAAGATGAAACTTGTCTTATTTTAACAACCCCTGCTGGGTTAATTCAAAAGGTTCCAGATCCATCTTTTTTTAAAGATCGTATTCTTACAATTAGTGAAGGTGATGAACTTGATTTTGATTTTTTTAAGGCATTTTTGCAAAAAAACAGCTATAAATCTGTGAACACAGTTATTAATACTGGAGAATATGCGATTCGAGGTGGACTGATTGATATTTTTCCAGCAGGATTTATTCATCCAGTTCGAATTGATTTTTTTGGTAACGAAGTAGATGAAATCAAGTTTTTTGATGAAGGAACACAACGAACACTTAAAAAAACAAATTCAATAACTATTAAGCCAATGGCAGAATTTTCACTTACAAATGAAAGTGTAACCTTGTTTCGCACAAAATATCGTACATTGTTTGAAAATGTGCAGTCAGATTTTTTGTATGAATCTGTTTCGGAAGGGGTAATGAGTTCTGGGTTAGAGCATTATTTGCCTTTTTTTCATGAAAAACTAAGTTCAATATTTGATTATTTAAAGGGATTTAGTTTTTCATTTGATTTTCAAACAAGTAAAGCTCTTGAAAGTAAATTAGAGCAAATTGATGAATATTATCAAGCACGGATTGACGCATTAAAACAAGGAGATGTTTTTAATGAAAAGCCCTACAACCCTGTACCTAAAGAAGATATGTTTTTGACGGAAGAGGAAATTAAAGATTTTTTAAATAAAACGGCATTTTTTCAATTTTATCCATTTGATTTACCAAATGCAGAAGATCAAAAATCAAAAAAAGGTAAGGGTTTTGTTGATATTCGTTTAAAAGATCCGGCTCGTTTGTTTGAAGAGGTGGTTGTTTTTATTCAACGGCTTGAAAAAAAAGTTATTTTCACAGCTTCAAGTTTTGGTTCAGCACAGCGTTTAAGTGGTTTGCTCAGGGACAAAGGTTTATCACTTTATGAAGCTGATACTTTTAAAGATGCACTTAAAAAGGCGCCCTCAATTTTGGTTGCTCCATTTGAAAATGGTTTTGAAGCAAAAGATTTTTTGTTAATAACTGAAACAGACATTTTGGGTGAACGGATTATTAGAAAACCAAAGAAACAAAAGCAAGCCAATTTTATCACTGATATTAGTGTCTTGAATGTTGGGGATTTAGTTGTACACCAAACACATGGCGTTGGCAGGTTTGAAGGATTAAAGGCATTGACAATTGGTAATGCTGTACATGATTGTTTGGAACTTGTTTATGATGGTGGTGATAAACTCTTTATTCCTGTTGAAAATTTAGAAATGCTTTCAAAATATGGTTCTGAAGGGGTTGCTTTGGATCATTTGGGATCACAAAGTTTTATTATTCGGAAAAATAAAGTTAAAAAAGATTTGCTTGCGATGGCTGAAAAGTTGATTGCAACAGCTTCACTTAGAGAAGTAGAACAACAAGAAAAAATTTTAGCTCCACATGGTATGTATCAAGAGTTTTGTGCACGATTTCCTTATGTTGAAACAGAAGATCAAACAAGAACCATTCAAGAAATTGAAGCAGATTTTGCCAGTGGAAGACCAATGGATCGCCTTGTTTGTGGAGATGTTGGGTTTGGGAAAACAGAAGTTGCTTTAAGAGCTGCATTTTTGTGTGCTATGGCTGGTAAACAAGTTGCATTGGTTGTTCCTACAACTCTGTTGGCATTACAGCATTTTAATACATTTAAAGAACGGTTTTATGGATTTCCAATTAGAATAGGTTCTCTTTCACGTCTTGTAACAGGACAAAAAGCAAAACAAGTTCATAAAGAGCTTGAAACAGGTGTTTTAGATATTGTGATAGGTACACATGCTATTTTGTCAAAAAATATAAAATTCAAAAATTTAGGTCTTGTGATTGTCGATGAAGAACAGCATTTTGGTGTAATACATAAAGAAAGACTTAAAGAGCTTAAAAAAGGAGTTCATGTTCTTACTTTGACTGCAACACCGATTCCAAGAACATTACAGCTTTCACTTTCTGGTGTACGTTCATTATCTGTTATTGCAACACCACCTGTTGACAGATTGGCAATTAAGACGTTTGTTACACCTTTTGATGCCGTGATTATCAAAGAAGCAATTTTGAGGGAGTATTTTAGAGGGGGACAAGTTTTTTATGTTTGTCCTAGGATTTCTGATATGCCAGAAATTTATCAAACCTTAACCAAATTATTGCCTGACATTAAAATAGTTAAAGCCCATGGGCAAATGCCTGCAAAAGAGTTGGAACAGCTTATGACTGATTTTGCAAACCATAAATATGATATTTTACTTGCAACCAGTATTGTAGAATCAGGTCTTGATATTCGAGCTGTGAATACCATAATTATTCATAAGGCAGATATGTTTGGACTGGCAGCACTTTATCAAATGAGAGGTCGAGTGGGGCGTGGTAAATTAAGAGCCTATGCTTATCTTGTGACGCCACCATTTAAAAGGTTATCTTCTATGGCTGAAAAACGGTTGACCGTTATGCAAAATTTAGATAGCCTTGGTGCAGGTTTTACCCTTGCTAGTCATGATTTAGATATTAGGGGCGCTGGCAATTTGCTGGGGGATGAGCAGTCTGGACATATTAAAGAGGTGGGTATTGCTCTGTATCAAAAAATGCTTTATGATGCCATTAAGGGTTTGAAAGAAAATAAAAAAGATGTATTAGAAAATGATTTTTCTCCTCAAATTTCGATGGGATTTCCTGTTATTATTCCAGAAAATTATGTGGCTGAATTTGATTTAAGAATGGAATTATACCATAGAGTTTCTGTGATTGAGAATGCTGAAGAAATTGATTCATTTGCGGCAGAAATGGTGGATAGGTTTGGAACATATCCAGAAGCAGTAGAAAATCTTTTTGCAACATTAAAACTAAAAGTACTGGCTAAGAAAGCTCATATTGAACGATTAGATGTTGGTCCAAAAGGCGCTGTGATTACATTTTATCAAAATATATTTCCAAATCCGGCAGGATTGATTGCTTATATTCAATCTCAAATGGGGACTATTCAAATTAAACCAGATCAAAAACTTGTTGTTATGCGTCCATGGGGTGATGCTAAAGCAAGATTGAAAGGTGTCCAAAAAATGCTTGAAAAATTAGCAGAAATAGCCTTAAACGCATCTAAAACGAATTCTTAAAATTTTGTTTGATGTTTGTTTTATATTTTTAAATGAGTATGTTTTAAAAGGTCTTTCTTTTTTACTTATTATTGATAAGGGTTCCCCCTTTATGCTGTTGAATTAAAATTTAATTCGTAATATATTATTTTATCCATTAAAAGGTAATTCTGTCACATTCGAAGATAGGGTGTCGATATTTATGTCTTCAGATGTATTTGTAACATTTTTAAGACGCCTTGCCATGGCTCTTGTTCTTGTGTCAGCTTCGTCAAGTGTTTTAGAGGTGAGTTCAATATTACGTTTAACTTTCTCAATCCAAGTGATATATTTTTCAAATTCAGTTTTAACTTCATTTAATGTTTGCCATACTTCACCGGAGCGTTTTTGAATCATAAGAGATCGAAAACCCATTTGAAGAGAATTTAAAAAGGCTCCTAAAGTTGACGGTCCTGCAATGGAAACACGATATTTGTTTTGAATCTCACCTGCAAGACCTGGTTTTTTCATAACTTCAGCATAAAGTCCTTCTGTTGGTAAAAACATGATGGCAAAATCAGTTGTTTTTGGTGGACAGACATATTTACTTGCAATTCGTTTTGCTTCTAGTCTTATTTGCCGATCCAGTTCGCTTGAAGCAGTATCAATAAGATTTGTATCTGCTCTTTCTGCTGCATCTATGAGGCGTTCATAAGCTTCAATAGGGAATTTTGAATCAATAGGGATAAGAACATCTCCTTCAGGTAGTTTAATGGCATATTCAACTACTTCTTGAGATGTTGGATCAATATGTGCATTTTTAATATATTGGTCAGGTGTTAGCATTTGTTCTAACAATGCACCTAATTGCACTTCGCCCCATGTTCCTCTTGTTTTAACATTGGATAGAACACGTTTTAAACCCCCTACATCTGAGGCTAAAAGTTGCATTTCACCCAATCCTTGATGAACTTTTTCAAGCCGTTCAGAAACTTGTGAGAAGGATTCCCCCAATCTTTTTTCAAGCGTAACGTGGAGTTTTTCATCAACCGTTGTACGCATTTCATCTAATTTTTGTTTGTTGTCAAAATTCATTTTATCCAACCGTTCTTCAACCGTTTTTCGAATGGAATCGTTAAAGTTTAATAAAGATTTGGCAAGTTCTTCTCTAAGCGCTCTGGCATCTTCTTTTGTGATGCGTTCTAGTCTTTCTAATTCTGAAGAAAGAAGAGGGGGTTGAGAGGGCTTATTTTGACCTAATACCTTGAAAATAAGACTGGTAATCACAATAATTAAAACAACGCTCACAGCGCCGGCAATAAGAAGAAAAAGCTCTGGTGACATAAAAAATCCTTTACAAGTTTAAGTTAAATTAGATATAGTGTAACAAAACAACTTAAAATTACAATCCTTTTTTTATGGTGGGGAAGATGAAAAAAATAAATCATTGTTTAAATTGGATAATTGATAAATTAAAATGGCCGATTGGTATTTTGATGGTGTTAATAGCCGTTCCAGCATTGTATGCAGATATTTACGTGATTGAAAAATTGACGAATATGGATGTGATTTTACAGTTCTTTTTGCCTTTTTTAGCAACCTGTGTGTTATTTTTGTTTATTCCGGCATTGGCAGGGTCCTTTTTTGCGATTATGGAACATGAATTAACGCATATGCTTTTTGCTGTTTTGTCATTTCATAAACCAAGAGGGTTAGATGTAAATCAAGATGTAGGGGGGTCTTTTTCATTTGAAGGTAAAGGAAATTGGATGATCGCTCTTGCGCCTTATTTTTTCCCAACATTTTGGTTTGTTTTGGTTCTTTTGACGCCCCTTTATGTTGCCTTTGCTGGGAAAGTGCCTGAATTTTATCTCTCTATGTTGGGGATTTTCTTAGGGTATAACTTCATTGTTAGTTGTTTGTCTATTCACCCTAAGCAAACAGATTTTAGGGTTGCAGGATATATTTTTACCATCTGTTTTTTACCAGGGATTCTCTTTTTAAAATATGGTATGGTGTTTTGTTATTCCCTCAAAGGCTGGGCAGGGGTTGAAGCCTATTTCACCCTTTTAATGCATAAAACAATGCAGATTGCTGGGCCACTTTTTTCATAATTGAATATTTTTGATAAAAATATGTTATTCAAGAAGAATACTGCTTGCTTTTTTAGTTAAAATTTTGTATTTTTATCAGGTTTATTGATATTTGATTTAAGGAGAAGAATATGCATCAATATAGAACACATACATGCGGCGCTTTAAGAGCTGAGCATGAAGCGCAAACAGTTAGATTGTCAGGTTGGGTCCATCGTAAACGGGATCATGGTAATTTATTGTTTGTGGATTTACGTGATAATTATGGAATTACACAATGTGTTCTTGATACATCTAGCGATTGTTTTAAAGTGTTGGAAAAGGTGCGTCCTGAATCTGTTGTTAAAATTGATGGGAAAGTGGTGTTGCGTGCCAAAGAAACAGTCAATCCTAAAATGCCAACGGGGGAAATTGAAGTTCAAGTTCTGGCTGTTGAAGTTTTGTCAGAAGCTGAAGTTTTGCCAATGCAAGTTGTGGCTGAAACATCAGATTTGTCAGAAGAGCAACGCTTGACATATCGTTTCTTAGATTTAAGACGTGAAAAGCCACATGCAAACATTTTGCTTCGCAATGCATTTGTGCGCTCTATTCGTGAAAGAATGTGGAAAGCTGGATTTAGCGAATTTCAAACACCAATTTTGACAGCGTCCTCCCCAGAAGGCGCTCGTGACTTTTTGGTTCCTTCTCGTTTGCATCATGGCAAGTTTTACGCTTTGCCTCAAGCACCACAACAATTTAAACAATTACTCATGGTGTCAGGTTTTGATAGATACTTCCAAGTAGCTCCTTGCTTTAGAGATGAAGATGCACGGGCTGACCGTTCTCCAGGGGAATTTTATCAATTAGATATTGAAATGTCTTTTGTTACACAAGATGAAATTTTTGCAACTGTTGAACCAATCATTCATGGGTTGTTTGATGAATTTGCCCCAAATGCAAAAATCACACCAGCTCCATTTGTGCACATTCCTTATTTGGAATCTATGCTCACTTATGGGACAGATAAACCAGACCTTCGCAACCCATTGTTGATTAAAGATGTTTCAAAAGTATTTGATGGCTCAAGTTTTGGGTTATTTGCTGGGCAAGTTGCAAATGGTGGCTTTGTCAGAGCAATAAAAACACCCAACACAGCTATGCGTCCACGCTCTTGGTTTGATAAATTAAACGAATATGCAAGAGCTGAGGGCTTTGGTGGACTTGGTTATATTTCATTTGCTGAAGATGGGAATAAAGGCCCAATCGCCAAGAATTTAGATGATGATCGTATTCAAATGTTAAAAGACATCACAGGTGCAACTGTGGGAGATAGCGTCTTTTTTGTTTCTGGTAAAGGGGACAAGGTTGTCAAATTTACTGGTGCTGTTCGGACAAAATTGGGTACAGAGTTGGATTTGATTGAAAAAGAGGCTTTCAAATTCTGTTGGATTGTCGATTTCCCAATGTATGAGTTGAATGAAGAAACAGGCGCTCCTGAATTTTCACACAATCCATTCTCAATGCCTCAAGGGGAAATGGATGCTTTGACCAGCAAAGACCCACTTGAAATTATGGCTTATCAATTTGATATGGTCTGTAATGGGTATGAAATTTTGTCAGGCGCTATTCGCAACCACAGACCAGATGTGATGTACAAAGCATTTGAAATTGCAGGTTATGGTCCAGAAGTGGTGGAACAAAAGTTTGCCGGTCTTCTCAATGCCTTTAAATTTGGCGCTCCTCCACACGGTGGGTGTGCTTTTGGTATTGACCGTTTGGTTATGTTGTTGACAGATGAAGATTATATCAGAGAAGTGATTGCCTTCCCACTCACACAACAAGGGCTTGATTTACTCATGAAAGCGCCAGCCGAGGTAACTGAAAAACAATTAAGAGAATTGCATATCAAAATTAGATAATTCTTTTTTATATTATTTGAAAGGGAAAGAAGTTTTATTTTCTTTCCCTTTTTTGTTTTATTCTGTGTTTTTTTAAAAAAATTGACAATTATTTCATTTTATGATATATTCTTTTATCATTTATAATGGAGGATATGTATGAAAAATGAATTAATGGCGTTATGTGCCTTTTCAGGGCTGGTTCTATCTGGGTGTAAGGATGATATTATTTCAAGTAACGTCTCTGTTATTTCGGGGGAAAGGAATATCGGAACGGTCATTGATACAGTGGTTGTTGAAAATAAATATCAAACAAAGGTTTTTTATTTGATTGATACCGATTCAAACAAGCAAGATGCTGAATATGTTGGGTATGTTTCTGGGTCTTCTCAAGTTGTGGGACAAGCTTACAATGCCAAAAAAATTGGGATGCAAAAAACACTAGGTGAATGGCAAAATTGTTTGCGTGGGTTTGAACGCATTTATAAATAATATTCCGTTGATAACAAAAGTTTTTGTTTTTTTGTGTCTTCGTTGTTTTTTATTTGACTTTAAGCGTCTGTCTTTCACTGATGAATGAATAACAAATACATGATTGACAGAGTGCTTATGAGTTTAAATCTTATCTTTCCTCAATGAATAAATGGCAAAAGAGGGTTACACATAAAATCTTTGTTGCTATAACTTAGCATTTTTTTAAGAGATTGCAAACGTTTTTTGTTTGAGGATTATCTTTGTTAGAAATTGAAAAATATAAGTGTATCACAGAAAAGTTCTGATTTTTAAAAGACAATAAAAAAACACCATCTTTAAATGGGATGGTGTTTTTACATAACTTTTGTTTCAATTTATCCTTCTTCTAAGAAGCTGCGGAGCTTACGTGAACGGCTTGGATGTTTGAGTTTGCGCAAAGCTTTTGCCTCAATTTGGCGAATACGTTCACGGGTAACAGCAAATTGAAGACCAACTTCTTCCAATGTATGGTCAGAGTTCATCCCAATCCCAAAGCGCATACGAAGGACGCGTTCTTCACGAGGGGAGAGTGTTGACAACACAGCTGTGCAAGATTGACGCAAGTTTGTTTGAATGGCAGCTTCCAATGGTTGAATTGTGTTTTTGTCTTCAATAAAGTCACCAAGATGTGAATCTTCTTCATCCCCAACAGGTGTTTCAAGAGAAATAGGTTCTTTTGCAATTTTAAGAACTTTTTTAATCTTTTCGACAGACAAATTAATCCGTGGAGCCAATTCTTCAGGTGTTGGCTCATGCCCTGTTTCAAGCATCATTTGACGGCCTGTTTTGAGCATTTTGTTGATTGTTTCAATCATATGAACAGGGATACGGATTGTTCTTGCTTGATCAGCAATTGCACGTGTGATGGATTGACGGATCCACCAAGTTGCATAGGTTGAAAATTTATATCCTCGTTGATATTCAAACTTATCAACAGCCTTCATTAACCCGATATTTCCTTCTTGAATTAAATCAAGGAATTGAAGTCCTCTGTTTGTATATTTTTTAGAAATTGAAATAACTAAGCGTAAATTTGCTTCAATCATTTCTTGTTTTGCTTTATTTGTTTCGTGACGGCCTTTTTTCACAGTTGAAACAATGCGACGATATTCCGAAACAGGAATATGTATTTCATCAATAATATTTTGGATTGCAAGACGAATATCGATAATTTCTGGTTTATATCTTTCAATAAATAATTTCCAATTTTTAGAGTGTTTCTTTTCGGCTTTTTGTATCCATTTAGGATCAACCTCACTGTTTTGATAAAATTCTAAGAATTCTTCACGTTCAATTTTTGAAGATGTTGCTAAACGCAACAATCGGCCTTCTAACATTAATAAACGTTGGTTGAAGTCATTTAATTCGTTAATTAATTCTTCAATACGTAATGGATTTAAACAAATGCTTTTTAATTTTGTTGTGATTTCACGTCTAAGCTCAATATATCTTTTTTCAGTAGCACGAGGTAGAGGTTTATTTGCGACAAAAGCTGCCATTTTTTCTTTTTTAACTTGTTCGAACTCGATGTTAAGGCTTTCAATAGCTGCTAATGTCTCAATAGTTTGAGGCAGTAATGACTCTTCCATTTGACCAATACTCATTGCTCCATCGGCATAATCATCTTCATCTTCATCTTCATCAAAGGATGAATGTTGCTTTTCTTCTGGTTCATCAATGCTTGTTTCGTCAGATCCCAAGTCCTCTTTCTCTTCATCTTCAAAGTCATCTTGAGCATCATCGTATTCATCTATTTCATCTTCATTGTCCTCAAGTTCTAATTTTTGTGGCGTAGGCGAATGAGGTTTTGCTGATGCTTTTGCTTTTTCACTTTGCAAAAGTGCTTCTGTTTTTTCGATTTTGGATAGCTCAATGTGTAAATCTTCCTCTTTTTGGGAGCCATCTTTTGTGGATTCAATTGATGATTCTAAATCAATAATTTCGCGCAAGAACATGGTTCCGTCATTTAATTTTTGATGCCAAGAAGAAAGTGCACTCATTGTTAAAGAGCTTTCGCTCAATCCTGTCATCATTACGTCAATACCAGCAGCGATTCGTTTTGCAATAGCAATTTCACCTTCACGAGAAAGGAGTTCAACGGCACCCATTTCTCTTAAATAAAGGCGCACAGGGTCATTGATGCGATTGCCTGTATCAACTTCTGTTGAGGTATCTTCGTCAGCTTGAGTGGTTGTTAAAGATTTTTGTTCTGTTAAACTTTCAGTTAAGTCAGTTAAATCTTCGGTTCCATCAATAATATTTATACCCATATCAGTAAAAGATGAAATAATTAATTCCATCGATTCTTCGTTATAGGCATCAGCTGGAATACATTTTTTTAATTCGTTAAGTGAAACGAAGCCACGCTCTTTCCCTTTTTCAATCAGTTTTTTCATTGAAGCTTTGGACTCTTGAGTTGTGGTTGAACGGCTTTTGGATAATTGTTGATTATCGGAAAGAGAAGTCATAAGGCAACACCATATAAAAAATATTGAAAATAATTTGGGGCTAATATACGATTTTTTTATTCGCCTGTCAACTATTTTTATCTTTAAAAATGTATTTTTATTTTTTTTATTTTTTTCTTTGAAAAACAAAGAGATTTATTCAGTATTTGTAAGTAAAGAAAGTTCATTTTTAATGGATTGAATTTCACTCCAAAGAGATTCGTTTCCTGTTTCATTAAATTCTATAACCTTTCTTTTGCATTCTTCTTCTAAAGAACGGACTTGATAAATGTGAAGCCAGTGACGAATATCTTTTATGACTTCCTCAGTTGTTTTTGAAGCTTTTTGCAGCATTTCCATTTCAGGTAATTTTATATTGTTAACATCATCAAACACAAAAGCTTGTAATTCTTCAGATGTAATTTCTGGGTTGTCAAAAATCTTCTCCAAAATTTTTTCTTTTATTGCCTGAAGAATGTTTTCATTTAAATTAATTGAAGCAATTTCTTCAATGAAGTTTTGTGAAATTTTGGGATAGCAGAGCAGATAAGAAAGCAACATACGTCCTTCAATTGTATTTTTTTGAGGTTTTAAGATGCTTTGTGCATCATTAAAGGAAAGGGATGATTTCTTTTTTTCACGACCGAGTTCCCACAGGTTGCGTTTTATTTCCTTAGTGTAATAAACTTTGATGCGTTCGTCTTGTATTTTTTCAATTAATTCAAAGGACTCTTTTTCAAGTTTTGCCATGCGCTCAGGTGTGTCAATTGATCTATTTTCAAGAAGCATATTCCACAGTGCGTAAAATAGACTCTTGGGGTTATCAATCATATCTTTAAACGCTTTTGGAGATTTTTTTCGGATCATATCATCGGGGTCAAATGGATCAGGTAAAAAGATGAATTGTAATGATTTTCCAGCTTTTAATAAGGGTAGGGCACGCATTAATGCTCTAGACGATGCTTTTCTGCCAGCTTTATCTCCATCAAAACAAATAATTGGTTCATCGCATTCTTTCCAAAGTAGTTGCAACTGATTTTCGGTAAATGCTGTCCCTAAAGGGGCAACAGCATTTGTAAAGCCGGCGCTATGAAGGGAAATAACATCCATATACCCTTCTACAATAATGGCGTTGTTCGATTTTCTAATTGTTTCAAGCGCATTTGGAAGGGCATAAAGTTGCTCCCCTTTATGAAAAAGGGCTGTGTCAGGTGAGTTAAGATATTTTGGCTCACCTTTTCGCATAAGGCGTCCTCCAAATCCGATAACTCGTTTGCGTCTGTCTAAAATAGGGAACATAACCCTGTCATAAAAATAGTCGTGATATCCTTCTCGCCCTTGATTTTTTGCAATGAGGCCTAATTCTTGAGCGAGTGAAAAAGATATATTGGCTTCTTTTAAAAGAGGAGTAAGCTGTGATCCGCTTGGAGCATATCCTAAGCGAAATTGTTTTGCAATTTCCCCAGTAATGCCTCTGTTTTTAAGGTACTCTCTGGCTTGTTCACCTGCAGGGGAAAATAAGTTTTTTTGAAAAAAAAGACATGCTTTTTCCATAATTTCAAGCAAGGCGTTAAAGCGATTTTCTTGCGCTTGATTTTGAGGCTTTTGATCTGGCACCTTGAGTCCAGCTAAGTTGGCTAAATGCTCAACAGCTTCAAAAAAAGGCATCTTCTCACAATCAGTTAAAAAGTTAATCACATTCCCATGTGCGCCACAGCCAAAACAGTGATAAAAACCTTTTTCGTCATTAATGGTGAAAGAGGGGGTTTTTTCATGATGAAAAGGGCACAAGCCTAAAAACTCACGTCCCTTTTTGGTGAGTTTTATTTTGCGTCCAATAATAGATGAAACGCTCACACGCTCTTTTATTTCATCTAAAAAAGCTGGAGGAAAGCTCATACCCTGTTACCTTTTTTTTAAGCGCCAAGTTTTGATTTGATTAAAGCTGAGGCTGCTGCAAAATCCATTTTCCCAGCGTATTTTGCCTTTAAAGCGCCCATGACTTTGCCCATATCTTTAATACCTGTTGCGCCTGTTTCTTGAATAAGTGTATCAATCGCAGCAGCAACTTCTTGAGCAGACATTTGTTTGGGCAAGAAAAGGCTGATGATGTCAATTTCAGCTTGTTCTTTTTGAGCCAAATCACTGCGACCACCTTTTTGATACATGCTGATGCTTTCATTACGTTGTTTAACCATGCTCATCAATAAGTTCAAAATGGCTGTGTCATCAATGCCGTCTAAGTTGCCTTTGGGACGAGCTTCAATGTCTTTATCTTTGATAGCTGCGTTAATCAACCGAATGGTGGCAACTTTTGTTTCATCTTTTGCTTTTAAAGCTTCGACTAATGCTTTTTTTAAATCATCTCTAATCATTTTGTTCTCCTTTGTTATTATGTGTTGCTATTCTAATACGAAAAAAAGATTTTATCAATAAAAAATGATTGATTATTTTTTTATTTTAACGCATATTTTCTTTAAAACAATGTTTGTAGAGGGAGACGAGAATGATTTTATCCAGTATAATTGGTTTTTTTATGGGGTGTTTTATTCCGGCAATTGCTAGCCGATTTGGGAAGATTTTGCCAGCTGACCCAGGGCTTGTTTTGGTTCAAATGTGGCATAAACCTTGTATAACAAAAAGCAAGGATGAAACAAAAAATCAGCGTTTGAAAGCACTTTGGAAAAAATTTTTTAAAGTTTCATTTTTTTTTGGTCTTGCAACTGCCTTTTTATATATGATTTGTCATTGTTTATTAGGGGGAGCCTCATTTTATTTTGCTTGTGCTTTTATATATATGGTGTTGTTGCTCATGAGTGTGGATAGGATGTATTATCTTTTGCCAGATTTTTTTACTATTCCCTTATTGGTGTTGGGTTTTACGTATGTTTATTGCGTAAATGCGCCTCTTTCAATGGTGGAAAGTTTAATTGGGGCATGGTATGGATATTTTGTCTCAATCATATCCGTTGTGATGCTTAGCATGCTAAAAAAAGCAGAGTTTGGGGCAGGGGATGCTAAAATGCTTACAGCATTGGGAGCGTGGTTTGGTCTGATTGGGTTGAGTGTAACGCTTGTACTTTCTTTTGTGTTCTTTTTAATTGAGGCTATTATCTATAAACGGAAGGTCGGCCCCTTTGGTCCAGCTCTTGGCAGTGCAGCCATTCTTGTTTTTATATGGCTTCATTTGAAATAGTAGTAGACATTTTTAAAAAAAACAGGTATAAATAACTATACTTATTTTATAAAGGAATTAGATGATGAAAGAAAATGAAGAGATTGAAACTTTAGAAGTTGAGGAAGTGTCTTCTGCTCAAACGGTTTTAGCACTTGATTTGCCGTTGGGTGATATCTTAAAGAATACACGAGAAGAAAAAGGATTAGAGCTTTCTGAAATAGCTCAATCTCTTTGCATCAGAGAAAGTTTTTTGGTTGCACTTGAAGAAGGTGATTATACGTGTTTTCCTGCACTTGTTTATGGAGCAGGTTTTTTAAGAAGTTATGCAACATATTTGGGGTTAGATGCTAATTCCATGACCCAAAAATTTCATAATGAAACATCTCATTTAAAAGAAATAACAGTTGAACCGTTGACAGTTTCGGATAAAAATGTTGTACCAACAAAACGTTTTTTAATTTTTCTTTTTGTTGCTGTATTGGTTAGTCTTGGTTGCTACTTTTGTGCAACCCGAACTGAGGAAAATGTTTTAGAAACAGTTAAGGAAGATGTTAAGAAAGATATTCAAAATCAAGAAATTGGAACAGTTTTAGAAAAAGAAACTGAGAAAAATAATATTTCTGCAGCACCTGTATTGACAGATACATTAATTCAACAAGTCAATGTTACTGAAGAAAAAGCAGATACTATTAAATCTCTTTCTGATGAATTAAAGTCATTGGTTCCTACCGGTGATGTTCAACCTCAAAAAGAAGCAGAACCTACTGTTTATGGAATGAAAGAGGGAGCCCGTCTTTCAATCAAAGCAACAGCTAAAGTTTGGGTGGAAGTAAAAGAAGGTGATAGAGTTGTTTTAAATAAAGTATTGTCATCTGGTGATATGTATAATCCACCTCTTGATGCTGAAGGATTTGAATTGCGTACGGGAAATGCAGGTGCATTAGAAGTTTATGTTGATGGTGCATTTAAAAAGGTTTTAGGCCGTAAAGGTCATGTTTTAAAAAATGTTAAATTAACTGTTGATGCTTATGAAAATTAGCAAAACAACAAAAAGGCACTCTTTACTTTTAACAAAGTAGAGTGCTTTTTTATATGGAGAAAAAGATGAATTTTGAACAAAAATTAGATCCAATTATTTCAAGATATGAAGAAGTTACAGCCCTTTTATCACAAGAGCTTTCAAGTGATGAATTTGTGAAACTTTCGAAAGAATTAAGCTCTTTGGAAGAAGTGAACAAAGCAGGTCTTCAATATAAAAAAATGAAACAAGACCTTCTTGATGCTGAAATGATGCTTCAAGATGAAAGTTTGGATGCTGAAATGAAAGAAATGGCAAATGAGGAGTTTTATGCTTTAAAAGAAGGGATTGGTGAACTTGAAAAGCAAATTCAAATTCTCTTATTACCAAAAGATGAAGCAGATGATAGGAACGTTATTTTAGAAGTGAGAGCTGGCACTGGTGGGGAAGAAGCAGCCCTTTTTGGTGCTGAATTATTCCGAATGTATGAGCGTTATGCTTCTATGAAAGGGTGGCGTTTTGAGGTGCTTTCATTGAATGAAACAGGTCTTGGGGGGTATAAGGAAGCTGTTGCTCAAATTTCTGGCAACGCTGTGTTTGCACGCCTTAAATTTGAATCAGGGGCTCACCGTGTGCAACGTGTTCCTGAAACAGAATCAGGAGGTCGTGTACATACTTCAGCTGCAACGGTTGCTGTATTGCCAGAAGCTCAAGAGGTTGATGTTGAAATTAATGAAGCTGATTTAGAGATTACCACTTGCCGTGCCTCTGGTGCTGGTGGACAACACGTTAATAAGACAGATAGTGCCATTCGTATTGTGCATAAACCAACAGGGATTGCTGTTGAATGTCAGGAAGAACGCTCCCAATTTAAGAATAAAGATAAAGCTATGATGCGTTTAAGAACAGCGCTTTATGATATGCAACGCCAAGCCTTGGATAAGGAACGCTCTCAAAACAGAAAAACCCAAGTAGGGTCTGGGGATAGGTCTGAACGTATCAGAACATATAACTATCCACAAGGACGTGTTACCGATCACCGAATCAATAAGACTTCCTATCAATTAACAGAAGTTATCTCAGGCGCAGGGTTAGATGAATTTATTGAAGCGCTTGTTTTTGAAGATCAAATGGCAAGGTTGGCTGAAATTGAATAAACTTGTTAAAGAGATTGAAGCGCGTCTACAAGGGATATCAAAAACACCTTATCTTGATGCTTTATTTTTTGTTGAGGCTTATGAAAGGCAACAAAAAGAAATCACCTCTTGTGATGTGGATGATTTTGTTAAACGCATTCAAAAGAAGGAGCCTGTGTCAAAAATTGTGGGTGAGCGAGGCTTTTGGGCGTTGGATTTTAAGGTTACAAAAGATGTTTTAGATCCAAGGCCTGATTCTGAAACAATTATTGAAAGTGTGCTTTCTTATTTTAAAGATAAAGAAGCGCCTCTTTCAATTTTGGATATTGGTACAGGGTCTGGGTGTTTATTGATTTCTTTGTTATACGAATACAAAAATGCCAAAGGGATTGGGGTTGATATTTCAGATAAAGCCCTTGAAATTGCAAAAGAAAATGGCGCAAATTTTAACGCCTTATTTTTAAAAAAAGATTTCTTTTTAAAAGATTTTTTAAAAGACCTCCCTTTATGTGATGTAATTGTGTCCAATCCACCTTATATTCCAACGAATGAGATTGAAAATTTAGAAGAAAATGTGCGTTATTATGACCCTTTACTTGCACTAGATGGGGGAATAGACGGATTAGATGCTTATAGAAGTTTGGCTCATAGTTTGAAACATTTATTAACCCCTGGGGGGAAGATTTTTTTTGAAATTGGGAAAGGGCAAGAACAATCAGTTACCTCATTGATGCAAGACAACGGATATGCTTTGCTTGAAGAACGTAAGGATTTGGCTGGTATTATTCGGGTCTTGGTTTTTTCTTTTGAGGGGAAATGATTTTTTACTTGAAAAATAAACTTTTTTTTTGTAAAATAAACGAAATTCACGTTTGGTGAATGAGATTTTTAACATAGTGAAAAGGAAAATGCATGAAAACACAAGCAAACAATATTAGACCTGGTTGGATTATTGAACATAATGGAAAACAATGGACTGTGATGAAAACACAAGTAACAAAGCCCGGCAAAGGTGGTGCTTTCATGCAAGTTGAAATGCGTGACTTAGCCAGTGGAAACAAAACAAATGAACGTTTCAGAACGGAAGACACCATTGAAAAATTAACATCCGAAAATATTGATTGCCAATACCTTTATCGTGAAGGGGATACCCTTTATTTTATGAATAAAGAAACATATGATCAAATTGAAATCCCAGCCGATTTGATGGGTGAGGGCGTTGCTTTCTTGCAAGATAATATGGAAGTTGTTGCGAACACAATTGAAGGTAAAGTTGTGGGTATTGAATTGCCTTTACACGTTGTTTGTGAAGTTGTTGAAACAGAACCTTATTTGAAAGGTCAAACAGTTACAACTTCTTATAAGCCAGCTATTTTAGATAATGGGTTAAGAACAAGCATTCCTCCATTTGTTACAACTGGGGAAAAGATTGTTGTTGCAACAGCTGATTGTTCCTATGTTGAAAGGGCAAAATAATGGCAACCATTACTGAAAAAAGACGTATCACGCCACGCAAGCAGGCAGAACGCAGAGAACGCCCTAAAACAAGGGAAGAAATTATGCTTGATTCTTTGTCGCCTTTAATGACAATTATGGTACGTGCTGTTAGAAAAGCTGGGCGCAGAATGCTTCGTGACTTTGGTGAAGTTTCAAGTTTGCAAGTTTCTCGCAAAGGCCCTGGGGATTTTGTTTCTAACGCTGATATGATGGCTGAAAAAACATTGATTGAGCAGTTAAGCACTGATAAGCCAGATTTTGGTTTTATTACGGAAGAAAGTGAACGAATTGAACCAAAAAATGGGTGTAAATATTATTGGATTATTGACCCAATTGATGGCACAACAAACTTCTTACACGCACTTCCTTGTTTTTCAATTTCAGTTGCTGTGATGGAAGGGGATGATGTTTTAGCTGGCGTTTCTTTCAATCCTGTTACAAATGAATTGTATTATGCTGAAAAGGGTCGTGGTAGCTTTTTAATGACACCAACAGGCAATGTGCGTTTGCGTGTGTCTGGGCGTAACGATTTGAGCTGTTCATTGATTGGTAGCAATGGGTATAACTCAACAAGAAACCGTCAAGTCATTGACAAAGTGATTAAAGAAGTGGCTTCTGTGCGTTATAATGGAAGCACAACCATGGCTTTGGCAAGTGTTGCTGCAGGGCAATTTGATGCTTATATTGCAACACGGTTTAAATTGTGGGATATTGCCGTTGGTTATTTGTTAATCAAAGAAGCTGGGGGGTATATTTCCAACTTCAAAGGTGAACGTGAATTAATGGATATTGTGAATGCGCAAGAAATGATTACTTGCAATATGCCATTAAAGCAAACCTTCTTAGATTTGATTAATGCGTAAAAAGATTGATTAAAAAAGACACCCTTGCTTAATCAGCAAGGGTGTTTTTATAATCAGAAAATCACTGGTAATCTATTGGCTTGTTCCTTTCATTTAAAAACAGTTTTTTGCATAAAATAGTTTCAATGCCTTTATTTCAATGGGGAAAAAAATATCTTTTAAATGCGTATCTTTTATCAGCCATAGCTCTTCTTTTAGCCAGAAAATTGATTACACTTTATGCGCCTTTGAACGAAAAGGAAGATGTGATGGTTATTTTTGCTGTTATTTTATCTGTTTTATTTGGATATTTGGCAACACTTTTATTTGAAAAAATAAAAAACCTTTTAAAATTAAGAGAATAACCGAAACCAAAAACTTGAGCAAAACACACAATATATCTTTTCGAGTGTCCATATATTTAAGACATCTCATTCACATCGCAAATTTTTGCCAGATACAATGCTTGTAAGTCTAAAATAAAATTAAAACACCCCTCTCAAATGAAAGGGGCGATATTTTGGATTATTTTGAAACCAGATTTTGAGGTGAACCCTCAAAAAAGGCAACAATATTTTCACACGTTGTTTGGTTAATTCGATTGACAGCGTCAATAGAATTAAACGCAATGTGGGGTGTTGCAATCACATTTTTAAATTGTAAGAGCTTTAAATTTAAGGCTGAATCTAACAAAAAGTCCTTATCTTTGAACAAGTTACTCGTTTCAATGTCATCATGAATGAGAAAATCTTCATTTTCAAGCACATCCAGTCCAGCGCCACCTACTTGACCTGTTTTTAAAGCGCTATAAAGAGCTTGTGTATCAATTAAATCGCCTCTGGCTGTGTTAATAATGATAACGCCTTTTTTCATTTTTTGAAAGGCTTTTTCATCTAATAGATGATAATTTTCTTTTGTTGAAGGGACGTGTAAAGAGATGATATCACTTTTTTTATACAACTCATCTAAGGTTTTAACATAAATGTCTTTTAATTCTTTTTTGGGGTATAAATCAAAAGCAACCACATTCATTTGAAACCCTTTTGCAATTTGTATCATATGTTGTCCAATGGAGCCCGTTCCTACCACGCCTAATGTTTTGCCCATTAAATCAAAGCCCATATAACTTGGAATGTCCACATGGTTGTGTGCCATGCCATTTCTACCTTGAATAATGTGTCTTGTTAAGTTTAATAACATTCCAAAGGCAAATTCGGCAACGGTGGATTCGCCATATCTTGGGACATTGACAACGCTGATGTTCCGTTTTTTGCAATATTTTAAATCAATGTGATTAAATCCTGTTGATCTGGTTGCAATGATTTTTAAATTTTTAAAATAATCTAATCGTTCGGTACTTAAGGATTCAGAATGCACAAAGACTGAAAGAGCCTCAACCTCTTTATATTCTTCTAACAACGATAGAGGAATATGGTTTAAAGATTCTTTAAAAACAACTGGTTCAAAATGAGGGGAGGGATGCGTATGTAGATAATCTAATAAAATATTATCCCCATTAAAAAATAGCACTTTTTTCATATAAACTCCTTTTTTTTTGTGATAAGAGTAATATAAGCGTTCTTTTTTAATGGGTCAATATGGTTTTTAATGTTTGTGTAATAAATTTAGGATATTTGAAATCGCATTTTTGAGCTCTTTTCTGTGCACAACTTGATCAATCATGCCATGCTCTAACAAGTAGCTTGCTTGTTGGAAGTTAGAAGGCAACTTTTCACGAACAATTTGCTCAATCACACGTTTGCCAGCAAAACCAATGGCTGCCCCTGGTTCAGCAAAAGCAACGTCCCCTAACATTGCAAAGGAGGCTGTTACCCCACCCATTGTTGGGTCGGATAAAATGGTAATGTAAGGGAGACGTTTTGCTTTTAACTTTTTAACAGCGATTGTTGTTCTGGCCATTTGCATCAAGGAAAGAATCCCTTCTTGCATACGAGCACCACCAGAAGCAGGAACAAGAATAAGAGCAGCTTCTTGTAATAATGCAAGTTGAGAGGCTGTAATAATGGCTTCGCCTACGGCAGTTCCCATCGAACCACCCATGAAAGAGAAGTCAAAAACACCAACAACACTGGCATGCCCACCAATATGTCCATGAGCGACAACAATGGCATCTTCATGCTTTGTTTTTTTTCTGGCTTTTTTAAGTCTGTCTGTATATTTTTCAAGATCTGCGAATTTTAAAGGATCTTCTTTAACTTTTGGCAGTTGAATAAGTGTATATTCGCCTCTGTCAAAAAGCATTTCAAGACGTTTTAAAATGGGTAAACGAAAGTGATGATCACAATAAGGACATACAAAATCAGCCTTTTCAATTTCAGCATGAAAGAGCATGGCCCCACAATCAGGACAACGATCCCAATAATTATTTGGAATATCTTTTTGAGTAGCTGCTTTTTTAACAGTTGGACGCGTAAGACGACTGAGCCAGTTCATTTAAATCCTATTTCTTTTTGTTAAGAGCTTCGTTAATTGATTTACCTGCTTTGAAGAAAGGAACTTTCTTTGAAGCGACATCAACTTTTTCACCTGTTTTTGGGTTGCGACCAACACGAGGTTTGCGTTCTCTAACAGATAAAACACCAAAGCCACGCAATTCAACACGATTGCCTTTAACAAGAGCTTTTGTGATTTCTCTAAAAACAGTTGTGACAATATTTTCAGCATCTGTTTTTGTTAAGTTTGTTTGTTCTGCTAATTTTGTAACGAGTTCAGATTTAATCATTTTTTTGTCCTTTCATAAAAAAACTAATCAGATTTTAAACAAAATGGTTTTGACTGTCAAGAAAAAACTTGAGATTTTTGTGACAATTATGTTTCAAAGTCTATATAATATATATAGTTAAGGGAGTTAATGGTTTTTTGATATACGAAATTCTAATTTTTAAAAGGGATGTTAGAATTAATTTCTTTCTTTTATTTATATGGATTTTAATGTAAGGCTTATTTAAAGAAAAATTATTTAATCAGACTCCATTTTTCATTTGTAGGTTTGTGAGTTTGATAGAATTTTTTTGGATTAGGAAAAAACCATTTTTCATCAATTTTTTTAGATCCTTTAATACGATTTCCTTTCGCTTTTCTTTCTCTTATTTCCTTTGCTCTTTTGTAATCTCTGTCATTTTTAATTCCTAAAAAGGCGTTTTTTGATTGGGCAGCCCATGTTGTATCTAAAAGGCGCCATTCTTTGTTGACATAAACAGCGTTCCACGCATGACCTTGTCCTTGAGAGATGCCCGTAATAATTGTGGATTTGAGACCAGCTTTTGATGCCATATATTGGAAAAGATCTGCAAAGTGTCTGCAAACGCCACTTCTGATTTTGAATGTGTCAAGAGGTGTTTGTCGAGTGCAAAGCCCATTTTTACATGTGATTTCTTTTTTATCCCGTGACCATTCATATTTTGTTTTATATTCATAAGCATCATATTGAATATGATAAACAATCCAGGCAAAAATAACACGAGCTTTTAATTCTTCATTTTTTTTGAAAGGTTGAATTAAATAAGCTGTTAACTCATCTAGATCATCATTATATTGCGTTGGTACACGATAAGCACGATTGTCAGCTCTACCATATGAGCCACCAGCATAACTTGGGATGGTAAATAATAAAAATAAAGAAGAAGCTATTAACAATAGATAACGCATATCTTATTATATCATGA
>JAZSGT010000038.1:0-7510 GCA_045532865.1 Alphaproteobacteria bacterium
TTCTGGATATGCTTGAACCAAAGCTTTTCTAATCTTAAGCTCTGCTTGTGGTGAAATAATTCCACCCTCAGCTTGGCTCAAACGCATGGCATACTCTTGCCATTCTTCTTGCGTCATACCCATAAAGCCACCTTCTTGCATCGCTGCATAAGCTACCATGGCTCTGAACTTTAACTCTTCAGGTGACCCTTTGGTAAAGTATTTTTGATCTGCTGCACTCACCTCGCCTCTATATTGTTCAGGCATTGGTGCTTGAACGGACACACCATCAGCTCCAGCATTTGCACCTGCTTCACCTAATTTATTAATATCAGAAATAAAGTTTGCCGCAGCCCATACCCCAAAACCAATACCTAAGCCTCTGGCACCCCATTTAATCGCACTGCCTTTAATACCACTGAGACCAGATCTTGCCTGAGCAGTTGGTGAACTTTGCCCAGATGGACGAGGAGCCTCTGCTCTTGCCCCTGCATTTCTGCCTTGTGGACGAGGTGCCTCTGCCTCAGGCGTTGCCCCACTTCTTGACCCACCTCTTCTAGCTTTTATACGTTCCAACTCTTCAAAAGCCTCATCAACCAAACCTGTACCATCTGGCTTCACATATTTTTGAAGAAGCGCTCTTGCCTCTGGCGTATCAGGTATATCAAGCACATAATCGCTTCTTGACAGACCTATTTTGTTCGAATTTATACCTACTGCCTTTGCCAAATCATGCAAAGCACGTACATGTCTGACTGACGAAACAGATGGCATGTTAGACCCAACCCTAATCATACCATTTCCAACTCGGCATCCCATGGCTCTTAAAGCATCATCTGACAAAGTAGCCCCTGCCCCTGCATTTCTGCCTTGTGGACGAGGTGCATTATTAGATCTACCATATCCATTGTAAATCTCTCGAGCTTTTTGAGCTGCTTTGGCTGTCAACCCTGTGCCATCTGCTGCCATATATTTTCTTAAAAATTCACGCCCTTTTTGAGTGTTTTCAATTGTAAAATTGTGGGTTAAAACACCATCTGAATTATCAACTAAAGTAACAAAATTAACACCTTCGGCTCTTGCAATCTCTGCCAACGCATTAACAGCTTGAATCGAATTTTTTCCTATTTTGGCGCCTGTGCCAACATAGATTTTGCCAGCACCAATGTCAACACCACCCATAGCTCTTAAAGCATCATCTGACAAAGTAGTTCCCATATTTGAGGTTGCTTTCCAAATTGCAGCATTTGCAAGTGCTGCTCCAAGGGCAATCGCACCAGACTGAATCGCATCATCTTTAGCTTGTGCCGCTGCAGTTTCAGCATTCGCCCCTCGTTGAGCTTCCCTTGCTTGAATTTCGGTTTCTAATTCATCAAAACCTTCTCTGATTTGTGTATTTAAATCTGTTGTCATGTTGCCCCCTTAAAAAAAAATTAAAATCTCCTATCAATCAGTATAACACAAAAAATTAAGCCTTGTAAAATGTTTTTTATTACATTTTGATTTATAACAATTATTTTAAACATTTTTCATTTCAACAAGATATTTTAAAACAGTTGGACAATAAATTCAACCTTCATTTTGCCTTGATTGGTCTTTATTTTTCCCCATGTTTAAAAAAATCTTTTAAGCCAAATCCTTTTTTGTTGTTAAAATCCTGTTCGACCTGAAGATTGATTGCCCCTACCTCTGTTTGAAGGCGTTGGGCCAGCTTGCCCCTCGTCCAAAGGCTCTGCACCCCCACTTCTAATACCTCTGGTTGCATCAGATTGTCGTTCAACCTCTCCATTTGAAAGATTTTTAGCAGCTTCTTGTATGGCTTGTTGATACTCTGGATACGCCTCAACCAATGCTTTTCTAAGTTTAAGCTCTGCTTGTGGTGATATAATTCCATCTTCAGCTTGGCTCAAACGCATGGCATACTTTTGCCATTCTTCTTGCGTCATACCCATAAAGCCACCTTCTTGCATTGATGCATAAACAACCATGGCTCTGAACTTTGCCTCTTCAGGTGACCCTTTGGTAAAGTATTTTTGATCTGCTGGGCTCACCTCGCCTCTATATTGTTCAGGCATTGGTGTTTGAACGGGCACACCATCTTCTACAACATTACCTGAACTTATTGCTCCCAAAGCGTCAGAACAAAATTCACAAAGAGCATAAATAGCACCAGCAGTGCCAATTTTTTTTACAAAACCAGCCTTTCGCCAAAGTCTATTCATACGCTCTACAGCAAATCCTTCAAGTCGATCTGCTCTTCTTACCACCTTGAATGCGTCATCGAGACATCTACCCCAGATACGTCCTTCAGAAACAGTTTGCTGCAAAAGGTTTATTCCTTTTGGAGTATTTTCAATATAAAAACCTGTTTTAACAACACCATTTTTAATGTGCTTAATAGTAGGCTTCAATTTAACACCCACATCTTCTGCAAGCAACATTAATGCCTCAATAGCCTCATCCGAGTTCTCCCCCATCGCCGTTGCTACATCCACATAAAGTAGATGCCCCCTACGAACAGCTCCTGCGTATTTAAGAACCTTATTATAGTTCTCAGGCAGTATAGGTCTATAATCATACTTTCCATCTACACGGCTTCTATTATAGAATTCAGATGCTGTTCTATATTCACGTCTAGCACCTATTGTGGGCTTTCCATATGGCCCATTACGAGCATCATCAGCAAAACCAACAGCCCTTGGCTTGCCTTTTGTTTGTCCAGCAGCTTCCCGTGCTTGAATTTCTGTTTCTAATTCATCAAACCCTGCTTGGATTCTACCTTTTAAATCTGTTGTCATATTGCCCCCCTAACAAGCTTAAAATCTCCTATTAATTAGTATACCACATTTATTAAAACCTTGTAAAATGCTTTTTACTACCAACTGATTTTAAAACAATTTTTCAACTATTATTGTTTGATTGTCTCCTATTTTCAAAATGTTGCTCCCCATAAGGCTGAACTTCTTGCACCCCGTCTTGTTGTCTTAAATACCTTGCCACACCTGAACGAGTGGATTCCTCCACGCTTGATTGCCCATCCACAGGGGCTCCAACAACTGTTACCCCATCCGAGCTTGTTTGTACCCCCTCTACCCTTGACCCATCAACAACGGTCACACCATCTGAGCTTACTTGTGTTTGATTTGCCCCCATATTTTGCCCTTGTGTTGCGTGGGTCTTTGCATCTGCTTGCTGGGAAGAAGTTTGTGCACCCTCTTGTTGTTCATTTTGTTTTTTTTCATTTTCCAAATATCTTAAAACAGATTCATATCGTTCCATTTTAATCTTAGAATCTTTATAATAACCATCCATCCTTCCATCTCTTGCAACAATGTCTGCCAAAGCAATTCGTTGAGCCTTTTGTTCTGGGTTCTGATTAATGATTAACTTTAAAATGTCCAAATTTCCTGTTTCAACAGCCAAAGTTAAAGGAGAAACACCATCAGCTGTCTCTTTTGTTGCATCAGCACCCTTTTCAAGAAGCAAACGCACCATTTGCGTATTTTGCGTTCTCACAGCATGATAAAGAGCCCCTTTCCCTTCTTGATCAACCAGGTTCACATCAGCACCGTTTGAAAGCAAATATGTAACAGCATTTTTATTTTGTGCCGAAACAGCACACATTAATGGTGTTTCCAATTTTTTATTTGTTACATTAACACCTCCCAGATTTTGAAACAAATAATCCAACATTTCCACGCTTGTTTTCTTTTTAACCACTTGGTGCAACAAGGTATCCCCATTTTCATTAGGCGTTGAGCGTGAAACCACTTTCTCTGCATAAAACTTCACAATATCTAATCGATTGTGTAAAACAGCATTCTCTAAAGGTACATTACCCCAATTATCCTCTGCCCAAAGATCAGCCCCTGCATTATATAAGAACTTTATCGTTTCTAAATCTGCATTATAATAGATCCGATGCAATGCAGTTTCACCATTTTGATTTCGCGCATTCACATCAACTCCTTTTGATAGCAAAAATTCAAGAACCTTTATATGCCCATTTTGAGCAGCCAAATGAATGAGTGGATTATAGCTATTTTCTGCATCTAATTTGGCCCCGTTTTCAAAAAGAAATTGCAACGCCTCAACATTTCCTTCGCTTGCAGCATATTGCATCACAGAACCATCACCAAAAGAATCAGCAGCATTTACATCAATTCCTTTTGAAATCAACAAACGCGCCATCGCAAAATCTTTATTTTCAAGAGCATATTTCAACAACTCATGAGCATCTTTAATCTTTTTTAAATCAACCCCATGCTCTAAAAAGAGATTCAACATCTCAATGTTTCGAGACTCAACAACCCTTCTTAAAAGACTCATGCCTTTATTATCATTCGTTTGAAGCAAGGCCCCTCGTCCTAACAACAAACGCACCATGTCCATATTCCCTTTATCAACAGCAACAAAAAGGGGTGTTTCATGCATAAATCCAGCAACGTTAATATCCACCTTGGCATCTAACAAAAGCAAAACCATTTCTTGATTATTGTGTTTTATGGCCTGTGTCAACAAAGTGTCAAACGAATCACGCACATTTCTGGGGTCAGCCCCTTTTTCTATCAACAAACGGAGCATGTCTAAATTATTATTTCTCACAGCTACCATCAAAGGATTGGTCTGATCTTTCAGCACATTATTTGGATTAACCCCTTTGTTCAACAAAAAAAGAACCATATCCTTTTTATTTGCGCTAACAGCTTCTGTCAAAAGAAGAGAACCCAAGCGACCATCATGACTTAATCCACCGTGATCTGCTATAAATTGAAGTATTTTCATACCTCCATTTTGAACCACTTTTTGCAAATCCTCAGGAGAAATTTCATCCATATCCAACCTGCATCCTTTTTCAACCAAAAGACGCAACATTCTCATATCCCCATTTTTAAGCGCCTCAGCAAGCACAGTATGACCAAAACGCATTTTCACATTAGGATCAGCCCCTTTGGAAAGCAACAAATCTATCATACGATAATTTTTTTTACTATATGCAACCATCAATGCTGTTTGACTCAGGCTGTCCTGTTGGTTAACATCTATCCCCTTATCAATGAGTAATTTAACAATCCTTAAATTGTTTTGTTCAACAGCCCTTGTTAAAAGATTACGATTTGCACCTGTTTCATCTTGAAGCGAAGCCCCCTTGTCTAACAAGAATTTTACCATGTTATAATTATCTGCCGCAACAGCATCTTCCAAAGGTGTTCTTCCCAATCGATTTTTTTGATTTACATCAGCCCCTGCATTTACAAAAAGGCGCAAAGCCTCCATATTTTCCCGATGAATAGCATATAATATGAGCGTATTATTTAGTTCATCTTCTTGATTAAAAAAAGAAGGATTTTTTTTATACCGAAAAACCAACTGACGAATGGTTTGCATATCATCATCAAAAAGAGCATCCATCAATCGATTAAAATCAGCCTCACTTTTTGTTACCCTTGCCTTTGCCATAACCCCTCCCTTTTTATAAAACAACCTCAGATTCTATTATACATCCAAAAATAAAGGTTGTAAAATATTTTTATAACAGCGTAAAAAATCTACCCCTCATTTTGTTTCAAAAAACTTTTTTTCAGAACCATTTTTTGTGAACGAACCAATCCTTGAACTTGTTTTTGCAATTGATTGACTTGTTTTTCCATCACTTCAATCAAAGTTGCACTTGCCTCCATAGCACTTGATTTGTATGCATAATCCAATGGTGTCTTACCATTTTCATCTGTTTGCAAAACATCCAATCCAAACTCTGCTAACATTTCAATGAGTTGAGGATTATCTCTTTGCGCAGCAATATGCATCAATGTTTGCCCATCGATATAAGTTTTTTGCACATCTGCCCCCTCTTTAACCAAGGCTTTCACAGCCTCTTTTGCCCCAGCACGCACAGCAAAATATAAAGGTGTTACTCTATGAAGTGCCAACTCATTGGGATTAAACCCATTTTGCACCAAACAAGGAATCACCTTATCAGCATTCAAGTCAGCAGCTTTATGAAGCCAGGTAATATTGCGTCGCTTTTCTAAATCATAGTGCATATTTTGCCCTTTTGAAAAAACATATTCAGCCACTTGAGGGTTGTTTTTTCGAACAGCACAATCCATCAACGCATGGCGCAAAATAAAGCTTAAATTCCCACTATATTTTGTTTGAACAATCTCATCAGCAACCAGAGGGTTTCCTTTTGTAATCGCAGCAAGAATCAAGCGATTATGGGTTACCATTTCCTCTTTTGTCAGTGCTTTTTTTGATTTAAAAAAATCAACAAAATCTTGCATGCCCGTGGTAATGGCAAAATCCATAACTGTGCCATATCCTCCACAACAAAAGGCATTCACATCACACCCTTTTTCAACCAACAACTTGGCCAAGTCTAAATCTTGTCGCCCTACTGCACAAAATAAAGGTGGCAAGCTCCCATCTATACACATTACATTCAAATCTTCTACTTTGTGAATATTTTTTTCAATATCCTCTCTGTCAGCATTTCGAACCAACCAATAATAGCCCCAAGCTTTTTGATATTTTTCCATTGTTTTAACAAAGTCTTTATTATCCAAATTGCGATTAATCAAATCTTGATATGGTTTTAAATCTTCTAAATTCATGTATTCCTCTCTTTTTAAACTGCGCTATATTCTAACACAAATTACAAAATAAGTCAAACACACTAAAAAAAACGTTTTTTTATTTTCCATTCTTGATTTTTTTAAATCGTCCCCCATTTTTTCTTTATGAAAAACATTCTTGTTATTGAAGATAACTATGTTAACCAAAGGCTTTTTTTTGATATTTTAAACCTGTATGGTGCCAATGTCATTTCAGTAGACTCAGGCAAAAATGCATTGGAAATTTTAAAAAAAACCACACCAGATTTAATTTTAATGGATATTCAGCTTCCCGATATTTCTGGGATTGATTTGGTCAAGCATATTCGCTCTTTACCCCGTTTCAAACATATACGCATCGTTGCCACCACAGCTTATTCTTTTAAAAACAAAAAAGAACTCCTCTTACTCGGTTTTGATGATGTACTTTTCAAACCCATTGATATTCAAACTCTTAAAAAACTGTGTCAATAATTTCTTCTTATTTTAGCAAAATTTCAGCAACTTTATTGATGTTTGAAAGATGAGCATAAAGATCATGATAATACTGACTACCAAACAAGTCCTCATAAATTAAATCAAAATTAAGCCGTTGAGTTACAGGCACAAATCGTTTGGGCTCACAAACACTTTGTCCCACATGAATTGCCAAAAACAACTGTCCACCAAAAGCTGAAATATCAACTAAATACGGAAACAGTTCTTTTATTTTTTGTATCTTGTCAACAAAATTATACGTTACAAGCATCTTTGTTTCTAGCTTGTTTTTTGAAAAAATCAAGTTTTCATCAAACCAGCTGTGCGAAAACAACGCATCCACTTTTTCAAACCCAGCCACCAAGGGTTTTAAAATGCCAGCACAGTTAAAAATCAATGTTTGATTCTTTGTATAAGGATACTCTAGTGCAAATAACAAC
>JAZSGT010000003.1:0-27817 GCA_045532865.1 Alphaproteobacteria bacterium
AAAATCCACTTTCAGCACAAAATCAAAGAAATAATACACAACACACTGAACAAAATGAAAATGATGAATCTCAAAAAAAGGTAAATTCAGAAAAATCTAACTCAAATAAAAGTGAAAACAAAGCTTCTAATGAAAAAACAAATGATAAAGAAAATAAAGAAGTATCTTCACCACAAGAGAAAAATCAAGAAGAACCAACCAACGACTCAAGTGTAGAAGAAACTGAAAATAAAAATCCAATTGACCAAACATCACAAGAAATTTTTAATCGTTTAAAAAAAGATCCCTCTAGATTATTAAGATATCGATTACATGAACAAAACAGGAGAAAACCTTAATGTATAATGTATTCAAACCAGCTACTTTTTTTTGTCTTTGTTTTTATGCTTCAACAGTTTTTGCAGCAACAAAAGTTTATTTTTCACAAAATGAAATTGAATTTGGAAAAACAACCATCCTTATTTTTGAATCTGATGAAGAAATAAAAACACAACCCAACCTTGAAATCATTGAAAAAGATTTTAAAATTTTAGGAAAAAGTCAGTCAAGCAACATTAGTGTTGTTAATGGTGTCGTTAACAAAAAAAATAAAATTTCTTACACTCTCTATCCTTATCAAAAAGGAATATTTAACATTGGTCCTATTGAATTTGATGGTCAAAAATTTGACTCTGTTCAACTAAAAGTTGTTGATACTCCTATACAACAAACAAATACTCATACCTCACAACCAGTATCAATCAAATTTGAAACTAAAATTATGCCTTCACAAATTTATGAAGGACAAGTTGCTTTATACCAAGCAACGATAACTGATGAAAACAATCTGTTTGATGCGAATCTAAAAACACCCTTATCAAACAATTTTATCTTTACACCTTTGAATGCTGATAAAACCTATCAAATTACAAAAGACGGCAAAAACCAACGTGTTTTTGAACGTTTTTTTATAGTCACACCTAAAAATACTGGATCTTTTCACATTCCACCAGCACAATTGTCCGGCATTGTTCCTGAGACAGCAAAAAAACAAAATCAAGATATTATGGCTGATTTTTTTAACTTTCCATTTGATTTTCAATTTCATTCAAACGGGATGAAACCACTGTATTTCAACTCAAACGAGACCTCTATTGAGATACTATCCAAACCCACAGACTGGAAAGGGTGGTGGTTTCCAAGCAATAAAGCTGAAATTTTAGAAGAATACACTATGCCTGATAAAATTTACCTAGGCGATGTCATTGAAAGAAAAATCACTCTCAAAGCAAGCAATATTGATAATGCCAAACTTCCCCTTCTTGAACATCCAAAAGGGAATGATTTATCTGTTTTTGCAAACCAAGAAGAACGATTTAGTGAATTTAAAGACAATGAGATTCTTAGTATTGAAAATAGATCTTTTGTGTTATCTTTTCAAAAAGAAGGTAAACAAACAATTCCAGCTATACATATCAAATATTTCAACACACAATCCAAAAGTGAAGAAATATTAACACTCCCTGCAAAAGAAGTTGAAATACTTAAAAGCACAAATAATTTAAACACAAACACAGAAAATCAAACACATAATTCTCCTCCTCAACAAGATACACCTATAAATACAAAAACCGAAAAAAACTCTTTTATCTCTTTAGTATCATTAATTTCAGGCATTATAGGCTGTTTTATCCTCATGCTTATTTGGGGATTACATTTAAAGAAATTAAAGAAAAAAGAAAATGAAAAAATAATACTATTTGAAAAAACAGAAAAATCATCTAAAAAGAAAAAAAAGAAAAAACCACTCCCAGATTTATATCCATTTTAAAAATTTTAAAAAAGTACTTGACTTTTCAATTAAAATAATGTAAAAAGTTTTAACAGTTTTATTTTTAGTAGGAAAGGATTAGTACAATGGCAAAAAGATGCCTCGTTTCAGGAAAAGGTGTTCAAACGGGTAACAATGTCAGTAAATCAAACCGCAAAACGCGTCGTCGCTTTTTGCCAAATTTACAAAGCGTTGCTATTTACAGTGAAATTTTAGAACAACAAATCACTCTCAAACTCTCAACACAAGGTTTGAGAACAATTGAAAAAAATGGTGGTTTAGATTTATACTTGTTGAACACACCAGTTTCAAAATTATCTGAAGAATCTAAAAAATTGCGTGAACGTATTGAAGGCGCAAAAGCAAAAAAAGCTGCTAACGCTGCTGCTTAATTTTAGAAACGCACGAATTACAAAAAAGACGTTGATATTTTCAACGTCTTTTTTTATTATCAAAAAAGTAAACAGGTCTAAAACAAAGGACAAAAAATGAGAAAAAACAAATTAAATTCAAAAAATAATACCCCTAAATCCAAATTAAAACTCCTATTAAAAAAAATCTTTTATATATGTGCAGTTTTATTCCTATTAAGCATTATCGGTATCGCCTCAACAGTTATCTACGAAACAATTTCAAACTGGAAATTTCAAAAACTCCCCTATTATCTTTTAACTTTTTTAAGCTCAATCTGCCTCATCGCCATAACAGCTTTGATTGCACTCGCACTCAAACATAAAAAATTATTTTTTATATGTTTAATCAGTATTCCCATCATTCTTATTACTACAATCACAATCAACAAAGTGAATCAGCAAAAACACGTTTTGAGACATAGTTGTTTTGACCCAACACTACACTCTATTTCTGACAAACCCATCATCTATCTTTATCCAACTGAAAAGACAGAGATTTCAATTAAAGTTGGCAATCCTCAAAACCTCACACACACCTATCCAAAATATGAAGAAGATGGCTGGAAAGTAATAGCCGAACCCAATGGCACTCTTGTTAATAGAAAAACAAATCGCAAATATTATGCCCTTTATTGGGAAGGAAAAAACACCATTGAACCTAACTTAAAAGAAGGTTTTGTTGTAAAAGGGAAAGATACAATTCCTTTCTTGGAAGAAAAACTTGCTCAATTAGGATTAAACGAGAGAGAATCTAATGAATTTATCATTTACTGGCTTCCAAAATTAGAATCCAGCCTTTATAATTATATTCGTTTTCAAACAACTGAGGAACAAAATTTAAATATGCCATTAAATGTCACACCTCAACCTGACACAGTTATTCGTGTTTTAATGGAGTACAAAAATCTGGTTACACCAATCATTGTAAAAGAACAAGTCTTACCACCAACACCAACGCGCAATGGCTTCACTCTTATTGAATGGGGTGGGTCAGATATTTCTTTAATAAACACCAAATAAAAATATACCCCACTTTAAAAGCCATCATTTCTGATGGCTTTTTATCTTTATTTTTCACCTAATTGTTTTAAAATGTATTTATAATGATCATGTAATTTTTTAAACATTTTTTCAGCTTCTTTATCCCCATGATTCGTATCTGGATGATATTTTTTTGCTAATTTTTTATATTGCTTTTTCACTTCAGACAATTTTAACGGAAATGAAACTTCTAAAAAAGAAGCTGCTTCAGCCAATCGAGAATGAACAGGAATGTCCTTAACCGGTGGATTATGGCGACCATCCATACCTAGACCCAAATCTTCAAAAACACCGAACTTGTCTTTTACTTGACCTGTGCCATATGTTTTAAATTGACCCAAACGCCATGTAGGGCGTTGCCACGTCGTATCATTTTGAATATGTTGTTCAATTTCCTCACTCGACAATCCTTGATAAAAATTCCAATTTTTATTGTATTCTTTCACATGATTTAAACAAAACCAATAATAATCATTTAGCATGCGATTCTTTGGTGCTTTAAAACTACCACACTCTTCACAACCTGGAAAATCACATTTTCGTTCCGTTTTTTTATCTTTTTTTATCATTTTTTGCTCTTTTTTATATTTTTATGCATTTATCTATTGAAATTTTCAACCTGAACGTGCATATTGTTATACAGGAATGACTCATATTATTTATTTTAACAGTCATTATATCACATTTATTTAAAATACAAAAGGAGAAAAAAGATGCTCGTTTGCAAAAATGTTATTGTCAATGGTAGAAGAACAAGCATGAGATTAGATAGAGAAACTTGGACATCTCTAACCGATATTTGTTTAAGAGAAAAAATCACCATTCACGAATTATGTTCTAAAATCGATTTGATTCGTGATAAATCAGGATTATCTTCAGCAACAAGATTGTTTGCCCTTACATATTTCAGATTTATTTTAAGCAAGTATGAAAATGAAAAATTTCCATTTTCACAAGACTTTAATCCTGAAAAAATATTGAATGTAAAACAATAATAAAAACAACAAGTTAAAAAAAGTGCCTTAGGCACTTTTTTTCTTTTTCAGTTTTTTTAAAAAAATGCGTATTTTTTTGTGGAAACCAGCTTTAATTTTAGATATAATAACCTTACAGGTTTGTTTTTTTTAAGGCTATAACATGGAAAATTGGAAAAGAACTCTTACAATTGGTTTTATTTGGGGATATATTCTGTTTGGTTGGTATTTGAATGATTTTTTCAAAACGAACTGGAATTTCAACATATTCTCTCTTTCAAATTGGGAATTTATTATTGATGAATTTAGAAAAGGATGGGGTATTTCAAGTACAAGCGACTGGGTTTTTGTTACCATTATAATCTTTATGTTTCCTTTTTATATTTTTATATGGCGTTATGCCCTTGCTATCAAATGGACAGACCTTGTTCAACGAACTGTTAACAAAATTATTTTTTTCTTCACTGGTTCAAAAACTGTTTTACAACGACCAATCAAAATTGATTTAAACAAAAACTCATCTAAGACAACTAGACCAAAAGCATTAGAAAGCAGTCTTGTTCGTCCTATTGCAAAAGATACCGAGCTCAAAGTTCCTGTTGGTGAAGAAACGCAATCAATTAAACAAACCTCTTTTTCTGGTATGGGGAACATGTCAACAACAACTGGTAATTCTGGTTTTTCTTTTGACTCCTCTAAAAATACATTTATGCCACCAAATGATTCACCATTTGCATCTTCTTATGGAACACCAACTGCCAAAAAAAGTTTTTCTGTTGCGCCATCTCCATTGGATGAAGATGACTTTGATAAAATTTTGTTAGAAGATATTAAACTTCCTGAACGTATTCGTTTGGAAGAAGATTTAGAATCTGTTTTAGAAACGGCTGGATATTCATTGTTACGCAATGTTAAATTGGGTAATCTAACTGCCGATTACCTTGCTGTTGGAGAAAACCGAGTTATTGTTTGTCAAATCGACCCAGAAGAAGGGGATTGGCTTGCTGATGAAGAACGCTTCAATGGAGAAGATCCTCTTTGGTTTTCAGAAAGTTCTCATCGAATTTCTCCAGTTTATAAATTGTTGGAAGAAGTTAAAAAACTTTCAAACAGACTTTCTTCATCTGGCTTTATTGGTTCTGTTGCTCCTGTTTTTGTGATTAAAAAGGGAACCATTATAAACGCTGAAGATATGCTTTCTACATGGAAAGAAATGGCTATCAGTGTTTGTAGAACAGACATGGGGGGGCCAGATGATTTAAAAAGCTTTACTGAAACAATTATACAAGATAAAGAACCCTCTGAAGAAACCCTGGCTATGGTTCATAATGCATTATAGGAGACGAAAATGGCATTTAAAAGAGACAGTGCTTATGAGGATCAAACCAAATATGTTCTGTGGATAATTTGGACAATTATTGCAGCTTTTGTAACACTTTACGTCATGATGTTGCTAATGCTTCCTCTCAATTTGCTCTTAGATACAGAATTAAGCATTTTGACTTGGAGAAAAATTGTTGGCTTTTGGGCTAACAATTGGCAAAACACAACAAAATTGATTTTGCTTTACACTACCAGAATAAAAGAAGTATCAAAAATGGCTGATCCAAGTGTTGCAAGTTATCTTGTTTTTGTTCCATTTTTATCATTTTTCGTTGTCTTTATTGCAGGCCTAGTCAGAAACCCTTATGAATATATGCCAAAAATATTTGGCGGTGGTCGCATGGCTGAATATGGCGACATAAAAAAGATGAAACTTTTCGACGGTTTTTGCGTTGTATTAGGAAGATTTAAAGGCAAATTAATGAAAATGCCTGAAACACTTTCTTGTTTAGTTGTTGCCCCTCCGGGAACCGGTAAAACTGTTGGTGTTGTGATCCCAACAATTTTAGAATCACCAACACTTAGTTTAATTGTTAACGACCCTAAGCCTGAACTTTGTTACAACACAACAGCATATCGTGCAACCATTGGACCTGTTTTTGTGATTAACTGGGGTGCTCAAGACGAACCAGAAAAAGGCATCTTCTTCCCAAGTTGGAACCCTCTTTCTGCAAGTTGTTTACCACCTCTTGGAAGTGATCGTGAAAAATATATTGACTCTATGGTTGCCGTTCTTGTGGAAGAACCAAAAGGTGGTGCTGACCCACACTGGTCAAAAACAGGTCGTAATGCTATGGCTGGTTTTTTGCAATTTATTTCAAGTAAGTGTGAACGCGCTCGAGCAAACGACTATTTTATCAACAAATTAATGGAAGGCAACTTTGATCAAGAAGATGCCAATGTTCTTGCAACTTATTATGATGGCATGTCTGATCAAAGCGCACAGTTAGCTTTAGATGCTTTACAAAAAGGGGAATTAACAGCAGATAATTATGCCCCAATTGGAACATGGGAAGGATTACCAGAACAATGGCAAGGAAATGAACCTTGTATCGCTATGATTTTTGACTGGTTAACTGAATCTCAAATGAAAATTGCAGCAGACATCAAGCGACGTTCTGATGAAGGCGATCAAATGGCTATGATGGCCGATCCAATGAGAGACTTACTAGATTTGGCTGTGAAAGAAGCTACCAGATTTGCCTATGCGCACCGTTGCGTTGTCGAAATGAACCAATTAGCAGGTACTCCAGATAAAGAACGTGGTTCTATTTTGTCAACAGCTCTTACTGGTATTAACATTTTTAAAAACTCAGCCGTTCGCATTCGAACCAAGTTTAGTGATTTAACATTTAGAGATTTACGTGGACTTCAAGACCCTATTAGTGGTGAAGTTAAACCCGTATCCGTTTATCTTTCAGTTAACCAAGTTGATGCAAGAAGTATGAACGTTATTACTGGTATTTTTGTTGAATTAATGAGTTCATTCCTTATTTCAAACCCACCAAACTTTGTTGGTAATGATGGTATCAAATCTGGACCATATCCTGTTTTATTCGTGCTTGACGAGTTCCCTCAAATGCCAAAACTGGCCGCAGTTAAAGATGGACCTGCTGTTGGTCGTGGTCAAAAGGTGGCTTATTTGCTCATTGGACAAGATTTAGGACAAATCTCAGGACAATATGGCAAAGATGACTTGGAAACAATTATTACAACAACAGCAGCAAAAGTTATTTTAGCACAAAACAACGAGCAAACAGCTGAACGTTTCTCAAAAATGATTGGTACAAAAACCATTGAAGTTGCCAGTTCTTCGAGAACTGAGGGTGTTTCGCAACAAACAAACCCATTTGCCGCAAATATTTCAAGATCATTGCAAAGTTCAAATGTTGTTGGCGCTTCAGACATGATGAGTTTGGAAAAAACAAAACAATATGTTCTTTTCCAAGGTTTTTTAAACAGACCTATTTTGGCTGATGCTCCTCGTTGGTTCTTAGATAAAAGTATGAAGAAAAAATGTGCTATGGGCGCTTCACCATGGGTTCCTTATTGGATTGTTGCGCAAAGAGAAAACACTGACATGCAAACTCTTAAAATATTAATGAAAGGGCAAATTGACGACTTAGATGAAGAGGTAAGCAACGCCTAATGAACGAAAAAATAAGTCTTTCAGATTTAAATAATGATGACAGTCTCATACCTTGGGATAAATTATTCACCGAGGAAGATGTTGGCATTGATAATTTAGATATGAAAGACTTATCTGATCCTTTCAAAAACAAACAACAAGAACCTGAAAAAGATCAATCCTACTGGGAAAATTTATTTAATGAGATGAATTTTCCAGGAATGGATTTAATGGCAGTCTCCTACTTTGGCTCTTTTGGAGCAGACATGCTCGATAGACACATTCAAATGAAACGAATTATGCGTGATTTTGTTCGCCTCCTAAGTTATAATTACACAATGGACTTAAGAGCTGCTGGCATTTCTGAAGAAGCCATTTTTTATATGAAAAAAGGTAAAATTCCAGAAAATCATGTCGTCCACTTAAAATATCCATTAGAATATGGTGGAGCTCTTGATTTTAACAACATGGTATTAATTCAAGACAAACCATTCCATGATGCAATTCACACATATATTGATAAACAAATTATCACTCCAAATGGCATTGAATATCCACCACTTTTATATGTACCGGTTCCTGTTGGAAAAGTTTACGTACCATTCTCACTATTTACAGGTTCTGGTGGTAAAAATAAACAAGATAGAAGTGTTTATGCAGGTTTTTCAAAAGCTGCTTTTGATAAAATAGCTTTAAAGAGCATGCCAGGGAGATAATCATGAGAATTTTGCATCAGGTATTAAAAAAAATATATCAAGAATCTGGCGTATTCTTTCCCCCTGCAAAATATGCTGATATCCACATGGTTAACTCTGTTTTAACAAGATCAGGACTTGCCCCTCTTCCACAAGATTATATCAATTTATTATTATTAACAAATGGGTTATTTTATAATGGCCTTGAGCTGTTTGCAACCACCGAGCACGAACGTGAAAAAGGCGCATTTTTTCACAGAAGTATTCCTCAAATGCAACGATTATATTCTGATAATCCAATCATAAACAATAAAATCTTATTAGCCCAAGCGCCTGAAGAATTTGTATTGTATGACTTCAAAAAAAAGGAATACATTCTTCTTGATAGATACACTTATACAACAATAGTAAGATTTCCTCTCTTTTTAGATGTTTTATATTTCTTTGTGGGTAACACTATTGAAAAATAGAGTTTTACATACGCATTATTTGCCCTTGAAATTTTGGTACATATTCATCTGTTGCATTTTCACCATCTGAGTATCCATTATCTTGCTCTTCTAAATTACCTTGATTTGGTATCTGATTAATTGAAACAGGAACAATCCGTTCAAAACCTTCTGGTTCAAATCTTGCGACATATTCATATGCATGTACAATTTTTGAAAAAGCTTCTCTCGCTGTTTGCATTAATTCATCATGCTCATCGTGAGTTAAATCTGTTGAAAATTTCATATTTGTTTCTTTTAAAACTTCAACATACTGAGAAACTGGAATCAATAATTTTGAAACAATTTCAATTTCAGGATTTGAATCATGAATAAACTTCATTTGAGCTAACATTTCTTGCGATTGTTTTACAAATGTTTGAACTTGCTTTCTATCTTCGAAATAAAGATCTCGAACAGCTTCATCAACAGCTTCTTTTGCTTTTAAAATTGCTAATCTTGATTTTTCCATCAATTGAATATACTCAGCATCCGTGAGCTTTTCTTTAACAGAAAGTTGATTAACAATCGATAATGCGTCTCTTGCATTTTGTAACAAGAATGCAGCCGAATCATTATCTCCAGCAAAAAGTTTTTCATCAGCCATTTTAACAGATTCTCTTGCCTCAGCTATTGCTTGTTTAATACGAAGAGCTCTTTCATTTAAAGTTATTTTTGCAAGCTGTTCTTTTTCTTTTTGTAACTGTTCTGCTATTTTGGTATTTCCCTGCTGAACAATATCATCAACAGCATTTGATAAGTCAACAAAATTAGCTTGGTAGACAGGATTCAAAAGACTACCTTTAAGAGATAACGCAAATGGTGGTAAATCACCATATTCTGCTAATGTAATTGGAACAGAAACATCAATTGTTTGTGCAGGAATATTATATACAACCTGCATAGGATTTGAATAGAACATATCAGCTTTTAAAGAGGCATCCATCATTTTAAAAATACCTTTGTCAATTGTAAAATTTCCAACTAAAGATGGAAGCATTGTTTTTCCTGAATGTAAATATCTTGATATTTCAGTATCAAAAATATGCTTTTGAGATCTTTCTTTAATTGTTTTTGCAATCAATGATGGAATTTTTTGAATGTCTGCACCAACCCAAAGAGTATTTTCAACATTCATTTTTCCAGACCCTGATATATTTTTTCTCATTTCATTTGGAGACTGACCCATCGTTGAAAAATCACCTGAAAAAGTTAAAACACCATTTCCAAAAGATGTTTTTCCACCTGTTATAATATTGGGGCCCAATTCATACCCAGACAATTCTACATTTGTTTTAAGATTTGGAACCCCAGCCCAAGACAAAGACCCCGTTACTTTTAAAGAAGTACCCTCAACAGATGGAACTCCTGACAAATTTTCAAGAACCAACTGTTTGTCTCGTATATTTAATTTTACAGATGCGTTTTTCAACTCATTTGAATGCCATAACAACTGTCCTGCATCTAAATCTAAATTAATTTTCCACAAATCCAATAATGAAAAATTAAAAGGTGTATTTCCCAATGGACCTTCAGCTAAAACATTTTTAAAATCATTTAACATAAATCTATCTACATCAAATGAAGGTGTTTTAACCTTCAAATCAACACTCTTTTGTGATATTGTATTTTTAATCTCGCCATCAAAAGAAAGTTGACTGGTTCCAATTTGAACATTTGATTCTGTTAATTTCAAATCTTGCAAATTACCATTGAGTATACCTTTAAAAGAAAATTCTCCTTCAATTGAATTATTAATTTTCTTTGTTAAAAGAACATTTTTTAAAAACTGTTGGAAACTTGGATATGTAATATCAACATTCAGATTTTTTGCTTCAACATTACTACCATCATAAAGAACACTACCAGCAAATCTTGTTTCAAGTTCACCTATCTTATTTCTCAAAGAACCAGTCCAAAGATTTTTATCTTCAGTCACTTGTAATGTTGTCGAAATCGCATTTGTTTCATTTAAAAACTGATTATTAGATGCCAAATGCGCTCTATCCAAAAAAAGTTTCAACTCTTTTGTATTAAAATCAAGCCTTAGATTTTTAATTTTTTGATCATCGGATGCAACAGCTTCAATTTCACCTGCTGCTAACAAAGCAGCCATAGCAACGCCCGTTGCTCTAAACTCAGATACTTTTAACGTACCATCGTTCAAACTACCCGTTAACTTACCATTTAAAATTGGCAATTGATGTGCAGTTATATCTTTTAAATCAATATTAAACTTACTGTTAAATTTTGTTAAATATTCAGCATTTTTAAAATAAGATTTAATTGAAGGAATTACATCCAAAATATCCATCTTCTCACTGTCAGGTTTATATCCCGTATAATTATCTAGATTTACATTTTTTACAGAGCCATCAAAATTAATGGTTGGCGTTTTATCTTTCAAAATTTGCATTTTTCCTGAAACAACAGAGCCCCCTGTTTCAAAAGAAGAAATATCAACATCTATCAAATCGCTCCACAATGAAACACTAGCATCTAATTGGGCAGCATTTAGAACATTTGAAGGTATATCTTTCGTATTCATATAAGAAGATAAAAACTTTTTTAAATTCTTAGATTTCAAATTAACAATTAAGGATAACCCTTCTTTATCATTTGCAAACAAACTTCCCCCTGATGAAGACAATTCTGTTTCTCCATCTAATAATGCTTTCAAATAATGAATAATCATTCGATCGCCAGATTTTGAAACGGAAAGAGAAGCTTCTTTAAAAACATTATTTTGATAAGTAATTTTTTGGGCATTCATTTTCATATCAAAATTTGGTGTTTTAGGATCATTTAAATTTTGTTTTTTCAAATAATCAAGAACATTAGACCACTGCGCATAATCAAAGTGATTAATTGCAAATGAACCTGTATACAATAAAGATCCATTCTTTTCTTCTCGAGAAGCTGAAGCTGTTAAAGCAACAGAGTCTTCATTTTCCCCAAACCTAATTGTAAAATTTTTAATACTGTCGACACCATTTTGAGATGTATATGTCAAGCCTCCTTGAGCAGGAACATTTAAAGATGGACTCAAAGTCAATAAACCTAAAGTTTTAAGAATTTCGTTTGGTTTTTGAACAAAAAACGAACCATCTGCCGATAAATCTAACTTTTTAGATTGTGTTAAAAACTGTCCATCTAAATTTAAAGAAAGAGACTGATCTTTAGATTTCACCTCTAATGAAAAAGGAACTGGAATATCTGCTGTCAACTGTTTGATTGCTAACTTTGTTAAAAAAACACTTTCCCCACCTTGAACCGAACCGTCAAACAAATAAGGGCCTTGAAGTGAATCAAGCGTAATACGTCCATTTACATTGACCAACTCCACACTTGCATTTGTTGCCATATTTGAATAATTTAATACACCATTCTTAACTTGCAAATTATCAATTCTTGTTTGAACAAAACTATTGTTACCACCTAACATAGAATTTTCAAGTGCATTTTTTTCCATAAAAGAAAAATTCCAATTAACTTTATCTGGAGCTGTTCTTTCCAAATAAAGAACAGGATTTTCAACTTTAACTCTATCAATAACCAATGGATTTTTAAGCAATGATTTCCATGTCAACTGAATTGAAACACGAGGAATACTCAACATCACCCCACGCGTTGATCCTTTAGCATTCGCAAGTGTAACATCGTTTAAAACAATTTCTGGTGAAGGGAACCAAGAGACATATGTTGCGCCCATTACATTAAACTCGCGCCCCGTTATTTCAGAAACAGTCTTTACAATCTGTTTTTGAAAATTATCAGCATTGAATGAGCGAATAACAAAAAATGCCAGCCCTCCAATGATAACACACAAAAGAAATAAAACTGTTAATAAAAATTTTTTCATATTGTCTCCAATTTTTTTTAAAAAGAAGTGTCCCTAGCATCTTTTTAAGGCTACTTTTACTATAACATATCTTTTTGAAGTTTCAATATATTTTTTAAATATTTTTCTTCCAAAAAAATGGAAAAAACAAAATAATGATTGCGACAAATTCCAAACGTCCTAAGAGCATTAAAAAGGATAAAATGCCCAATGCACTAGAAGGTAAAAAAGCAAAGGTTTTATCAGGTCCAATATCATTTCCCAATGCTGGACCAATATTTGATAATGAACTTACTGCTCCTGAAAAACAAGTTACAAAATCAAGATTACAAAAAGACAACGCAACAGTTCCAATAACCAAACATACTAAATATAACCCAATAAAAGTTAACACTCCAAAAACAACATCTTCAGCCACTGGGACTGATCCATACCTTGGCACAAATACACCATGTGGTCTTGCTGTACTTTTTAATTTAGCATGAATAATCTTCATCATAACCGAAATTCTAAACAACTTAATCCCCCCCGTTGTCGATCCCGTACATCCTCCTGGCAACATTAAGAAAAGAAAAGCTGCAACAGCCCAAGAACCCCACATTTGATAATTATCTAGTGTAAAACCAGTGGAAGTTAAAATCGAAGTAACACTAAATATTGTTGTTCGTAAAATATCTGAAAGTTCTGCATTATTAAATGAAACATTCATCCATCTTAAAAAAACAAAAACACTGATAACTCCTAAAAGTAAAAAACAATATAATTTAATCTGTTCGTTTTTAGAAATTCTTTCTAAGTGGTTATGAAACAAATAAATCCCCATCATCAATGGGAAACCACCCCAAAACATAAATAAAATAATAACCCATTCAATTAACGAACTATTAAAATATCCAATTGATTCATTATGTGTTGAAAAACCTCCCGTTGCAACAACACTCATTGCATGATTAACAGCATCAAACATATCCATCCCTGCAATACGCAAACAAAATGTAGCAAGAACTGTTAAGAAAAAGAAATAAATCAAAATTCCGGATACATTTTGAAATGTTGATGGGGCATCTCTGTTTGTTTCCCCCGAAACTTCAATGTTAAATAACTGCATACCACCAATACGAAGTGTTGGCAAAATCAAAATTGCAACAACTAAAATCCCCAAACCACCCATCCAATGGGTCAATGATCTCCAAAACAAAATCCCCTTAGGCAAAACCTCAAGATCCTGAAAAATTGTTGCGCCTGTTGTAGTTAATCCAGAAACAGATTCAAAAAACGCTTTCACAAAACTAATATTTGTTAAAGAGAACAGATAAGGTAGTGAGCAAAAAAATGAAAAAAACAGCCAAACAAAAGTTGTTGTAATAAACATTTCCTTTGTTTTTAGTGGTGTTTGTTTTTGATCAGTTGCTAAAAGTAAAATACTTCCAAAAGAAACAGTCAATGCTGCACTTGCCAAGAAACTTGTAGCTGAAAATGAATTTTTATAAAACCAATCAAGCACTGCTGGTAATGTCATCATAAAACCACATAAAACCAACATAAAACCCACAATTGAAAAAATTGATTGCCATCTCATAATTATATTTCCTTAGTTTTTAATAGTTTAATTTTATTTCTTTTCAAAATCAATAAAAAAGTGTAAAATACCACTCAAAAAGGATAATGCACATGTATTACGACGCCCACATTCATTTATTGGATAAAAACCATCTAATTGATGCACAAAAAAAAGGTGTAAGCTCTTTTATTATAAACTCAACAACGCCAAATGAATGGGAACAAATTATTTCCCTTTCATATCAAATTGATAATTTATACCCTTGTATAGGAATTCATCCCTGGTTTGTAAAAAATTTAGAACAAAATTGGGCGCAACAAATGGAGTCATTGTTAAAAAAATATCCATTTGTTATGGTAGGAGAAATTGGTCTTGATTATCTAAAAGCTGATAAAGATATTCAATTATATGTTTTTGAAACCTGTCTAAAACTTGCTCAAAAATACCATAGGCCAGCCCACATACATGCGGTAAAGGCTTGGAACGACGTCTTACGAATACTTAAAAAATTCCCAAACGGAAAATTTCTTTTCCACCAATTTAACGCTTCAGCAGATATTATCCAAAAACTTAGAAATTTTAACACTTATTTTTCTGTTTCATCTCGTCAAAATATTGAGGAAATTCCTAGTGAAAGATTATTAGTTGAAACCGATTCCCCTTCACATAATAAATTACCAGTTGATATTATAAATTTTGTAGAAACAACACAACTCAACAAAATACAACTTCTTCAAAATTTCCAAAATTTCATCACACCTTTTCAACAACTTATTCCATTGAAAGAAAAACAACATGACACTTGAAAAAGACAGTAGAACAACTTTATTACTTGGAAAAAAAGGAATTAAAAACCTAAAAAAATCAACCGTATTAGTTGCTGGATGTGGGGCCGTTGGTGGGTTTGCCCTAGAAGCTTTAGCAAGAGCAGGTATAGGCCATCTTATTGTTGTTGATTTTGATTCATTTGATGAAACAAATTTAAACAGACAATTATTTGCAACAACAAAAACTCTTGGACAATTAAAAACACAAAGTGTGGCTGAAAGATTAACTTGCATTAATCCCGATATAAAAATAACACAAAAACCTATTAAAATATCGTCAGAAACAATGAATGAAGTTTTTTCAATCACACCAGACTATGTTATTGATGCCATTGATTCAGTAAATGCTAAAAGTCTTTTTTTAGAAGAACTTATTAATAGAAAAATCCCTTTTATTTCTGCAATGGGTGCAGCACTCAAAACAGATTTATCACGCATTAAAGTTACATCATTTCACAAAACAATAGAATGCCCACTTGCAGCCTTTGTGCGCCAACGATTAAGAAGACGAGGTATTTCTTTAAAATTTCCCGTTGTCTTTTCTGATGAATGTGTGTCAGACAAAAAAGCACTTGCCCCCGAAAAAGATACAGAAACAGGTAGACGCGCTATGGGCTCATTGGTTACTATGACAGGAATCTTTGGCTTAACTTGTGCACATGAAGCTATTTTATATCTTGCGCGCAAAGAGTGAATTATTTATAAAATTCCAAATGTTCACCAACGGCTTTTAAGTGAATGGTATCCCCTTCTTTATACACTCCATCCAACAACTGAAGTGCCAAAGGATTTTCCACCTCTTGTTGAATCAATCGTTTCAAAGGGCGCGCACCAAACTCATCATCATATCCTCGTTCAGATAACCAATCTTTTGCACTCGCATCTAAAACAATACTAAGACCTTTCTCTTTCAGTCTGTTTTCAAGTTTTGCGAGTTGAATATCAACGATTTTTCTAATATCATCCTTTTTAAGCGAATTAAAAAGAATAATTTCATCTAAACGATTAATAAATTCTGGTTTGAAAAATTTTTTCAGAACAACCATCAACTCTTTTTGATTGTTTGAAGTAACCAAATTTGACGTTAAAATCAAAAACGTGTTTTTAAAATCAACCGTTCTGCCTTGACCATCAGTTAAATGTCCCTCATCTAATACTTGTAAAAGAACATTAAACACATCAGGATGCGCTTTTTCAACTTCATCAAATAAAATAACTTGATATGGTCTACGTCTAACAGCTTCTGTCAAAACACCCCCTTCATCATAACCAACATATCCTGGAGGAGCCCCAATTAACCGAGAAACAGCATGTTTTTCCATATATTCAGACATATCAATACGTACAAATGCCTTTTCTTCATCAAACAAAAATGAAGCTAATGCTTTTGCTAATTCTGTTTTTCCAACACCAGTTGGCCCTAAAAACAAAAATGAGCCAATTGGTCTATTTGGATCACTTAATCCTGACCTTGAGCGACGAACAGCATTTGAAACAGCTTTTACTGCATCTTCTTGACCCACTACTTTTTTGATAAGTTCATTTTCCATATAAATAAGCTTTTCTTTTTCACTTTCAAGGAGTTTATCTATTGGAATACCAGTCCATTTTGAAACAATATTTGCAATTAAATCTGGTGTAACAACTTCTGTGGTTGATTGTTTTTGATTTTCCTCTTCCAAAATAGTAAGTTTTTTTTCAAGTTCTGGAATTTCTTTATATTGCAATTCACCCACTTTTTCATACAAACCATCTCTCAATGCTTTATCGATATCTGTTTTGGCTTTATCTAATTTTTCACGCAACAAAGAGGCTTCTTGAAGATTATGTTTATGTTTATTCCATAAAGCATTTTCCTCTAAAGATTGTTTTTCTAAAGTTGAAATCTCCTCTTCTATTTTTTTCAAACGTTCTTTTGAAGCTGAATCACGCTCTTTCTTCAATGCTTCTTTTTCAATTTTAAGCTGAATTAAACGGCGATCTAGTTCATCTAAAAATTCAGGTTTGGAATCCATACTGATTCGCAATTTGCTTGCTGCTTCATCCATTAAATCAATTGCTTTATCTGGCAAAAAACGATCCGAAATATATCGATTTGACATAACAGCAGCTGTTACCAAAGCAGCATCCGAAATTCGAACACCATGGTGCAACTCATATTTTTCTTTCAACCCTCTTAAAATAGAAATCGTTTCTTCCACTTTTGGCTCACCCACATAAACGGGTTGAAATCTACGAGCAAAAGCTTGGTCTTTTTCAATGTATTTTTGATACTCTTTTAACGTGGTTGCACCAATACAATGAAGTTCACCACGTGCTAAAGCAGGCTTTAATAAATTAGATGCATCCATCGAGCCAGTATTTGCACCAGCCCCAACCACTGTATGCATTTCATCGATAAACAAAATAATAGCGCCATTTGAAGCCTTCACTTCGTCAAGAACAGCTTTCAAACGCTCTTCAAACTCACCTCGATATTTTGCTCCTGCAATTAAAGCACCCATATCTAGCCCCATCAAACGTTTATGAGCTAATGATTCTGGTACATCTTTATTCACAATTCTAAGAGCTAAACCCTCGACAATAGCTGTTTTTCCAACACCTGGTTCCCCAATTAAAATCGGATTATTTTTTGTCCTTCGTGATAAAACTTGTATAGTGTGCCGTATTTCTTCATCTCGTCCAATAACTGGGTCTAATTTCCCTTGTTCTGCTCGCTCAATAAAGTCAACTGCGTATTTTTTGAGTGCTTCAAAATTATCTTCAGCTGTTGCAGATTGAGCTGTTCTTCCTTGCCTCATTTGATTAATAACTTCATTTAATTTTTGTGAATTAATTTTGTATTTAGGATTTAAGCTAAGCGCTTGCAACAATCGTTCAACCGTAACATAAGAATCCTTTGCTTTTTCAGCCATTTGTTCTGCTTCATCTAAAACTTTTAAAAACTCCTGAGAAACAGAGAGTTGAACAGATTGCCCTTGAACTTTTGGGAGATTTTCAAATTCATCTGAAACCTTTTGATAAAGTTCCCCCAAATCCACTCCAGATTTTAGCAAAAGGGAGGAAGCCAAACCCTCTTTATCATCAAGCATCACCTTAAAAAGATGAATTGGTTTTAAAAATTGGTGATTATTTCGAACAGCCAAAGATTCAGCTGATTGAATAAATCCTTTAGACCTATCTGTTAATTTTTCATGATTCATAATGTACCTCTCTTTTTTATACATAGGTACTTATGCTTTTTTTTCAAGTGGTACAAACAAAAGATATTTTAAATTAACTTAAACCCTTTCACCAACCACCGAGTTTAAAGCGGCATCCTCTTTAACAGGTAACGGTTCTTGATTCAACTCAACTTGATGCAAAACTTCTTGCGTCATGGATTTAACATCCCCCAACAACCAAATCAAATCACCTTCCTCAAATGTAAATGCTGATTCTGGATTAATAAATAAAGAAGATTTTCTTTCAACACCAATAACCAAACACTTTGTTTTGTTGCGAATTTCAGAATCCACAATGTTGTGATTAATAAGACCTGAATTAGGTGTTACCAAAAAAGCACAGCTTAATAAAACCGTTTTATCTTTTGAATTAAGAGCCTCTTCCTCTTGGTTTAAAATATATTCGTGTAAACTCAATGGCTTTTCAAAATCAACAAATTCAACACCTTTCTTTTTCGCTGATGATTTAAATCGAGACAACTGTTTCCCTGTTCCAACAAAAGTTAATTCATCTCCCTCATAAAGTTTTTCATTTGATCTTGGAATATTAATCACTTGGTCCCCACGAATAATTTTAAAAATATTCATTGCATATTTTTCACGCAAAGAAGTATCTTTTAAAAATTTTCCAACCAAATCACTTTCAGCTGTTAATTTTCCAACCAAAACTTCTAAAGAAGAATCGAGCCACTCTTTTTCTAAATCAACAGCATTATCCTTTTCTTTAATTTGGCTTTCAATTTGTTCTCTGTTCAAATTGATTAAAAAATGTGTTTCAATTTTCATATATTGAGCAGCAATCCATTGTGATTTAAACAACAAATAAATCGTCATAACAACCAACATGAATGTTACATAAGGATTAATTGTCAACAATTGGTGTATAACAACCATTACAAATAAAGCAACAATCAAAACTTTAAAAGCTGTTAACATTAATAAAGGCAAACGGTTTGCTTTTTTTTCAATCCACAAATCAATATATATTTTTGAAAATTTACCTTTAACAACTAATAAAGCATTTAAAAATGGAGCCATCATAACTAATGTTGTAAATGCGACTAAAACACGTCCAAAAACTCCTGGCAATAATTCGTCAAATACTGGCTGCAATAAGTGAAATGACAAATTCATAATTCCAATTAAAATGATGGAGAATAATAGTATTCTTAAAAAGTATGCTTTAAAAAGAGCATTCCAAACACTAATATCTTCATTTTTATCAGAACGATATTGCATCAGTGTTTTTTTAATAAACAACTTCATATTCAACGGCATTTCATCCCTTATTTTATTGTAAAAAGGAACAGCTGATTTAATCATTAATGGCGTTGTAAATGTTGTAAAAACAGAAACGGCCACGATAATTGGATACACTTCAGGACTTAACACACCCAAACTTAATCCTAAAGATGCAATAATAAAAGCAAACTCGCCAACTTGAGCTAACGAAAAACCACACAAAATTGCTGTTCTTGGTGTTTGACCGGAGATAATAAATCCAAGACACGAGAAAGCAACTTTTCCAATAATAACAATAAGTGAAATATAAAAAATTGGTTGTGCATATTGAATAAACATGGCTGGGTTAACCATCATGCCAACCGAAACAAAGAATACTGCACCAAAAAAATCTTTAACCGGTTTTAAAATATGCTCAATACGACTAGCAACATCTGATCCTGCCAAAATTGCACCCATGATAAATGCGCCCAAAGCAGATGAAAACCCTGAAGATGTTGCAAGCAAAACCATACCTAAACACAAAGCAACCGATATAATTAACAACGTTTCATCATTTAAAAATTTAGATACTTTTTTCATAAATGTCGGAACAACATAAATCCCAATTACAAAACAAAGAACAAGGAAAAATGTCAGTTTCATTGTGCTTACAAGTAACTCCGAGCCATTTACACTTTGGCTCAGCGCAACAGTAGGCAATAAAACCAAAAGCAAAATCCCCACAATATCTTCAATAATTAAAACACCAAAAACAAGGTCAGTAAATTTCATTTTCTTCAAATTCAACTCTTCGAATGCTTTAATAATAATTGTTGTTGAAGACATTGAAATCATACCACCCAAAAACAAACTATTCATTGGGGACCAACCAAGCAAAAGACCAGTTGAATATCCGATAAAAAGCAAAAAGATCAGGTTCATCATACCAGTAATAACGGCTGTTTTCCCAACATTTACAATTTTTCTAAAACTGAACTCTAATCCCAAACTAAACAACAAGAAGATAACACCAATATCTGCCCAAATTGTAATATTTTCTTTATCTGTAACAGAGGGAAAAAGGGTTAAATAAGGACCAGCAATAATACCAGCTAACACATACCCCAAAACAACTGGTTGTTTCAATTTTTTAAACAACAAAGTAATTAAACCTGCATAAATAGATATAAGTGTTAAATCCGTAATCAACGGTGGCAATCCGTGCATTATCCATCTCCCCCAAATGTAAATTGATTTTTTCTTATTTTTTTATTACAAAAACAACAAAAAATCAATAGGAACGACAAAAAAAATACACTAATTTTCTTCTGCCAGAAGTTGCAATTCTAACCACAAATTTTCAGCTTCTTCAATTTTATTTTTTAAATCTGCTAATTTAAGAGCATATTCATTAAATTTTTTTGGATCTTCTTGATATAAAACAGGGTCATTCAGCTTATTTTCCAAAAGCTTAGCTTCTTTTTCCATAGCATCAATTTGAGAGGGTAACTTTTCCAACTGATGTTTTTGAGTAAAAGTCAATTTTTTTATTTTTGGTTGAGCAGAAACACTTTTTGTTACTTCTTCCTCTTTTACTTTTGTTTTTACGGATGTTTTTTTCTCTTCTTTTTGTTTCAAAATTGTTAGTAAATCAGAATATGTCCCCACATGTTCTAAAATTGATCCGTCTCCATTCATATAAAGCAACGAAACAGCAACTTTATCTAAAAAATCACGATCATGACTAACAATTAAAACCGTACCATCATACTCATCCAAAACTTCTTGCAACAAATCAAGCGTGTCAATATCCAAATCATTTGTCGGCTCATCTAATACCAAAAAATTAGATGGTTTGGACAAAATAAGAGCCAACATGAGACGATTCTTTTCACCCCCAGACAAAATACCAACTGGTGAATTTGCCTGAGCAGAAGTGAACAAAAAATCTTTTAAATAAGAAACAACATGTCGGTAATGACCTCTAACAAAAATATGGTCACCCTCTGGGCACAAAGTTTTCCACAATGTTTTTTTAGGATCAAGCTCAATTCTATTTTGATCAAAATACCCCTCTTCTAAATTTTTAGCAATTCTAACAAATCCAGAATCAGGCTCTAACCGTTTTGTTAAAAGTTTAATCAGAGTTGACTTACCAGCTCCATTTGGTCCCACAATTCCAATTTTGTTACCTCTCAAAATCCGAACAGAAAAATCTTTAATCAAACAACGCTCACCAAATGATTTTGAAATGTGCTTTGCTTCAGAAATCATTTTGGATTGAATAACGCCTTTATCAACCTCTAATTTAACCGATCCTGTTTGTTTGATTTGATTTTTCCTTTCCAAACGCAACTGTTGCAAACGACGCAAACGACCCATATTGCGTTTTCTTCTTGCGGTTACCCCTTTATGAAGCCACTCAGTTTCTTCTTGAATGCGCTTGTTTAAGTTTTTTTGCTCAATAATTTCTTGATTGATAATTTCTTCTTGCCATTCATTAAAAAAAGCATACCCTTTATCATTCACATGCAAAGAACCTCTATCCAACCAAATCGTTGCTGTTGAAATATTTGTTAAAAAACGTCGATCGTGACTAATCACAACAACAGCTCCTGAAAAGTTTTGAATAATTTCTTCCAGTTTTTCAATCGTCACAATATCCAAATGGTTTGTCGGCTCATCTAGCAATAAAATATCTGGTTCTTGAATAAGAGCATGCGCAAGAGAGGCTTTTTTCTTTTCCCCACCAGAAGCTGTTGCAACTGCTTGTAAGGCATTGATATCTAATTTATCAATCAAAATATCAGCCTTGTATTCAGCATGTTCATCTGCTTTTGAAAGACCAGAACAGATATATTCTTTTAATGTTTTAAAACCTGATAAATTAGATTCTTGATCCATATAAGCAACTTTGATTGCTGGTTGAGAAAAAACCTCACCCGAATCAACTTCCATCAACCCTGCAATAACTTTTAACAAGGTGGATTTACCCGACCCATTTCGACCAATCAAACAGATTTTATCCCCCTGTTTGATATGCAATGTCAAATCATCAAACAAAGGATTTAATCCAAAATGCAAAGATATGTTTTTAAGTGAAAAAATCGGTGCTGAAAAATCTGCCATTGTGTATCCCTATAAAAGGATGACTAGAATGCAAATACATTCTAGTCAGAGCCCTACACAAAAAATGTTTATTATAGTTTCCTTTCCAATTAAAATATAAAAACATTTTTAATGTACTTTTATGATAAACCATGTTATAAAATTAGTCAAGCAATTTATATGGAAGGTTTAACATGAAAAAACAAGTTTTTGGATTTGACGTTGGTATTGCTTCAATTGGTTGGAGCGTTCTTAATTTTGATAATGAAAAATTTGATCCTATTACAGGCGAACTACAAGAAGGTGAAATTATTGGAACAGGTGTTCGTTGTTTTCAAGGAGCAGAAAATCCAAAAGATGGGTCATCTTTAGCAGCTCCAAGACGTGAAAAAAGATTAGCTCGAAGAAATTGTCGCAGAAAAGCTCGTCGCATGCAAGATTTAAAAAGAGTTTTTGTTGAAGAAGGAATCATCACTCCCGAAGAGTTAAAAACCATTTATACACAAAAAGGCAACAAAGATGTTTGGGATTTAAGAGTTGAAGCTCTTGACAGATTACTCAACAAGCCTGAATTGGTTCGTGTACTAACACATCTTGCAAAACACAGAGGATTTAAATCTTATCGCAAAGCTCTTGAAAAAGAAGATACAGAAACAGGTGCAGTGTTAAACGCGATACAAGAAAACAAAAATTCAAACATAAAAGCAAGAACCCTTGCAGAAATGATTGTTTTAAAAGCAGGCACAGGTGCAAAACGCAACAGATCAAAAGAAGATAAAAAAACAGGAAAAACACAACCTTGCTATAACAATTCCATCCCAAGAGAAGAAATCAGAAAAGAAATTAATCTTATTTTTGAAAAACAAAAAGAAGGGTATTTTTCTAAATCCATTTACACCAAAATTGTTGGTTCAGGAGAAGATACAAACCCAGAAACAGCTGGTATTATTTTTAGACACCGAGACATAAAAGGCGTTGGAGATATGGTTGGCTATTGTCCTTTTGAACCAACAGAAAAACGCGCTCCCAAAAATGCTCCTTCAGCAGAATTATTTGTCGCACTTTCAAAGATAAATCACCTGTGCATTTATGAAAATGGATTAAAACGATTTTTAACAGAGGATGAAAAAAACACACTGTTAACTATTTTATATGAAACAGAAAATACTAAATATCAAACAATTCGAAAAAAACTTTTTTCAAAAAAAGAAAACATTCTTTTTGCAGACATTGATTATAAAAAAGACACTGAAATATAGGACTGTGAAAATAAAACATTTTATACATTTAAAGGATATCATACGATTAGAAAAAATCTTTCAGAAGAAACCTTTAATTCAATAAAAGATAATATCCCTTTATTAGATAAAATTGTAACCATTATTGCGACAGAAAAAAATGACACATCCATTTGTTCTGAATTAAAAAAATTAAATTTAGGAAATGACACTATTGAATCATTGCAAAACATTTCATTCAAAACATTTTTACATTTATCATTAAAAGCAATTTATAAAATCAATCCTTTTTTAAAACAGGGTCTTGTATATTCTGAAGCCTGCGATAATGCTGGATACAACTTCAAATCATCAGGCGACTTGTTGGTTGAATCAAAAGGAATTTATCTTGACAAAATAAAAGATGACAAATTAACAAGCGTGCCAACAGTTAACAGAGCAATTTCAGAATTCAGAAAAGTTTATAACGCAATTGTTAGAAAATATGGCGAGCCAGATGAAATTCATATTGAACTTGCCAGAGATATGTATCATTCCAGAAATGAAATCAATCAAATCAAAAAAGAACAAGATAATTTTCGTATAAAAAAAGAAAATGCACTTCAATCTTTGTTATCACACGGGTTTGAAAATAAAGGGAATAACCTTTTAAAATACCGCCTTTACGAAGAGCAAGAAGGTAAATGTATATACTCTGGTAAATCAATTGATATTCATCGGTTATGTGAAATAGGGTATTGCGAAATTGACCATATTTTACCTTATTCACGTTCACTTGATGATAGTTTGAATAATAAAGTTCTTTGTTTAACAGCTGAAAATCAACAAAAAACAAATCAAACACCTTTCGAATATTTAAAAGATAGTGGCAAATGGGATGATTTTGTTGCTCTTGTGAACTCATTACATTTAAACAAAGCTAAACGCAATCGTTTGCTACGAATGTCTTATACCACTAAAGATGAAGAATGTTTCAAAGAACGAAATATTAATGATACTAGATATATGGCTCGCTATATTAAAAGATATTTAACTGATGGCATCGATTTTTCAAACAGTAAATGGAATATTGAAAACAGAATTCGTTGTATAAATGGGTCATTGACAAGTTTTTTACGCCACCAATGGGGCCTTGACAAAAACAGAGATGAAAACGATCTTCACCACGCACAAGATGCTATTGTGATTGCTTGTGCTACACAAGGAATGGTTCAATATCTATCAAATATTTCAAAACGGATTGAAAACAAATTCACATTTGCAAAACAACAAGGTCTAGAAAGCAAAGATGTTTGGTATAAAGCGATCAAAAACGCTATTGATTCTCCATGGATTAATTTTAGAGAAGATGTTTTAACAGCTTTAAAAACCATTTTTGTTTCAAGAGCCCCCCGTCATAAAGTAACAGGCGAAGCTCATCTTGAAACAATTGTCACAACCAATCCAAACCATCCAAAATATAACGCAAAAAATGTAAAATCTGGAGTGCCGGTTCGGGGTGGGTTAGCAGGGAATAGCAATATGGTCAGAACAGATGTGTTTTCAAAAAAGAACAGCAAAGGAAAAGAAGAATTCTATCTTGTCCCCATCTATATCACAGACACATTAAAAGATACATTACCCAACAAAGCCGTTGCCCCCAACAAGCCTGAATCTGAATGGATCGAAATAGATGAAACTTTCACATTCAAATTCAGCTTATTCATTGGAGATTATATCAAAATCAAAAAGGATAAAGAAGAATTTGCCGGATACTATGCTGGAATGCATAGAAAAAATGGAACAATTTCTTTAACATCTCATGATAAAAGCAAAATCTTTGTTTCAGAATCAAAAACAACAAAAGATTTAAAAAAGAGCGAAGTATGTGAAAAAGGAGCTAGATCTTTAGATTATATCAAAAAATTCATGGTTGATCCCTTGGGGAATTTGAGTGAAGTTAAAAAAGAAAAACGTTTGTCATTTTCATTTAAGAAAAAGAGAAAAAAATGAGCTGGCAAATTTTATATGTTTCAAACCCAGCTATTTTGACACTCAAAAACAAACAGTTGAAATATCAGTCATTGGAAACAGATGAGGTTTTAACATTCCCTATTGAAGACATTTCAGTGATTGTTTTGGAAAATAAACAAATCACTTTAACCCATGCTCTGTTGTCAGCCTGTATGGAGGGGAAAATCATCCTTTTCACCTGTGATGACAAGCACACACCCAATGGAGCCTTGTTCCCTTTTGCCAATCATTCAAGGTATGCGCTACATTCAAAAATTCAACTATCAAACAGTGAACCCCTCAAAAAAAAGATTTGGCAACAAATTGTTAAGCAAAAAATCTTCAACCAAGCAACTGTGCTAGCTTTTTATAACAAAAAAGGAGCCAACCCCTTGTTTGAAATGAGTGGACAAGTCAAGTCAGGCGATACAGATAATTTGGAAGGATATGCTGCCAGAATTTATTGGGATGAAATTTTCAAAACAGGGACAAGAAGGGATAATTCCATTCAAAATGCAGCGTTAGATTATGGGTATGCCATTATCAGAGGAGCCTTAGCCCGTTCAATTGTTGGGAGTGGATTGATCCCTGCATTTGGTGTTCATCATGACAATCAACTAAATAATTATAATCTTGCTGACGATTTGATAGAACCCTTTAGACCATTTGTAGACGCACTGGTTCTTTCTATGAAATTTAAATCTGACATTTTGAAACCCAAAGAAAAACAAGAGCTTGTTTTGTTGCTCACCAAAAACTGTTTGATGAATGATGAAGAAATCACCCTTTTAAAAGCTTGTGAATATGTGGTGCAATCTCTGATGAAATCTTTTGAGAATAAGGATGTTTCTTTTTTAAAACTCCCAACCTTCAAAATTCACAAAAATATCACAAAAAAGAGTTAAAAATGGCCACATATGGAGAACGTTTTATGCGAATAATCCTTTTTTTTGACCTACCGACCCTTACAAAAGAGGATCGCCGTTCTGCGAGTCGGTTCAGGAATTGCTTGATTAAAGATGGATACCACATGTTGCAATTATCTGTTTATGCAAGATTATGTAAAGGACAAGATACTGTTGAAAAGTTTGAAAAACGGCTCAAAACCTACATTCCAAGGCGAGGAAGTGTTCGCGTTTTAATTGTGACAGAAAAACAATATGCCAGTATGAAAATATTGATCACCTCACAAAAAAAACAAGAAAAAGTTGCTGCAGAACAGCTCGTTTTACTCTAATTTTTAGCCAAAATAAAAAAGGATAAGTCTTTATTTTCAAAAACTTATCCTATACATATTATAGCACATTTAAATTGGAAAGGAAACTATAACCCACGTTGTATTGTTTAAAAACTTCAGCAAATTATAGCACATTTAAATTGGAAAGGAAACTATAACTATTACCTAAGATGGGGCGACATTCCAGAAATTATAGCACATTTAAATTGGAAAGGAAACTATAACTGTCCATTATAGGCTTTGAGTATTCCGAAGATTATAGCACATTTAAATTGGAAAGGAAACTATAACTTATAACTCTTTTTTAAATAAGTGTCAATAATTATAGCACATTTAAATTGGAAAGGAAACTATAACTGGCTATACAAAAGAGTCGCTTTTTGAAAGATTATAGCACATTTAAATTGGAAAGGAAACTATAACCTGCGAAAGAACCATCTTCAAAATAAATACATTATAGCACATTTAAATTGGAAAGGAAACTATAACATCGCCTAATGATAAGAATCTTGCCCTGTGATTATAGCACATTTAAATTGGAAAGGAAACTATAACCCACTAGTCGTTGATTGATAGATACCATAAATTATAGCACATTTAAATTGGAAAGGAAACTATAACAGTTTAGGGGTC
>JAZSGT010000049.1:0-8624 GCA_045532865.1 Alphaproteobacteria bacterium
ATGTTTTGATAGTTGTATAATTATAAACAGCCTTTTTTAAAGAGAGTAAATTACCTTTTTGTGAATAAATAAAGGGAGTGATAAATGACAATTAATAAAAATAAAATCCAATTAAAAAAAGATAAATAATGTTTTTTTGTCGGTTGAAAAAAAGAAATATTTGTCATTAACCCTCTATAAATTATGATTTTTTTTAAGCATAAAAGGGTGTGTTAAAAATGTCAATATAAAAATAAGCGTGCGATATGATAAAATCTTAAATAAGAGATTTGTTTTTTTAAAAAATAGTTGACAAATAATTAAAAAATAGATATAATAAACTCCATTTTTGAGTATTGGAGATGCAAATGAAATATAAAAATCTTAAAAATTTTGAAATCTTATATGGGCAGTTATGTTCTAAAAAAACGAAAAAAGAATTATCTGAGTTTTCAAGTGTTGACGATTTTTTTGAAATGCCAGAAGAAGGGTTTTTAGTCGCAAAAGGGAAAGGGGAAAAGTTTTATAATCGCTTTTATGATAAAAGGGGACATTTAATTTGTGCCAATAAGGGGACACAAAGTCTTTTTTGTGGCTCTTATTATGCTATCAGATACCCAGATGAAAAGAAAGGGCATTTTTTAAAAGAAGAAAGTTTAGAAGATAAGGTTAAAGTTTCAAGTCCTTGTTTTTCAAAAGAAACATTTCGAGATGAAAATGGCTTTTGCTATTATCCCATCCCATATCGAGAAATTGGAGAGATGGCTTTTGTTTTTGACGCGCATTCAAATGCTTTTTCAATGCGACAGGCAAAATCTCAAAGAGAGATTGGAAAAGTTTTAGATTATTCCTATCACAAAATAGATGGGAAAGAGTATGCTTTGGTGCAACAGCTGAATGGCAAGTGGACCCTTTATGATGCATGGGGCTATCGAGATTTGATTATTAAAAATGTCAATAAAATATCTAAAGGGGAAAATGGTGGTTTTTATCTTGAAGATGATAAAAGAGAAACTTTTCCAATAACAGGGCCTGATTTTGGTATGTTAAGAAGCTCTGTGAAAAAAGAACAACTTTTGTTTTTGACGATTGTTAGTGGTTTGATGGGTAGTTTGATGGGTGGGCTTGTTTATTCTACCAATGCTGCTGCGCAGGATTTTAAAAGACAACATAACCAAGCAAATGAAGTGATAGTTAGCTCCCAAAATCAGCCTTTGAAATCAAAGAAAATATCGCAAGAAAATAAAAAAGAACGATAAGCGATTTATTAAAATAGGAATAAATGGAGAGGTAATAAAATGTCAAATCTACTTTTTGAATCAGATATAAATAAGAATATATATCATAAAGAAACAAAAGAACTTGTTTTAAAAAATGGGGAATATCAAACAGCTTTTGAGTTCAATGGTCATTTAGTTGTTCAGACGAAAGATGCCAAGGCTTTGAATGCTATTTTTTCACCCAATGGGAAACTTATTTATAATACAGGTGATAAAAATCAAGAAGTTGTTTTAACATCAACAGGTTATGGTGTTAGAGATATGAAAGAAGGTGAGGGGTTTCGACCCATGCTTCAAGCCTTAGAAGCTGATTTTGATCAGTTCATTTATCATCCTTATCCATATCAAATATTAGGGAAAAATTATCTTGTTTATGACAATGCCTCAAAATTGGTTTATTTGTGCAAAAAAAAGAATAATCAAATTTTGGCAACGGGGAGTGAGTATCAACTTTTTAAGACACCAAAAGAAAAATACGTTGCGCTTAAAGATGAAAAAACAAACCTTTGGACACTTTATGACAAGGATGGGAAAAAAGAACCTGAATTTGAAAATGTGACTCAGATTAGAATGGATGACAAAGGGTATTTTGTTGTTGGAAATGGGGGCAAATTGGCTCAAACTCGGTCAAATTTGATGGAAAAACGTCTTCAAATAGTTGAAAAAGGAGTCAATTTTGCTTTTGCCTCTTTAATAGGTCTTGCCGTTCTAGGGATTGTTTTTTGTCGCGGTTGTCAAGAAAAAAAGGCTGTTGAGAAAGAACCTTCTTCAGCATTGAAAATAAAACAAAATCGAATTAAGAGCTTGCCTTTTCAGGGGAAAAATCAAAGAACGCTTGCTGAATAAATGAGGTTATAGATGTCCCTTTTAAAGAGAAAACAAGAACTTTTAAATTGTGTTCAATCAGATAATGTATTAAAATTTTTATATTTAATGCATATACAGTCATATCGTGCTTTGATTGATATGACTTTAAAGGGGACAACTTTATTGCATGAGGTAACTTCGGCAGAAATGCTCACTCTTTTGTTGCTGTATAGTGTGAATGTTCGAATACCGAATCAAGAAAGGAAAACGGCCATACATGCGTATAAAAAAAGATTAAAAGCATTGCAAAAAGAAAGAAAAGCACTCTTGCAAAAAAAAGATGCTCAAAAAAGGATTGAAAAACTTGGGAAAAAAATCAAAAAACAGCTTGAGGCAATAAAGCTCCTTTCATTGAATAATCGAAATCTTTTTTTAAAAGAAGGCGTTGTTCATAACCCTTATCCCTCTGGCGAATGTCCTTATTTAAAAAATTTGAGACAAGAGGGCACCTTTTTTGAACAAGATAAAAAGAGCGGATATTTTTTTGAAAACTTGGCCAATTATTTAACCCATTATTGTGTTGAAAAAATAAAACAAGTTAATAAAACAAACACGCTTTTAAAAATGGGTGGATTTAAAAAAGAAAAAGCGCATCTTTCTTATCGACTTGTTCAAAATAATCCTCAGGCAAGAATGCTCTATCAACAAGATGGAAATGGGGGACCGTTACTTCTTTTTAGAGGGACGACAAATTCAAATGACCCTTTTGAGTCTCTTTCACATTTTGGGACGTTGAAAGCAGCTAGAGATAGGTTGGATAAGTTGGATGAGTTGAGAAATATTCCAAAATCAAACTTTTGTCAAAATATGAAACTGGGAAAATGGCAACTTGTTTTTCAAATAAAACCTGTGTATTTAAAAATGAAAAATCCGTTTCGTATTCCTGACATTTGTAAACATGATCTGAATAACTATAAAAATGTTTTGATTCATTTTTTGTTGCAAGAAAAATATGGTCGTTTTTTTATCACGCGTATGTATATGTTTAGTTTAGAACATTTTTCTAATCAATTAGAAAAGGCAATTTTGCCCAAAGAGTATGATTTTGTTTTTATGCAACCTTATTCATTGACGACGCAACAGGTGAAAAAGGAGCTTTTTTTAGGTGGGCTCTATCCTGTTTTAAGTGAAAAAATGGATCCATCAGCACAAAGTAAAAATTTGAAAAATTTAATGTTTCAACGCTTTATTCGCTTTTTTGAGAGAAGGGGGTATGATGGTTTTGTCTACAAAAACGGCTGGGAAGATGCTGGTAATGATAGTTTTATTACGTTTCGAAAAGAGCAAGTTGTTTTGGCGTCTCAAATGGATAAAAAGAAGCTTATTTCACCCATCCAAATCCCTCATGAAAAAGAGCTTTTGAAGTTGGAAAATAGGTATTTATCTTCTTGCAAGGAATACAGTTTAAAGGACAACAAGATTATAGATTGTGGATATAAGCCTTTATTTTTCAAAGGAATATCCAGCCAGTATTCATACGAGTTTATAGCCGGTTGTGTACATAATCCTTTGTTTGCAAAAGAATTTGGGGTTCAGATTTTTCCACAAAAAATCAAGGAATCTGTTGCACATATAAAAGCGTTGATAAATGCAAAATATATGCAAAAGTTTTATTCAAAGTAATTAAAAAAAATTTAAAAAACGATTCTCTGATTTGTTGGCACGTTGGGCAAGATTTGATTTGCTAGGGCTGATGGCTTGTTAAATTTTCGCTTTCTTTGATGATTGTGGGCGTGTTAATTAGATGAGGTTTGGTTGATGATTTGCTCCAATTATTTTGAGAATGTACCACAATAGATATGCTTTGTCTTACGCACTAAAATCATAAGAAAATAAAATTAGTGTTGAAAAATAATTAGGCTATATACGAGTATAAGAAGTGCATGTGAATAAATTGACAAAAAACATTGACAATTTTATAACAGTGTGATATAATACGCAAAAATCAAAAATAGATGGTGTTTTTTTATGTCTGATAAAATAAAATTTTTAAAATTTGTTCGCAAAAATGATGTTGTGGCGTTTAATGATTTTAATCAAAATAAAATCAACCATTATGAAAAAATGGGCGATCTTAATTTTAAATTAGATGGGACTACATTGTTGCATGAGGCTGTTTCGGCTGAAATGATTTGCTTTTTGCTTCATCATAATGTGGATATTATGCTGAAAAATAAAGATAAAAAAAGTCCAGAACATGTTTTGAAAAAAAAGATAAAAGCTCTTGCTCAACAAAAATATATTCAAAAAAAGCAGGGAAGAGGAAAATCAGTTGCAAAGTTAGCTGTGCAATTGAAACAGCTCAGACTTGCCTTAAAAATGTTAAAAAGTATCAGAACTTTTGTTGCAAAAGGTTGGGATGAGAATTTAAAGGATATGGATGCGAATGTTATCCTTTTAAATGCGTTTAAAACAAATTCTTTTAAAAATAACATCACGCCTGATGAGCTAAGCAGGGTTGTAAATTTTACAGCATATCATGCCATTGAAACAAAAAAATACATCGAAAAAACAAACAAGTATCTTGAAAATGCAGGTTTTGATAAAGAAAAGATAAAAAAAACAGCCACTCTTATTCAAAGAAGAAGGTCCGATATTTTTTTGATGGATGAAAGTGAAAAAACTTTGCCAAAAGTATTATATCGAGGAACCATAAATCCAAATGACAAGGCAAGACCTTTGGATCATTTTGGCTCTTTTGTCGCAGCTCGGGAAAGATTAAATTCGCTAGAAAGAGCAATTCATGAAAGACGGGTCGAATGGGCTAATGAATTGGGTATTAATTTGAATGAAATTGTTTTTCAAATTAAACCCATTTTGTTGAAGGTTAAAAGGCCTTTTCGTATTCCTGAACTTGGAAATCATGAATTAAGAGATTATAAAAGATTAATGCTCCATGTGTTGTTGATGAAAGAAAAGGGGCGAAAATATGTTTCAAGTTTATATGAGGGAAATGATTTTCAAGAAGGATTTGCTTCAAGATTGGCTGGTCAAAAATTACCAAAAGAATTCACCTATATTTTTGAAGAACCATTTAAAATGCCATTAAAAGAGGTTGAAAGAGAACTCTTTTTGGGTGGGTTATATCCTCTTGAAAAAACAAATCCACAGGCTATCAACAATGTTAATCGAAAAAATTTGTGCTATCAAAGGATTATTCGTTTTTTTGAAAGACAAGGGTATGACGGCTTTGTTTATAAAAATGGCTGGGAAGATGTGGGGAAGGATAGCTATATTTGTCTGCGTCCAAGTTCAGTTGTTGAGCCCTTAAAAACATCAGAAAAAGAGTTATTTTTACCTGTCATGAGGAATGAAAAAGCACTTAAATTATTAGATGAAGAATCAAAAATATCTTCTTGTAAAGAAATTTGTTTAACAAAAGATAATGCAAGAAAATTATATGACATAAGTATGGGTATTTATTATGGGAAAGAAATATCTGCATTTATGTATTGTGTCAAAAAAACAACAAAGTTTGTGCAAAGTTTTTTGAAAAAAAACTTTCAAAAATACAGATGAGGTGCATATATGAAATCAATGTATGATATTATTAAACGTCAAAATGGAGAAGCATTTGCAAAAGCGATTTTGCATTATGATGCCAGTTTATTTGAAATTGAAGATTTGCCTCGCATTGTGAAATTTGCTGGACGCAATGCACTTCCAATTTTAGGAACGCTTAAACAAATTAAAGAGGGGGCTTTTTCAAATGATAAAAAACGGTTAAAGTCACCTTATGAATTGTTGGCAGAAGCTGGGTATGATGCTTATTATGCAGATACTTTGGAAAAGCAAAATGCCATTCAAAAATATTTTGCCCCTGGTGAGGAGTTGTGCACTTTTAGAGATAGCAATCGGTTTAAAAATTATTATATCATCCATGCTGTGAAAAAGAATGTGGATGAAATTAAACGAGCAGATTTTGTGGGGCGTGAAGAAAGACAAGATGAATATGGCACTTCTGTGATTTCTATTCAAGTTTATAAGGGAGGTGGATTTATCTCAATTAAAAATCGATACAATCACAAAGTTGAAAATCCAGATAATACGTTTGATTCCAATCCTGATAAGATTATTGAAGGGCTTTCTGATGCAATTAAAAAAGAATTTGGGACAGATTTTATCAGTTTGCCTGGTAACTATCTTTTTGCCAATGGTATGATTTTGAACTATAAAGGTGAGTGTGAAGGTGTTTATGCAGGAGAAGATTTTTTCTTAAGATATGGGCAGGTTTATGAAATTGATAAAGATAAAGAATTGCTTGTTCATCTGGTTCTTTTGCTTGATATGAAGGAAAAGGAATTTAAAAATTTAATTGTAAGTCCAGGATATTATAATTGGTATGATGAACGGGGCGCTTCGGCACCTATAATAGAATTGCAATATCTTTTAAATGAAGAAATTGAAGGGAAAAAGCTTCAAGTGACGCGTGATAAAAAAGAAAATCGCACGACACTTTTTGCTGATGGAGAAATGGTTTTGTCGCTTACTGACGGTATTATTGATATGTTGCACCTAAAAAAAGCACATTGTTTGAATTATTTTCCAGATGATTATTTGACACGGAATTTAAAATATTATGATGGTGTTTCAATGTATAAAGAATGGGGATGTTATTCGAGAAGACATTTTCCTGCAGGGTCAATACCATATACCCATTTGCCAAAGCCACCAGTAATGAAACTTGCTGAACACATTAAAAGACAAGGCGTGCCAGTTGGCAAACAAGCAGGTCGCCAAAATGAGGGTGATTAAAATAGAGTGATTGATTAGGAGATTAAGATGCTTTCAAAATTATTAGATTTATGTGAAGAAATAAAAAATACGCCTAAATATGTGCTCGCCCACTGGCACAGTCTTGCTTTAATGCAGGTTTATTCACCCATTTTTTTAAAAGTAACGGGTAAGAAAATTCTAAAAGGTCAGTTAGATGAGATAGAGCTTTCTTTGTTGCCGTCTGAGATACGGGCGTTGGCAGTCAAGAGTGTCAAAATGGATAAGAACGATTTGCAATCTCAAATTAATAAATTTTGGGTGAAAAAGGCTGTTCAAGTTCTTTCTCAATATCAAAATTGTCCCATTCCTTTATCAGATAGCAATCAAGGGCTTTTAAATGGTAAGGGTGAAAATTTATTATCAAAAAAAGGGGAAAAAATACTCGGTATCTTAAATCAGGCTCTTCAAAAAGGAGAGGTAACAGGCAAGGTGGTGAAGCTGGCTTTAAAAGCAGCACATAAGTTTTATATTGATTTGGATTTGTATAAAGAATGGGATATTTCAGCTAAAAGTCTTTTGTACCCCTTAATTGATGCTGAAACAGAAAAATTGATGGGGCATAATTATCCGACAGTTCAGCTGACAAAAGGATGTTTAAATCAATGTTCCCATTGTTTAATGCGAGCTGTGCCACCTTTAACGCATATGCCATATCCCATGTTTTTAAGTTTGCATAACAGGTTATGGAAAACATATAAAAAATTTAAATCAGTCAGTGGTGATGAAATTGGCGTTAATGAAGATTTGCGTTTTGGTAAATTCTTTTTTGATTCAGACAGTTTAAGCTATCATGACGATATTATGGGGGTTGACACGGGGGATATCGTTTTACGCTCATTTTATAATAAGATACCAATCAGCGTTATGACTAGAGGTGTTAATACACTTGTTAGTAAAAGAGCTTTGTATAAGATGATAAATAAAGTCGCTTTACCGATTTCATTTGTTGATACACCGTTAGAAAATAAAGAAAAAAGTTTAAAACAGCTTAATGATACATTGGATTTGTTAGAAAAATATGGTGTTAAAAAAGAGCTCATCAGAATCTTTCATTTACACCCAAATACAGGCCCTGAAATGGATAAAAAAATCTTTAGGGATTATATTGTTGAAGATGTTCATATCTATAGAGCAGGCAGGGCAAAGAACCTTTCAGCCATAGACGAGCCAATTGCTGGAGATCGGTCATTTATACCACAAATTGTGATCGAACCGACTGGGGATATCCAGATGGTATATTTTAAAGACTTAGAGGCAGTCTATAAAAATATGGGTTCTTTGTTGCAAAAACGATATCTCAGTCGTGGTACCTTTTTTGATTGGTACAAAAAATTAAAACAAGAACGCCAAAAGGAATGTTAAACTACTCCTTGATTCGTTCTTGAAAACGGATGTGTATTTGAACGGGCAAGTTGGCACTTTGAATTGTTTGAGGTAAACCCAAGGTTTCTTCATTTATTTTAATTTCAGCTTTGGGGAATGGTTTTTCTGCTTTAGCAGATTGGTAACCAAGAGCGACCATTCCAGCAAAAGAAAGCAATCCAGCCACTCCAATGGTACAATTCGTTACTAAAGTCCAAACCTCCATCTCTTTTATTTGTTTTTCCATTTTGGCTTCATTTTGTATGTCAATGCCCATAAGTTTGAAATTCGCAATATCCATCTCTCTTATTTTGTTTTCTATTTTGTTTTCTTCTTGCATGGTAACTCCTTTTGAAAATT
>JAZSGT010000046.1:0-23368 GCA_045532865.1 Alphaproteobacteria bacterium
AGTCACTCTTGTCAACGGTGCAAGATATGATGTTGTAACAGAAAATCTTGATAAGTTTGGTATTGAAATCGGCGCTCGTGTCGGCTTAGATATCAACAGAAAAACTGAAGTTGCATTAGAATATGAAGGCTTGTTCAAAGGTGATTACACAAATCACACTGGTCTTGCTTCTTTGAAATATAAATTCTAGCTCAAATTGTGCTAAATTTTATTTCAGTCTTGTTTATAACCAAACAAAAAACCCGTTCATTTCTGAACGGGTTTTTATCCTCCCTTTTTATCAAGAATTAATATAAAGGTTTGCCATAATAGGCTTCTAAATATAAATCCTTGATCTCTTCGATCAATGGGTAACGTGCGTTACATCCTGTACATTGATCATCAAATGCTTTGACTGATAACTCATCTAAACAATCAACAAAAGCTTTTTCATCAACACCAGCATCTTTAATTGACATTGGAATATTGATTTCAGCTTTAAGTGCTTGGATAGCCTCAATTAAACATTTCACTTTTGCATCATCATCTTTTGCGCCTTCAGTTAAACCTAAAATATCAGCAAAACGAGCATATCTAGATTTTACAAAAGGATATTTATATTGAGGGAATGTACCTTGTTTTGTTGGCTTGTCTGTTGCGTTATATTTAACAACGTAAGGCAATAACAAAGCGTTTGCCAAACCGTGAGCTACGTGGAATTCACCCCCTAATTTGTGAGCCATTGAGTGGCACAAACCTAAGAATGAGTTAGCAAATGCTTGACCTGCAAGTGTTGCTGCATAGTGCATTTTTTCACGTGCTTTTGGATCTTCAGCACCATTGTTATATGAACGAGCTAAATATTTAAAGACCAAACGAGCAGCTTCTAATGCTTGACCATCTGACAAATTGTTCGCAAAAATTGAAGTGTATGCTTCTAATGCGTGTGTCAAAACGTCAATACCAGAAAATGCCGTTAATCCTTTTGGCATACTCATTGCCAAATCTGGATCAACAATTGCCATGTTTGGCAAAATTTCATAGTCTGTAATTGGATATTTTTGGTTTGTCTTATCATCTGTAATAACCGTAAATGGTGTTACTTCAGAACCTGTACCAGATGTTGTTGGAATTGCAACCATTTTTGATTTTTTCAATTTAGGAAATTCAACAATCTTTTTGCGAATATCAATAAAGCGCATTGCAATATCTGCAAATTCCAATTCTGGATGTTCATACATCAACCAAACAATTTTTGTAGCATCCATTGGTGAACCACCACCAATTGCAACAAATACATCTGGTTCAAAACGTCTAACTTGATCTAAAATAACATCAATTGTGGACAAATCTGGATCTGGTTTAACTTGGTCAAAAACTTGATATGTCATACCATTTTTTTCTAACACACCAGCGATTCTGGCTGTTACACCAATTTTTGTCATTGTACTATCTGTAACGATAAATGCTTTTTTATGCCCTTGCAATTCAGCCAAAGCAAAATCTAAACATCCACGTTTGAAATAGATTTTTTCAGGTGTTTTAAACCACAACATATTTTCACGACGTTCTGCAACAGATTTAATATTCATTAAATGTTTTACTCCTATATTTTCGCTTACTGCGTTTCCACCCCATGAACCACAGCCCAATGTCAATGATGGTGCAAGTCTAAAGTTATACATATCACCAATAGCCCCTTGTGAAGCTGGCATATTAATCAATGTTCTAGCTGTTGTTAATGTGTCTGAGAATAAAGCGATTCTATCTCTATTTTTTTCAGATGTGTATAAAACAGAGGTATGTCCTGCGCCACCTAAAACAATTAATTCTTGAGCCATTTTGACAGCATCTTCAAATGTTTTTGCTTTAAAGAAACCCAAAACAGGTGATAATTTTTCATGAGCAAATGGGTTTGCATCACAAATTTCATCTGATTCAGCAATCAAAATTTTCGTTTCAGTAGGAACTTTAATTCCAGCCATTTCAGCAATCTTATATGCTGGTTGTCCAACTATTCCTGCGTTTAATTTGCCATCAACAAAAATAACATTTTTCAATTTCTTTCTGTCTTTTTCTGACAAGAAAACACAACCACGTTTTTCAAATTCGGCTTTAACAGCATCATAAACACTTTCTAACACAACAATGGCTTGCTCTGAAGCACAAATCATACCATTGTCAAAAGTTTTACTCATAATAACACTGCTAACAGCCATTTTCATATCAGCTGTTTCATCAATGATAACTGGAGTATTACCAGCGCCCACACCAATTGCTGGTGTACCTGAACTGTATGCAGCTTTAACCATGCCAGGACCACCTGTTGCCAAGATTAATGAAATATCTTTATGACCCATCAAATAACCTGTTACAGCAGGTGTAATTTCATCTAACCAACCAATAATATCTTTTGGGGCTCCAGCTTTGACAGCAGCTTCTAAAACAATGCGTGCTGCTTCATTTGTACACCCTTTTGCACGTGGGTGTGGAGCAAAAATAATACCATTTCGTGTTTTTAATGAAATTAAAGCCTTAAAGATAGCTGTTGAGGTTGGGTTTGTTGTTGGAACAATACCAGCTATAACACCAACTGGTTCAGCAATCTTTGTAAAACCATGTTCAGCATCTGTGCAAACAACGCCACATGTTTTTTCATTTTTATAAGCATTAAAAATATATTCAGCTGAGAAATGGTTTTTGATTACCTTATCTTCAACAATACCCATTCCCGTTTCTTTAACAGCCATTTGTGCTAAAGGAATACGAGCTGAACATGCAGCAACTGATGCTGCTTTAAAAATTTTATCAACCTGTTCTTGAGAAAATGTCGCAAATTCTGCTTGTGCTTTTTTAACCTTTGCAACAATATTATCTACAACGGTTTTTTGTTCTTCTGTAATATCTGCCATAAATCCTCCGTCATATAAAGTTCACATTTCAGCAAAAGTATACAAATTTTTAATCAATAAGCAAGCTTTTTCTTTGTTTTTGTTACAAAAAATAAAAAAAGAGATGTAAAATTTATCACATCTCTTTTTTTTGAAATTAAAAACGTTATTTTGACACAATAACCATAGCCTCTCGCAACACTCTATCCCCTGAAATTGTATATCCTGTTTGCAACTCTTGAACGATTGTTCCAGCTTCTTTTGTGTCATCTTCAATTTCTTGAATAACTTTGTGTAAATTTGGATCAAAAACAACACCTAATGACTGCATTTTTTGAACACCATTTTTTTCAAAAGCAGTCATTAATTGTTTTTCTGTCATTTGAACCCCTTTTAAAAGATTCTCTAAAAAGGCAACACATTCTTCATTGCCAGATGCTTTTAATGTTTCCATCCCTTTTTCAGCATGGGAAACAGCACCATTCAAACAATCAGCAACTGTTAATAATTCTTTTGCAAAAGAAACAATGGCATATTTATGTGCTTTTTCAATATCAATCTGCGTTCTTTTCCTTAAATTTTCCATCTCTGCTTGTGAACGCAAAGCCAAATCTTTCCATTTTTGAACTTCTTCATTTAATGCTTCTGTTGTTTCATTTTGAGATTCTTTTTCATCTTCTACAACAGGTTCTTCAATTTTAGTTGCTGTTTTTTTTAAAACAGATTCTTTTTCTTCTTGTGGGGTTTTTGTTTTTTTATTCATAAAATAAACTCCATATTATCATCAATAAAAACGAATATGTCTATATGTAGATGTTTTTCACACAAAAATCAAGAGGGCAGGGCGATTCTTTTGAAAAAGAACTTGATATAACACATCAAAATACATATAATCTTGTCGATTTATAATAAGTTAAGGAGTTACTATGCAAAGACCATCGAAACGTGAAGCTAATCAATTAAGAGAGATCGAACTTATAATCAATGTTAATAAACATGCTGAAGGATCTTGTTTAATCAAAGCAGGAGACACTCATGTTATTTGTACAGCAACTATTGAGGAAAAAGTTCCAACCTGGTTAAAAAATTCAGGTCAAGGATGGGTAACAGCCGAATATGGTATGATACCAAGAGCAACAGGTACAAGAGTTGACAGAGAAGCAAAAAAAGGTCAGTCTGGTAGAACTCAAGAAATTCAGCGCCTAATTGGTCGTGCTTTAAGAGCTGGTATTAATTTGCGTGCCATCGAAAATATCAATATTAAAATTGACTGTGATGTTATCCAAGCAGATGGTGGCACACGAACAGCTTCTATTACAGGAGGGTTTGTTGCCCTTTATTTAGCTTGTCAAAAATTATTAGAACAAGGCAAAATTAAAACAATGCCTATTACACAATTTATTGCGGCAATTTCCTGTGGTATTTATCAAGGCGTTCCTGTTTTAGATTTAGACTATACGGAAGATTCAAATGCTGAAACAGATTCAAATTTTGTTATGACAGATAAAAACACCATTATTGAAGTTCAAGGAACAGCTGAACATGGATCATTTACATCTACTGAACTGATACAATTGCTGCAATTAGCTGAAAAGGGAACAAAAGAACTTATTCAAAAACAAAAAGAAGTTTTGGGGGTATATTAATGGATACAATTATTTTTGCAACACACAACACTCATAAAATTGATGAAGTTCGCAAAATTTTATCTCCTTTAAATATTTCGATTATAGGTGGAGATGAGTGTAATTTACCTGAAGTTGAAGAAACAGGTGATACATTTGAGGAAAATGCTGTTCTCAAAGCAATTGCTGGTGTAAAAGCTTTAGGAAAACCTGTTTTAGCAGAAGATGCTGGGTTATCTATCGAAGGATTAAATGGTGCACCCGGTGTTTATTCAGCTAGATTTGCCACAGCCCATGGTGGATACCCCGAAACATTTAAATACATTAACGAGCAATTAACCTCTGATAAATCTAGAAATGCTTTTTATACAAGTATTATGGTTTTAGCGTATTCTGAAGATGAATATTACGTTTTTAAAGGATATATGCATGGAAAAATAGCCCTTGAAGCAAGTGGCACAAATGGTTTTGGATATGATCCAATATTTATACCAAACGGATTTGATAAAACTCTGGGACATATTTCTGATGAGACAAAAAATAAAATTTCGCATAGATCACAATCTATTCATAAAGTATATGAATTTCTAAAAGACAAAAAAGGCGAATAACTCGCCTTTTTTACTTTTTTATAATCATTATTTTTGAGCTTCAAGTTCTTCATCAGAAACAGTGTTTTGATCTGTTGTTAAGAGTTTTTCTATATCTTTTGAACTTTCCGATTCTGTATTGGTTGATGAAATATCTAAAAGACCCGGTTCATCTTTAAAAGCTTGACCCCAAGCATCAATATAACTAATAAAATTTTGATTATAAGAAGTGTTATCAGCCTGTAACTTTTTTAGTTTTTTTGTGAACGCTTCTTTTAAACCTTGACAACCTGATGTTGCTGAAAAAACAAAAAATAATTTAGGTTTAACCAGTGCTGTATTTGAAAATTGAATTTTATCGACTAATTTAAATCTTCGAATCTCTGCCTCAGCTGAATATAAACTTGTCAACATATAATCAACTTTTCCTTCAAGCAACATTTTAAATGCTCGCTTTGAACCCGATACTTGTTCAAGCCTTGTTCCTGGCAAAAGTTGTCTGTAAACAATAGGATAAATCATTTCTTCTTGTCTAACAACACCTTTTAATCCTTTTAAATCTGCAAACGTTTTTATGTTTTTTTCTTTTCCCTTTATATAAATTGGAATAATTGGATTATCCATAAAACTTGGGAATAGCAAATCCATACCAACCCCCAAATTATTCTTATTATAATAAACCCCTGCAATAACATCAATATTTCCACGTCTTAGTTCTTTTAATGCTGTTTGGTATGATGAATAACCCACATTATCCGTTCTTAAATCCAAATCCTCAGCCATCTTCAAAAACAAGTCTATCCCATAACCATTTGTGATATATTTGTCTTTTCCTTTATATTCAATGGTGGTTACCCAACCAAATGGTGGATTTGTTACAAAACCAGCAACTCGAATCGGGCGCTTACACCCACAATCAAAGTTGCACATTTTTTTCCGTTTAACCTCAATTTGACGTTCTGCTTCAACATATTCATTTTTTTCTTTTTTAGCATAGCATATATTTGAAAAAACAAACACCAACAATATAATTAAACTTATTTTAAGAAATTTCATTTTTAGCTCCTAACGAAACAATTCTTTTTTGAGGCAAATCAATTAAAACAGCAACACCTTTTGGATATAATGATTTAATTTCTATCCTACCACCATGTAGTATAACCATTTTTTTTACTAATACAAGACCTAATCCTGAGCCAATATTTGTTCTTGAAAAAGAATTTTCAATTTGCTCAAACGGCTGAAACAATTTATTTATTTTTTCTTTTGGAATACCAATACCATTATCTTTGAAAATCAAACGAATCCCAAAAGATGTTTTTTTTACAAAAACATCTATTTTTTCCTCTTTTTTTGTAAATTTTACAGCATTAGATAGCACATTTAAAAATATTTGCTTCATTAATTTTTCATCTGCTCTTAAAATAATATGGTTCATTTTATGCAAAACAATATTTCTATTGTTTTTTGTATCAAATTGTAAGGCAATAAAAATTGCATCTTGCAACAATTGTTTTAAATCAATGGTTGTTTCGTGTAGAAACATTTTATTTGCTTGTATTTTTGATAAATCTAAAATTTCATTCACAAGAGAAAGTAAGTGGTTTGAATTAGACTGAATAAATTTGATATATTCTTTATATTTTTTATTTTCTATTGGACCAAACACTTCATCATTCATCACTTGAGAAAAACCCAATATTGCATTTAATGCTGTTCTTAATTCATGGCTAATATTGGCAACAAATATTGTTTGTTTTTTATTTAGCGATTCTAAATGGTTTTGTGAAATAAACAAATTTGCAACAAGTTTATTTATTTCCTCAATTTGATGAGCAAGAATATTTTTATCTTCTTTAAGTACCTCTATTTGTTCAGATAATTTTTGAATAATATCTTCCTTTTTAACTGTTTTCATTTTTAATCCCTTTCTAAAAAAAGATAGGATGCAAGTTAAAATATAAAAGATAACCCATCCTCTTTATTTGTTTATTTTTCTTGATTTCAACTAAAAAATTGATTATAAAATATACATTCTAAAGATGGAGAAGAGGGAGTAATACCTGTTATCCGTCGGTATGGAGAGGTGGCAGAGCTGGTTGAATGCGCGTGACTCGAAATCATGTATGCTGGTTTACAGTATCGGGGGTTCGAATCCCTTCCTCTCCGCCAAAACTCTTTATTTTTTATAATTAAGAGTTTTTATTTGCTAAAAAAGGGAATAAACATCATGAAAAAGTTAATTTTTGTTTGTGTTCTTTTCATTTTAACTGAAATTTCATTTTTCTTTTATTTTAAATTACAAGATTACCAAACAAAAAACTGGAATGATTTTATTGCCAACTCAAAATTTGATTTGTTTTCAGATCCTTCATTAGATTACTCGTTTGAATTGTTTGAGAAACTCCATTTAAAAGAAAAACATGCTAAAATTGCTAAAAATCACATTTGTTTTTATAAAGATGATATCTTAAAAAAGAATCGTATATGGCAAGTATTTAATCATTCAAAACTTTTAAAAAAATTCAACACTAAATGTGAAAAACAAAAAATAATTGAAAATGATGCGGTTTTTTATTACAAAAACATGTGGCATCTTTGTTCACAAAAAGATCAATGTGATCTTATTTTATTATCATTAGATGAATACATAATTCTTGAGCAAAAAAAAGTTGTTAAAATAAAAAATAATAAACTAGAACATATTGATTATACAAAATTTTTCAAAGAAATATTAAAAATAGAAAATCCAGATAATATTGTTTTTTTAGGTTTTAATGCAACAGGAATTGGTAATCAACTTTTTCAATATTGGAGCGCAGTTATATACGCTCAAAAAAACAATAAAACACTTATACCACTTCAAAATGTTGCTATTCACTCAATTTTTGATAATCTGATCACCTCACGTGAACCTTTTCTAAGCATGAATCCAAATTATCGTTTTTGTGTTGCTGATCGTGACATAAAATATGATTCTCAACAATTAATTTTGGCTCAAAATCCAATTAATCAAAAAAATTTAGAAGGATTTGATACTTATATAAGAGAGAATTCCCACTTTAAAGAACCTTTGTCAGAAAAAAACCAATATATCACTGAAAAAATGCAAACAGAAGAATCTGTTGCTATTCATATCAGAAGAGGGGATTTTAAAAATGAGGAAATTCCTTTTTTACCTTTATCTTACTATAAAAATGCAATTGAACACATTTATAAAAATGTTAAAAACCCCTATTTTTACATTTTTTCTGATGACATTATATGGGCAAAAGATAATCTAAAAATCGATACACCTCATGTTTTTGTTAATTGGAATAAAAAAGATTTCGAAGATTTACATTTAATGACTTTTGCAAAACATCACATTATAGCAAACTCTTCTTTTTCTTGGTGGGGTGCTTTCCTAAAGAAAAATCAAAATGGAATTACAATTGTGCCCTCTACAGGTTTTTATTCAGAAAAAAATCCAACCAGAATTCAAGTTTCCGGCTGGATTCTTATTGATATTCAATAAATATTTTTATTCTTCCTCTTCATTTGGAGTACTGTCAAGTGCATACCCTGCTGAGCGTACTGTCCGAACAATATCTGGTTCACCACCTTCATTTAAAGCTCTGCGCAATCGTCTAATATGAACATCAACTGTTCTTAATTCAACATGGATTGAGCCTCCCCAAACAAGTTTAAGCAATGCTTCTCGAGATAAAACAACACCCGGTTTTTCCATTAAATATTGTAACAATCTGAATTCTGTTGGCCCCAAATGAACAGGTCTATCACCTCTCATAACTCTTCTTTTGGCAAAATCCATTGTTAAATCTTCATAAGATAAATTATCTTGAGGAACCTCTATTTGAACACGTCTTAAAAGAGCCATAATCCTTGCCATTAGTTCAGGTATAGAGTAGGGCTTTGTCATATAATCATCAGCACCAAACGAAAGTCCTCGAACTTTATCAGCTTCTTCACTTCTTGCTGTTAGCATAATAATGGGTGTACTTCTTAATTCGTATGTGCGCCTAATTTCTCTGCATAAATCAATTCCTTGAACATTAGGCAACATCCAATCCAACAAAATAAGGTCTGGTTTTTCTTGCATAGCTGTTGCCATAACATCTTTACCATCCATTACAATAACTGTTTCATACCCTTGTTTTTCTAAATTGTATTTTAAAAGAGTTGTTAATGCAGCTTCATCTTCTACGATCATTATTTTTGTCATTACTTGTTACCTTTCAGTTTCTGTATAGCTAAATGGTAGGATTTGTTCTTAAAGATAAAACTTCCTGCAACCAATACATCTGCCCCTGCACAAATACAGGCTGGAGCTGTACAATCATTAATTCCACCATCAACGGAAACCAATACATCTTTTTTTCCAATCAAATCCTTTATATCTGCAATTTTTTTAATTGCTTCTTTTTGAAACAATTGTCCACCAAATCCCGGTTCAACAGACATAATCAAAACCAAATCTATATCTGGTATATAAGGTAATAAATCTGATATTTTTGTATTTGGTTTGATGGATAAACCAACTTTTTTACCCTCTTTTTTAATCAAAGAAATAAGATAAGGAATATCCTCCTTACATTCTAAATGCACGGTTATATAATCAGCTCCAGCTTTTGCAAAATCAGAAATAAATTTTGATGGATATTCCATCATTAAATGAACATCAAATGGAATAGATGTACAGGAACGTATTGCTTTTACAATAGGAGCTCCAAATGTTAAATTTGGCACAAAATGGCCATCCATAACATCAACATGAATCCAATCAGCCCCAGCCTTTGTAATATCTTTTACCTCTTTACCTAAACAAGAAAAATCTGCTGATAATATACTTGGTGCAATTAAAACCATTTTTCCCTCAAATAAGAAAAAGGAAAGGAGTAACTCCTTTCCTTTTATGTTTTATTATTTAATAATCTTTGGTGCCAACTCACCAGATTTATAGCGTTTTGCCATATCTGCTAATGAAATTGGTTTAATCTTTGAAGCATGCCCAGCTGCTCCAAATTGCATATACCTTTCTTCACAAACTTTTTGCATTGCATCTAATGCAGGCTTTAAGTATTTACGAGGATCAAATTCTGCTGGTTTTTCTGTGTATAATTTACGGATTGCACCTGTCATTGCCATTCTTAAATCTGTATCAACATTGACTTTACGAACACCATGCTTAATTGCCTCTTGAATTTCTTCAACAGGAACACCGTATGTTTGAGGCATTTGACCACCATAAGCATTAATAATATCTTGCAACTCTTGTGGAACTGAAGAAGAACCATGCATAACTAAGTGTGTATAAGGTAATTTTTCATGGATTTTTTTAATTGTATCAATTGATAAAATAGCACCATCTGGTTTACGTGTAAATTTGTATGCACCATGTGATGTACCAATAGCAACAGCCAAAGCATCAACTTGTGTTTCTTCAACAAAACGAACAGCATCATCTGGGTCAGTTAATAATTTTGATTTATCAATTTCACCATCAAAACCATGTCCATCTTCTTTTTCACCTTTGCCTGTTTCTAATGAACCAATACAACCTAATTCACCTTCAACAGAAACACCAACAGGGTGAGCAACTGATGTAACTTGACCTGTTACTTGTGCATTATATTCATGAGAAGCTGGTTGACCATCTGTTGTTAAAGAACCATCCATCATAACAGAAGTAAAACCATTCATCATTGCAGAATAGCACACTTCAGGACTTGAACCATGATCTTGGTGAACACAAATAGGCAAATCTGGGTACATTTCAACACCAGCCATCATTAAGTGTTTTAAAACAGCATCATTAGCATAAGCTCTTGCGCCTTTACTTGCTTGAATAATAACAGGAGAATCTGTTTTTTGTGCTGCTGCTAAAATTGCCAAAACTTGTTCCATATTGTTTACATTAAATGCAGGAATGCCATATCCATATTCTGCAGCATGATCTAACAATTGTCTTAAAGAAACTAAAGCCATTTTTTTTCCTTTCATTTATAAAAATTAAAACTTTGACATTCTTTAGTGGTTTTATACAAAAAAACAAGAGATAAATCAATATTTTTTTGAATATTTATCCAAAAAATAAACTGAATTAAAAATCTGTTTTTATGGAAAAAAATTAATTTGACTTTGTTTTATTTTCAAACAAATACCACAGAAAACTTAAAGCTAAAATACCTGTTCCTAGACTTAAAAATCCAATCCCTGTTATATGCGCATTATGTGAAAGTTCAATATATAAAAAAACCAGTCTTAACAGAATAAAAAAACTTGTTACATTAAACAAATATATTCGTTTTTCTTTGATTGAAAGTGCTAATAATAATAACAAGAAAAACAAAAAAAGGATAAAACCTTCTGCTATACTTTTTATTGCATTATCTCCCAAAAAAAGAATACAAATATAAAGTGCAATAGCCCATTTATAACAAGAGGAAATATATTTATTTTGAAAGTTTTTACACACATAAATAACTATCAATAAAATACCAGCTAACAAACTGGTTGAAAAAATAGGGGATTGTTCAAAAAAAAGAAGTAAAAGTTCCAACTTTAGAAAACCTAATAAACCTCCTAAAAAAAGAGGAATCCACAACAAGAATAAAAAATCATTTTTGCTTACATATGCTAATGAAAAAGATAAAATAGCCCACAGTAACAATCCATGATGCGTTTCTAATGGTAAATTAAATAGTTGCGCACACAAACCTATTCCTCCACCAATCATAAAAAAAGCAATAAAAAGAGATGTTTCTAACAAAAACTTTTTATGACTTTTAAACGCATAAAAAACCATCATTACAACACTAATTGCAATTACAACAAATGACGTTGTTTTAAAAATATCTGGTATATCTTGCCAATACGCTCTAAAAAAAGAAATAACACCAATTGAAAAACATAAAATACCAGTCCACAAAAAACTCAAGAGGGCAAACGGAAAAAAGCGCCTGTCCTCTTGTTTTAATATTTCTTTTTGTTGTTCTTTGGTGATTAATCTATGATCAACCCAAATATTTGTTTTGTGTTTTAAATTCATTTTTTCCTCTTTAAAAGTAAGAAATTTATTCTTCTTTTAAAGAGATAAGTTCTGTAACAATATTTTCAATATTTGAAACTGAAAAACCATATTTTTCTAAAACAACCTTTCCAGGGGCAGAGCAACCAAATGTATCAACAGATAAGATAGCTCCTGTTTCTCCAATAAATCTATCCCATCCAAAAGAAGAAGCAGCTTCAATAATTAAATGAGGTGCATTTCCTAAAATAAACATTTGATATTCAATAGACTGTTTTTCAAATAATTCTCTACAAGGCATTGATACAACAGCAGCATGAATATCGTTTTTTAATAACTCTTTCTGTGCTTCAACAGCCAAAGCCACTTCAGAACCTGTTGCAATAAGCGTAACATCTCTTTCACCAATAGTGTCACTAATTACATAAGCCCCTCTTGCAGACATATTCATTTTAATGTCTTTTCTAAGGACTGGAAGATCTTGTCTTGAACAAACGATTGCTGAAGGCGTTTCTTTATTCTCTAAGGCTAATTCATAACATTCAGCCATTTCAACACTATCAGCTGGTCTAAAAACATTTAAATTTGGGGTAGCTCTTAAAGAGGCTAATTGTTCAATTGGTTGATGAGTTGGTCCATCTTCACCCACACCTAAAGAATCATGGGTTAAAATGTAGATTTCTCTTTCCTCCATCAAACAAGCCAATCGAATAGCTGGCTTCATATAATCAACAAAAGAAAGAAAAGTACTCCCTAATGGTATAAAACCACCATGAACAGCTAAACCATTCATAATAGCTCCCATTGCATGCTCTCTGATACCATAATTAATATAATTCCCATTATAATTTTGGGAACTAATTGGAACTGCTGTTGATGTTTTTGTATAGCAAGCACCAGCTAAATCTGCTGACCCACTCATTAAAGAGGGAATATTTTTCATCAGCAAATCTAATACTTGTTGCGAAGATTTTCGTGTTGCCATACCTTTTTTATTTGTAACTTGTTCTTTTTTATATTCTTTTAACAAATTTTTTATTTCTAGTGAAATAGAAGATTTTATTTGAACATCAAATTGCTCTTTTAATGGATGATGTTGATATATTTCTTCCCATAAAAGTCTTTTTTCTTTTCCTTTTTCAAAAGAGTCTCGCCACAATTTTAAAACATCTTCAGGAACAACAAAAGGTTCATATTCCCATTTTAATACCTTTCTTAATCCTTCAAGTTCTTCACTCCCTAAAGGTGAACCATGTGAAGCTGATTTACCTGCTTTTGTTGGAGCGCCATATCCAATAACAGTTTTGCAATCAATAAGAACTGGTTTTTCAGATTGTTGTGCTTGTTTTAAAGCTTGTTCTATTTCTTTATAATCATGTCCATCACAAGATAAAACCATCCAATTATTTGCTTCAAATCTCATCTTCATATTTGTAGAAGAGGTAATATCTGTTGACCCATCAATTGTTATTTGATTGTCATCCCACAACACAATAAGATTTTTTAATTTTAAATGGCCTGCCAAAGAAATCGCTTCTTCAGAAATACCCTCCATTAAGCAACCATCTCCAGCAAAAACATAGGTTTTATGATTGATTAAATCATCACCATACTTTGCATTTAAAATTCTTTCAGCCAAAGCCATTCCAACAGCACCAGCAATTCCTTGCCCTAATGGTCCTGTTGAAAAATCAACACCACTCATCACTCCTTTTTCAGGATGTCCGGCTGTTTTACTTCCTAATTGTCTAAATTGTTTTAGTTCATCCAAAGAAGCATCTTTAAATCCTGCTAAATGTAATAAGCTATACAAAAGAGCTGAACCATGCCCATTTGAAAGAATAAATCTATCTCTATTTATCCAATTTGGAGCTGATGGATCAATATTTAAAAATTGGGTCCAAAGAACTGTTGCAATATCAGCCATTCCAAGAGGCATTCCTGGATGTCCTGATTTTGCTTTTTCAATCATATCAACTGATAAAAAACGAACGGCATCTGCCATTTGAGATAAATGTTCTTTCATTTTAATTCCTTTCATCAAAAAGGGAGTTAATATAATACAAAGTTCCTTTAAATCCCTCTTCTTTTTCTCCCTTTATCATTAAATTCTGATACCCTTTATAAAACAATAAAACAGGTGTGTCAAAGGCTTTTATATCTGGTATATTATGGTCCCCATAAATAATAAACAAACTATCATCTGGTGCTTTTTCATATAATTCTTTTAATCCTTTATCTAAAAATGAAACAGTATTTAAATAAGACTTAATATTATTTGATGTCTTTTTTTGATTTTCTTCTTCTGGAACTATATAGGGAGGATGCATCCCAGCTGTAATGACAAAATAAAACTCCTTATCCTTTGAATTTAAAGAAGAAAGAATTTTTAATAATGAGTAATCACCAATTCCCCATTCGCTTTTTGGAATGTTATTAGAAAAATCTTCTTCAAAATAAATTCGATCAAATGACATATGTGAATAATGTTTACTCCGATTAAAAAAATCTCCTTTATAACCGTGTAAAAAGGTTGTTTGATATCCTTTTTCTTTAAGTACTGATGGTAATGTTTTTACTTTTCTATATATTTGTGGAGGATAATCGTAATAAACCAATGTATGTGCTTTTTCACAATCTAATGAAAAACCACTCATCATCATAAAATCAGTATTTCCACTTCCAATACAATGTTCGTGATTTTTATCCACATAATATTTTGAATTATTTATCATCATTTGCTTAAAAAAAGGCATATTTTCAATTGCTACAGTTGTCAAACTTTCAACCTGAATAAGATAAATATGATTTGGTAAATGTGAAAGAGCAATATTATCTATACCCATTTTATCTCTCAAACTTTTATTTCCATTAAATATCAATTTGTGAATTTGATTATCTTTTGGTAAAAAAAGTTCCATGGGCCATTTTATTTTGTATAACAAACCTTGTTGATATGATAAAAATAAATTAGGGTATAAAAGTTTAATCGTATTTTCAGTTCCCCAAATCATAAAATTAACATACAAACAACCAGATATTAAAAATACACACCCAAGTAAACTTGCTTTTTTTAAATTATAAAAAGACTTTTTCCAAATCATTTTTATTTGAATAAGCAATAAGATAAAAAAGAACCAAAACCCACCATCAAATAGAGATGTGGTATTTTTAAAACCTGCTATTAATCCCTCTTTATATAAATTTAGAACCATATCTAATTTGAGTGGAAACGTGTGAAATTTATAATATTCTTTTAAAACACAAAAAATTAAAAAATTAATTATCAAAAAAAAAGTTGTAATTTTTTTCCCTAAAAAAAGAGAAAAAACCCATGCAAAATAACACCCTATAAGAATAATAAAATAAACAAAAGAGGAAAAAGACATCCCATTTCGAGTAAACAAAACCACATCATACAAAAAAGTGGTCATCATTAAAAAAAAGGATACAACCCATTTGGATTGAATAATATTTTTAAAATCTTCAAAGGAATTATTTTTCATCAATTATCCACTTGTAAGAATAAAAACAAATTACGCCCGTATTCTTGTTCACGCACACACGTAAAAGAAGGGGGGATTTCTTCTTTTATTTTCTTATCAATTTCAACAATAATTAATGTATTTGAATCAATCCATCCTTGTTTATAAAAAGCAACTAATGATTTTTGCCACAATCCTTTTCCATAAGGTGCATCAAAAAAAATAATATCCATTTTGTTTTTTGCAATAGGTGGGAAACAAGCATCTGTTTCAATAATCTGAACCAGCATTCCTTTTGAATTTTCACGAATAAATTTTAACGCTAACCTGTTGTTTTCAAAAAGAAAAACATTTTTTGTTCCACGTGAAACAGCCTCAATCCCAATTGCACCTGATCCAGAAAAAACATCACAAAAGAAAATTTCTTGCCAAGATTTGTTATGTTTCAAAAGATAGTTGTTTAATATATTAAAAAGCCCTTCTTTAGCTCTATCTGACGTTGGTCTTGTAATCTCTTCATCAGCTGATAATAATTTTTTTCCCCGATATAATCCTGAAATAACCCTCATAATAATTCTTTCATCATTTTTTTGGAAACTTCTCGAACTTCTCCTTTTTCTAAATTACCTAATTGAAAAGGACCATAAGAAACTCTGATTAATCTTGTTACATCTAATCCAAAAAATGCCATTAATTTTCTAATCTCTCTATTCTTGCCTTCTGTTAAAGTAATTGAAATCCAACTATTTGTTCCTTTAACTTGTTCAACAACTGTTTCACAAGAAGCATATCTAATACCTTGAATTGTAATACCTTTAGAAAGACGTTTTTGCATTTCAGGAGTTAAAACGCCATGAATACGAACACGATACCTGCGTTTCCATCCTTTAGATGGATGTTCTAATTCTCTTGCTAAACCTCCATCTGTTGTTAATAATAATAATCCTTCTGAATTTAAATCTAATCGTCCAACAGAAATCACTCTAGGTAAGTATTTGGGTAGCGAATCAAAAACTGTGGGTCTTCCCTGTGGGTCTTTATGCGTTGTTACCAAACCAGTTGGTTTATGATAACACCACAAACGTCTTTCTTGCTTTTGTGCAATCGGTTTATCATCAACAAGGATAATATCATCTGATGATACCGTAAAAGCTGGTGTTTTTAATACAACACCATTAACTTTAACACGCCCATCTAAAATCCACTGTTCAGCAGTTCTTCTGGAACATAATCCAGCAGAAGCCATTATTTTTGCAATTCTCTCTTTCTTTTCTGTCATATTTGGTATATTATATCAAAAAACAAAAAGATGAAAGTAAAAAATGAAACCAACCGAGACGATTTTAAAAACAGCATACGAGCAAGCACAGAAAGCTTTTAAAGAGGATGAAGTTCCAGTCGGCGCAGTTATATATAATTCAAACACAGGTGAAATTATATCAACAGCATATAATGAAACAGAAAAAACAAAAAATCCTCTTGCTCATGCAGAAATTTTAGCCATTCAAAAAGCTTGTGAAACACTGAATACAAAAAGATTAAATGGATATTCTCTATTTGTTACATTAGAACCTTGTGTTATGTGTGCTGGGGCAATTTCTCATGCTAGACTGGATGCTGTTTATTTTGGAGCATTTGACCCAAAAACAGGGGCAATTTTACAAGGAGCTGAAGTGTTTAAACACTCACAAACACATCACAAACCTATTGTTCAAGGGGGTATAAATGCTGATGAAAATGGAAAACTTTTAACTGATTTTTTTAAAGCAAAACGGAAATAAAAATGGAAATAGAAAACAAACCAATTTTATCAGTCACAGAAATATCTCTTTCTTTAAAAAGCTGTGTTGAACAAGTTTTTAGTGATATTAAAGTAAAAGGAGAGGTTGTAGGAGTTAAAAAAGCACCCTCAGGACATATTTATTTTTCATTAAAAGACTCTGATTCTGTTTTATCGGCCGTTTGTTGGCGTGGTAGGGATAAAACAACACTTGCCTCACTTGAAGATGGATTAGAAATTATCTGTACTGGGAAGTTATCCACATACCCAGGAAGATCAAATTATCAAATGATAGTAGATAAAGCTGAACCTGCTGGTATTGGAGCATTATTAAAATTACTTGCAGAACGAAAAGAAAAACTTGAAAAAGAAGGCCTTTTTGATGTTTCTAAAAAGAAAAAAATACCTTACTTACCAGATACAATTGGTGTTGTAACCAGTCCAAGTGGCGCTGTTATTAGAGATATTATGCATAGATTAAATGATCGTTTTCCTCGAGAAGTTTATTTATGGCCAGTACTTGTTCAAGGAGAAGGAGCTGCTGAACAAATTGCAGCTGCTATTGATGGTTTTAACAAAATTCCACCAGAAGGATTAACTCTTAAAAATAAACATATAAAAAGACCAGATGTTTTAATTGTTGCACGTGGTGGTGGTAGTTTTGAAGATTTATGGTGTTTTAATGAAGAAATCGTTGTTCGAGCAACAGCAAATTCAAAAATTCCCATCATTTCAGCTGTTGGACATGAAACAGATACAACATTGATTGATTTTGCTTCAGATTTAAGAGCTCCAACACCAACAGGGGCTGCTGAAAAAGTTGTTCCTGTTCGAAGTGAATTAAGCTCTATTCTAGCACAACTTTCATCTCGTAATATTGATGCTTTATATCGCTTTTTAAATGAAAATAAACTAAGATTAGACTCTTTATCTAGGTCAATGCCAAAATTAAATGAGTTAATCAATTTATTTTTTGAAAAATTAGATGATAAAACAGAACGGTTTAAAAATGCAATAAACACATTTTTCACCACAACAGAAAATAAGCTGTTTTTTGTGTCAAAATTATTATCTTCTTATTCTTATAATGAAATTTTAAAACGAGGCTTTTCATTGGTTACAGATACAGAGGGGAAAGTTATTACATCTGGTACTGTGGCAGAAAAAAAAGATAAATTTTTTATTAAATTTTCAGACAAAAATGTGCTTGTTTCTCCATATAACAAGTCTTTAAAACCCCAAAAACAAAAAAGCACAATAAAAGAATCTTCTCAAATTAATTTATTCAAGGATATTTAGATGCAAAAATATATACTCTTTTGGATTGGTTGTTTTTATAGTTTTTCAGCTTTTTCTTTTGAAATAACATCAAAAATTCAAGAAGGAGCTCTTATTTACGGTCAAATTAATAAAGGTGAAAAACTTTTTCTTGGTACAACAGAAATTGTTCCAACCCCAAAAGGGCAATTTTTCTTTGGTCTTCCACAAGATTCAGAAAAGTTAAATCTCACACTTATTCATTCTAATGGAAAAAAAGAAATAAAAAAATTTCCCGTTGAAAAAAGAAAATGGAAAGAAGAGATTGTCACAGGTCTTCAACCTGAAAAAGTGACACCTTCAAATAAAAACACAAAACGCATTCAGCAAGAAAATTTATTGCTGAAACAAGCTAGAAATAAAATGGATACATCTTTTTTTCCAACATGCTTTGAACGTCCTGTAAAAAAATTCAAACGTATTTCCAGCCCATTTGGAGCCAGAAGAATCTTAAACAATATCAAAAAAGCAGGGCATAGTGGTGTAGATTATGCTGCACCTATTGGAACCCCCTTATACGCACCAGCTGATGGAGTGGTTGCTCTGGCCCATAATGATATGTTTCTATCAGGAAAAACCCTTTTAATTAATCATGGATATGGTTTATTTTCAAGTTATTCACATTTAAACAAAATCACTGTAAAAAAAGGTTCAATTGTAAAAAAAGGAGATTTAATAGCTGAAGTTGGAAATACAGGAAGATCTACCGGTCCTCACCTTCATTATACTATAACATGGCAAGGAACTCGCTTAGATCCAGAGCAACAAATTAAAGATTTTAATTGTGAAAAATAAAAAATTATTTAAATACTTGCTTTTTAAATAAAAAAAACATATAATTCAATTATCAGATAGGAGTTTAAGAAGCTACGGCTGAACAACCGTAGTTTTATTTTTTAACAAAAAAATAAAGGAAAGGGTGTATTATGGAAGAAAAAATACCAATGACATCAAATGGTTATGAAAATTTATCCACAGAATTGAAACGTTTAAAATTTGAAGAACGTCCTCGTATTGTTGCAGCTATTGAAGAAGCTCGTGGTCACGGTGATTTATCAGAAAATGCAGAATATCATTCAGCTAGAGAGCAACAAAGTTTCAATGAAGGACGTATTATGGAGTTAGAAAGTGCTCTTGCCAGAGCTCAAGTTATAGATATTAAATCTCTTTCAGGTGATAAAGTTCTTTTTGGAGCAACTGTTACATTAGAAGATTCTGAAACAGGCACTCAACATTCATATCAAATCGTTGGACAATATGAAGCTAATCTTGAAAAAGGCCATATTTCATTATTATCCCCAATTGCAAGAGCTTTAATTGGGAAAAATAAAGGCGATTTTGTTGATGTTGTTACACCAAAAGGTGAAAAATCTTACGAAATTTTAAATGTTCAATTTATTTAAAAAATTACAAATCTAAAATCCCTCTTGAAATGATATTACTAAAGATATTATTTTATAGAGGGATTTTTTTTTATGAGGAAACACATGCATACATCAGTTTTAATTATTGGATCAGGACCTGCTGGATACACAGCAGGAATATACGCAACTAGAGCAGGTATACAAACAACTCTTATAACAGGAAGTATTGTTGGTGGACAACTCATCAGAACAAATGAAGTTGAAAATTTTCCAGGGTTTGAATCAATTACAGGTTCAGAATTAATGGAAAAAATGAACACTCAAGCTCAAAAAGTTGGTGTAAATATCATTTATGATGAGATTGTTTTATTAGACCTTTCAAAAAGGCCATTTAAATTCAAATCTAAAGGTGATTTAAATGGAACAGCTGATACAATCATTATTGCTACCGGAGCCTCTCCAAAGTGGTTAAAATCATCTGGGGAGGAAAAATTTAAAGGGAAGGGAATATCCATCTGCGCAACTTGTGATGGGTTCTTTTATAAAAACAAAACAGTCGCTGTGATTGGTGGTGGTAATAGTGCTCTTTATGAATCTCAATTTTTAACAAATGTTGCTTCAAAAGTGTATTTAATTAATAAAAACAAATCATTTAAAGGTGAAAAACAAATACAAGAAAAAGTTATTAACAACCCTAAAATTGAAATATTATATAATTCTCAAGTTGTTGAATTTATTGGAGAAAACAAATTATCTAGTATTGTTTTGAAAAATAAAAACAATAACAAAATATCTCAATTAGAAGTAAATGGCGTATTTGAAGCTATTGGAACAGAACCTAATATTTCTTTTTTGAATAATCAAGTAAAAATAACAAAAAAAGGATATATAAAAACAGATAAAAGAACCATGGAAACATCTATAAAAGGAGTTTATGCCTGTGGAGATGTTCAAGAGGAAAAATATCGACAGGCAATTATTTCTGCAGGAAGTGGAGCAATTGCTGCTTTAAGTGTTGAAAAGTTTTTATTAAATAAAGAAGAAAAAGGGGATTAATTCTCCTTTTTTTGTTATTATAAAATTTCTACTTAATCTAATATTTTTATTTAATTATTTGAATTAGACTCAGTAATAAAGGTTAAATACTTTTTTACCTCTTTGTTTTGCAAAACTAAAAAGCATTAAGGTAAGTGTGAAAAAAAACAAACCGAAGTATTAAAAATTAAAGTTCATTTTTTTGTAAACAAAAAACAAAAGAAGAGAGGAATAATGTTTTTTATTTCCGTAAGTTCAACGTAACAATTTTTTTTCAAAAGTACAAGCTTTTTTTTCAAAACGGATGTTTGAAAATATTCACAGAAAACTATTCTAATTTTATAAAAAAAATATATTTTTTGTTAGTATATATTGTGGATATTGTGCATAACTTTTTTTTATTTTTATTGACTGTTTTTCGGTATAGCTCCGACTCGGAGATTTTCAAGTTCGAATCTTGATTCTCCGATTCCTTTTATTTTAACTTATTTGTAGTTTGGGGGTGTGAATAAAATAAGGGTGTTTCTGTATAATTTCAAAATTATTTTTTGAATCTCCACTTATCCACAGAAATTTTTTTTATCCACAGGAATGCTTTGATTTCTCTATACTACGTCGTTTTAAGTGTTTTTAAGTATTTTTCTTGATAATATGCTTTTTTTTGCCAGTTGTAACTACTTGAATATATTTATTTTTTTCATTTTATTCCGAGTCTGTTTTTTCTGCTTGATATCTAAATTCTTTTCGATTATAATAAAATATGTTTATAACTTTTAGAGTTTTGTAAATGAGAGAAATAGTTTTTGATACTGAAACAACTGGGTTAGATCCTTTTCAAGGTGATCGTATTGTTGAAATAGGATGTGTTGAATTAGTTAATCATGTTCCAACAGGAAATGTCTATCATCAATATATCAATCCTGAGCGTTCTATGAGCGAGGAAGTTGTCGCTGTACACGGTTTGACAGAAGAATTTTTGTCTGACAAGCCCACTTTTCGTGAAATTGCAGATGATTTTTTGGCATTTATTGGCTCAGATTCAACGTTAATTGCCCATAATGCCCCTTTCGATATGAAATTTTTAAATGCTGAACTTTCATGGGTTGGAAAGGAGCTTTTATCATTTGATCGTGTTATTGACACGGTTGTTTTGGCTAAAAAAAGGTTTCCAGGCTCACGCGTTAATTTAAATGAACTTTGTAAGAAATTTCACATTGACAATTCTGCTCGTACATTTCACGGTGCTTTGCTTGATAGCGAATTGCTTGCCGAAGTTTATCTTGAGTTAATAGGGGGGCGTCAGCCAGGATTGGTATTGGAAAAGAAAAATGAATCAATCCAATCTTTCCAATCTGTTGAAGACGTTAAATCCCTTGCAAAGGAATATAAAGAGCCACGATCTTTTTCTGCAACAGCAGATGAGATTGAGCAACATACTGAATTTGTTAAAAAAATTAAAAATAACATTTGGGGGATAGAATGAAAAAATGGGGATTAATTATACTTGGAACTCTTTCTTTATTAAATTTATCTGTTCATGCTCAATTATTAGATATGATTGCAGGTTCCGCTGTTAATGGTCAAGTCTCATCTGAATCGGCGAAAAGTTTTAAATCAGCCTTAAATATTGTTCATAATAATAACTTAGTTGCTCAATTAAACTTATTAATTGCAGATATTCGAACAAGTATGATGGGTAATTATTCTAATTTAAAGAAAGAAAATTTTAAATATGATTTTGGTTCATTTGATTGGAATATTGGATCAATTAATGATGATCAATTTTTCATTGAATTAAAAAATGTGGATAAAGCTCGTTGTGATAAATTGGTAAATGCTATTCAAGAGGCTGTAACAGTTAAAATTAACAGTTTTGTGAAAAAAGATTGTGAACATTTAAATAGTATTCAGTTTATATTTAATTAAAAATCTTAAAAAACACTCTTAAATGGGTGTTTTTTTAATGTTACACGTGAAACATTAAAAAAAATGATCTTTAAAATGTATTATTAAAATTATTGTTAAAAAAGAATGTTTCACGTGAAACATTCTTTTTTTGTGTGAAACAGTAAATGATCAGAAAAAATAAGAATATTTTATTCCGTTTTATTAATTTTGAGTGTTTCACGTGAAACATTATGTGGTATTTTTCCTTTTTTTATAAAAAATACTTGCATTCCTTTTTTAAAAAAGTTAATGTTTAGTTAAGATTTATAAGAAGGGGATGTTTCACGTGAAACAATTAGAACAAAAAATTTTACCAGCAAAAGAT
>JAZSGT010000060.1:0-21897 GCA_045532865.1 Alphaproteobacteria bacterium
AGTCACTCTTGTCAACGGTGCAAGATATGATGTTGTAACAGAAAATCTTGATAAGTTTGGTATTGAAATCGGCGCTCGTGTCGGCTTAGATATCAACAGAAAAACTGAAGTTGCATTAGAATATGAAGGCTTGTTCAAAGGCGATTACACCAACCATACTGGTCTTGCTTCTTTGAAATATAAATTCTAATCGAATCAGTACACACTTTACCCCCTGCATTTTTGCAGGGGGTTTTATTTTATAAAAAAACGGTCTTAAACTTTATAAATTGTAAAAAAAATGTTTATTTCTAAACGTTTTTTATCATCCTTTTTTTTACTTTCATCTTGCGAAAACAGCTTTTTTGTGCTATTTCTCATCTTAAGAAGGTTATTATGAAAGAATTAGATCCTAAAAAGAAAGATTCAATACGTTTACCATCCATAGCATCACTCAATGCCTATGCTAAAAAGAATATTGAAAAATTGATAACGCTTCATCAAAAAATTGAATTATCAAAAAAGAAAGAAAATATTGCTCTTGGATTATTTGAACAAAAACAACTCGTTGACTTTTTAATAGAAAATACCACAAATGGAAATGCAATTATGGGATTAACAACCATGCGTGCAATGGTAATAACGGGAATGAATTTTAATCGTTTTTTTGATTACACTGCTCCTTATATTGATAACAGAGGATATGAAAAAATCCAAGAGTTTATCCAGTTAGAAAATCTTATTCCATTGATGCAAAAATACAGAACCATTGAAAAAGCAAATGATATTCTTCCATTTGTGTTGCATTTACCAAATTTAAACAATACTCCTTTTAAACCTATTCTTTTTGATTTATTAAATGAAAAACAAGGCAAAAAAAGTTTTCAAGAAAATCTCTTTTCCAGATTAAAAGAAGAATATCTTGTTGCAGCACCTGAATTAAAAAGACCGATTATAAACGCCCTTAAAATGGCTACGTATAAAGGGTATTCTGGTGCAGCATTTTCTTATGTTAGCATTCTTGAACACGAAAAAGTATCGGATAAAAAAATTTTAAAAATTTTAAAATCTATGCAAACAAACAAATATGCCTCTGATACAAGCAGAAGAACGGCATTATTGAAAATAAAAAAATTATCAACACCCCTATTTTCAAAACAAAAACTCAAAAAGAGAGCCGATTTATCATTATAACATATTGACATATAAATATATTTCAAAATAAAAGTCTCTTGAAAAAACAAAAAACAGACCCACTTTTAAAAGTGTGTCTTTTTATTTTTAGGAGGTAAAATGTTAAAAAAATTATGTTCTCGAAATATATGGCTTTTAATTGTCAGTTTACTGCTTATCATGAGTGGTATTTATGTTTTATTTAATCCCCTCAGCGCTCTTATTGCCTCAGTCTTAATTATTGGAATTTTATTTATCATTCTTGGAAGCAGTTATATTTTGGCTTTTAAAGATGGAGATTCATATGCCATTCTTGCTCTTGGTATTTTAGATGTCTTTATTGGATTATTGTTTTTAACAAACATTGGTATTTCTGTTATAACAATACCCATTATTTTAGCTTTTTGGATTTTATTTAACAGTACTGTTCAACTTGCCATGGGATTAGAAATAAAAAATATTCCAAATGCTCCATGGAAACAATTAATTGGTTCAAGCATTTTTGGAATTGGATTTTCAATTTTAATTTTCATTTATCCAGCAATCGGCAATATTACAATTACATTACTTCTTGGATTATACCTAATTGGATATGGTATTTTTGAATTAAACAGATTTATTACAACATCCCCCTGTGATGAAACTAAAGGAGAATAGAATGACAAAACAAAACACTCAAAAACGAATTACTTTATTACAATTTGATGAGGAAGTAAAAAAAATTAGTATTGAAACACTTAATCGCTATCTTGTCGATTTTTCAATTTTATCTTTAATTACAAAACAAGCGCATTGGAATTTACAAGGTGTTAATTTTATTTCTGTTCATGAAATGTTGGATGAATTTTATGAATCACTTCAAAAATATGTGGATATTTTTGCCGAACGACTGGTCCAACTAAACTGCACAGCTATTTCAACACCTGAATACCTCGTTCAAAATACAAATTTTGAAGAATATCCAAGCCATATTTCAAATTCAATTGATCATTTAAGAGAATTACACGTTCGTTATGCAAGCGTGGCTAATTCTTTACGCCAAGATATTGAACAAGAAAATGCAGATGCGGCAACGATTGATTATTATACACAGGCTCTAGAAGAACTTGATAAATTTGTTTGGTTCATTGAAGCACATTTAAATTAAATTTGATTTATTTAAAAAAATAGATTCCATAAGAGAATAGAGAGGATATAATCCTCTCTATTCTTTTTATTAAATTTTACTTCTTTTGAGTAAAACCAGTAATTGTTCCTTTATATCCCTCAACTTTTGCTTCTACTTCTTTATAAACAACATAGTCATTTTTCACAGTTGTTTTATAAGTTGGTGCAACAATTACGTCTGCACCTGAATTTTCCAATGCTTTATAGGCTGCAGCTGATTTTATATCATCCATGCCACTTGAAATAGAAGGAACTGGTAATGGAAGAGAGCTGCCTAAACCTTTACTTTCGCCAGCATAACTCATACCATTAACAAATTTATTATCAGCGCCTATTTTTATAAATCCAAATAAAATTTTAGCAGAAGATTCGCCAGAAATTTTTTCACCAACCTTGATATTTGCTACATGGTCAGCGCTGACAGTTGTCTGTAAAGCACCAGAAGATACCCCTTGATGAACAGATGAACAACCTGTTAATCCAAACATTGCAATTCCTGCTAATAATAATATCTTTTTCATATAAATTCTCCATAATATAGTTCTAAAATAAAAGAAGCTACCTTGATTAGAGGTAGCAGGAAGTTAGAACCTATTTATGGAATAGTGTAGTATATTAGTTATATAAACCTATTTTACTACCTTCCTGCCATAGGCAAAAAAGGTAGTTTTTACATCTGCATCTTAACAGACAACCATAAAGAGGGTTCTAAACCTCACCTTGGTAATCAACCAAAGCAATATCAAAGTATCATATATACATGTGCGAGTCAATATATTTCTAACCATTTTTAAACAAACAGGTTTATTCATTTTTCCATCATTTTTTATAAATAACATAAATACATTTATCTAATGAAATCTCGCAATATATTGCGTCTCTTTAAATTAAATTTGATTTTTTAATTTAATTCTCTTAAAGTAAAAATATAATTATGTTAAGGGAATTTTTTTTATGCCAACCATACATTTAATACATGGCTTTATTGGTTTTGGAAAAACAACCATTGCCAAACGACTAGAAAAAGAATTTCCAGCGATTCGCTTTACGCACGATGAGTTGATGATTCAAACATATGGCAGAAATCCAGAAGATTTTAGTCAAGAACGATTTGATATCATTGATAAAATCATTAAAGAAAAAACCATTGAAGAAATAAAAAAAGGCAATAATATTATTCTAGATTACGGATTTTGGGAAAAAGATACACGTAAAAAATATTATGATTGGGCAAAAAAAATAACCCCTGATGTTCTTTTTCATGCTGTTCAATGTGACATTTCATTAGCAAAAAAAAGAGCTTTAGAAAGAACAAAAAAACATAGTGAAGAATTTTATATTGATGAAGATATCTTCAACGACAGATTGAAACGATTTGAACCCATGACACAAGAAGAAGGCTTTCCTGTTGTTTTTTATAGAACAGATGACAAGTAATTTTTAAAGAGTTAAAAAATCCCGAAAATCATATCATTAACTTTCGGGATTTTTTCTTATTTTTTATCTTTCAGATTTTTCTTTTTTGATGAAACTGTTTCTTTCTCATTTGTTTCAAGCAAAGAGGAAATATCAACATTTTCTTGAACCTCGTCAGAAACTTCACCAACTGAAGGAACTGTTGCTCTTGATTTAATAGCTTCTTTTTGAGTTTGAATACGAATCTCTTTGCCTTCTAAAAGATCCTTAATTTCATCACCCGAAAGCGTTTCATACTCCATTAAACCCAAAGCAAGAGCATCTAATTCATGCTTATATTCAACCAAAAGATCTCGTGTTTTTTGATATGCAGCATCTATTATTTTTCTAATTTCAGCATCTACTTGTTGAGCTGTCAAATCAGAAACATTCTTTCTTTTTGAAATGCTATACCCTAAGAAAACTTCACCCTCTGGCTCATCATATGCAATTGGTCCCATCACATCGCTCATACCCCATTCACTCACCATTTTACGAGCAATTGTTGTTGCAACTTGAATATCGTTGCTGGCACCTGTTGAAACGTTTTCTTTTCCAAAAATCATTTCTTCGGCCAAACGCCCAGCAAAAAGAATGCTTAAACGAGATTTCAAATAAGTCATGCTTTGAGAATATTTGTCTTTTTCTGGCAACTGCATTGTCACACCCAAGGCTCTTCCTCTTGGGATAATTGTAACTTTGTGCAAAGGATCAGATTCTGGCAAGTGAAGTGAAGCAATGGCATGTCCGGCTTCATGATAAGCTGTCATTTTCTTTTCTTGCTCATCCATGACAAGTGATTTTCTTTCAGAACCCATCATAACCTTGTCTTTAGCATCTTCAAAATCTTGCATTGTTACCATTGTTTTGTTGCGTCTTGCTGCAAGAAGAGCGGCTTCATTAACAAGGTTTGCCAAATCTGCACCTGAAAATCCTGGTGTTCCACGAGCAATAAGTGGAAGCGAAACATTAGGTGCCAAAGGAACTTTTTTAACATGTACATTTAAAATAGCTTCTCTGCCATTAATATCTGGATTAGAAACAACAATTTGTCTATCAAAACGACCAGGTCTTAACAAAGCAGGATCTAAAACGTCTGGTCTATTTGTTGCTGCAATTAAAATAATGCCTGAATTTGTTTCAAAACCATCCATTTCAACAAGCAATTGATTCAATGTTTGCTCACGCTCATCATTACCACCACCAAGACCAGCACCTCGATGACGCCCAACAGCATCAATCTCATCAACAAAAACAATACAAGGGGCTGATTTTTTAGCTTGCTCAAACATATCACGAACACGTGAAGCACCAACACCTACAAACATTTCAACAAAATCAGAACCAGAAATGCTAAAGAATGGAACGTTTGCTTCACCGGCAATGGCTCTTGCTAAAAGTGTTTTACCTGTTCCTGGAGGGCCAACAAGCAAAGCGCCTTTTGGAATTTTTCCTCCTAAACGTTGAAATTTAATTGGCGCTTTTAAGAAATCAACAATCTCTTGCAATTCTTGTTTTGCTTCTTCAATCCCAGCAACATCATTAAATGTAACTTTATCTTTTCCTTCCAACAACTTCGCTTTTGATTTACCAAAGCTCATTGCTTTTCCATTGCTAGCAGACATTTGCTTCATCATCATAATCCAAATACCTGCAAATAACAAAATTGGAGCCCAAGAAATAAGAGCCATAAACCAACTAGATTCACTTTCAAGTGGCACAGCTGTTACTTTAACATTGTTTGCTTTTAAAATTGGAACAAGACCAGCCTCTGCTGGAGCGTATGTTTTAAAACCACCACTTTTTTCAAACTCGCCCGTTATAGCTTGCCCTTGAATTTCAACAGATTTCACATCTCCTTTTTCAACAGCAGTAACAAACTCACTAAAAGAAAGTTCAACTTGTTTTGCTTTTTTAGGATCTGGAAATGAAAAACTTGCCAACAACACAATAACTGTGAAAAAGACAAGCCAAAAAACGGCTGTATTTGATTGTTTTTTCATTGTTTTACTTTCCTTTTATCGATCTTTTATAAACTTTATTTTAATATATTTATTTGAGTTCTCTTTATACTCAATATTAGAGTTATTTTCAAGCTCTTTTTCTATTTTGAAACAGGGAAAACTTTGTTGAACTAAATATGGGATATTCTTTTTTCTCTTCAATGGAGGGGAAGACAAAATATACCCTTCTTCTGAAGAAAAAATCTCAAATCGATCCCATTTAACAACTGTATTTGCAAGAATCTTTTTTGGTTTTTCCATCTTAGAATATTCTTTTGCAACAAAGACACCTTTTTTATGAGGAATCAAAATACAATTTCCCAACGTTACTTTTTGAGGAAAATTAAAAACAATGCGTTCAAGCAACTCAAGTGAAATTATTTTTTCACTTTGGCCAACAGTTTTAACAACATCTGCCAACATCCGAATTTTAACTTCATCAGGATATAATTGATATTTTTCTTTATCAATTAAAGCATACCCTTCATCAAAATAACTCACAGAGTTTTTTACAGCTTCTTGAACTATCCACCTCAATGTTTCTTGCACACGTGATAATCTTCTTGTTGAAAGAGAAATAAATTGTTTTGACAAACCATTTTTTTCTAATTTAGGTAAAAAATTTCGCCACTTTACACGTTCATATTTTTCATCTTGATTCATGGGATCTTCTACCCATTTGATATTTTTTTTCACTAAAAAGGAAACAATATCTTTTTTCAAAACATCTAAAAAAGGGCGCACAAGTGTAATCCCATTTTTTTGGCTAAGAAACTTCATTGCGCTCAGCCCATCAACACCACTTCCTCTTGCTAAACGTGACAAAAACGTTTCAACCTGATCTTCCATTTGATGTGCTATAAACAAATGAGAAATCTGTTCTTTTTCACAATAACTTGTCAATAAATTATATCGAATTCGACGCGCTTCTTCTTCAACTGATTTGTCAATTGGTTCAAAATTTTCCAAAACAACATGAAAAACACCGATTGTTTCACAAAAAACATGCACATTTTCTGCTTCATTTGTACTTTCTTTTCGAATATGATGATCAACTGTAAGAGCTGTTAATTGAATATTATTTTTTTTACAAAATTCCTGCAAAAGCAAAGTTAAACATAAACTATCAGCACCACCAGAAACAGCCACAGCCCATTTCTTTCCTGTGGATAACTTTAAGGAATCTAAAATTTTTTCAAACCGAGATAAATTCAAAGTCATAATTATTTACAAGTCAATTTTTTTGCTTCTGCGGCAGCTCTATCTTTCAACTTTTTATCAGCTTTTGGAAACTCAGTTGGTAATGATTTAAACGCTGTACACGCTTCCGTTTTTTTATTCAGCTTGTTCATTGTAAGACCAAGTTTTAAGAGGTTATCTGCTGCTTTTGAATTTTTCTTATATTTTGTAAACCCATCAGCAAAAATCCCAACAGCCTGTTCATAAAGCCCTCTTGCATAGTAAGTTTCACCCAACCAATAATTTGCATTTCCAACCAAAGATGATTTTGGATAATCATTCATAAATGCAGTAAATGCCCCCTCAGCAGCTTTATAATCACCTTTTTTCATAATATTATAAGCATTATCATATGCCTTTTGAGCATCCCCTTTTGAAGAAACGTCTTTTCCTTTTGTTACAGAACTTGTTTCCTTTTCATTTTTCAACATATTAAAACGAACATCAATATCAGCATTCATTTTGGTTAAACGTTCGTCTAATCGTTTTTGCTGAAACTCTAATTGTTCCATTTTTGCCGTTAAATCTTTAACCACAGCATCTTGTGCACTAACACGATTGTACAAATCTTCCAAATTGCCTGCTGAAGTAGATACACCCTTTTCTTCACTCCCTTCACTAACAGGCGAAGATTGATAAATTTTTCGTTGCAAAGCATTAATATCTTTTTCCAAACGCGTTACTTTGTCACTCAATATATCCATTTTAATATCAGCATGAGCTGAAACAAATGAAACACTTGAAAGTAAAAATGCTGTTAAGATAATTTTTTTCATATTATTTCCTCATATAAAAACTCTTCCTATTTTACTAGGAAGAGTTTTTTTTAACAAGTGTTTTTTTAAAAAACACAATTTTTAATAAGCAACTGTTGTTGCGTTACGATTTTTTGCCCAAGCTTCTTCTGTTGAACCTGGAACAACTGGTCTTTCTTTACCATAAGAAATGATTCTGATACGATCTGAAGAAATACCTTTCATAACCAAGAAACGACGAGCTTCGTCAGCACGGCGTTCACCTAATGCCAAGTTATATTCTTCTGTACCACGTTCGTCACAACGACCTTCGATAACAACTAAAACACGTGGATTTGCTTTTAACCATTCAGCTTGAGCAGCTAAAACTGATTTTGAATCACCATCTAAATCAGAGCTGTTTAAAGCAAAATAAACAACGTTTTGATTTTCATCTTTGAATTTTTGTGTCATAGCTGTTTCTTGCAAATCAGAAATGTTCACATTATCATTCCAGCCACCTTGACCATTGCCATATAAATCAGCACCATCTTTTTGAGATGCACAAGCACTCAAGAAAGAAACTGCACAAATAACTGCGAGTAATCTTTTTAACATCTTTTTCTTCCTTTTTTAAAAAATTATTAACACATAAACGGTAGAGAAACCTCATCTATCCTTAAGTGTAATAAAAAACACAATCTCATTGAAAAGTCAAGATATTTTTTAATCAAGTTACTCTTTTTTATTGAATTTTATTTTAAATATTCTTATACTGCTTCCACATTTTTAAAGGATTAACACCATGAAAAATATGACCACAGGCAACCCCTTAAAACTCATTCTACTTTTTATGATCCCAATTCTTATTGGGAATATTTTTCATCAATTTTATATTTTATCAGATTTGTATATTTTGGGTCATTATTTAGGAATTAGAGCTTTGGCAATTGCTGGAGCAATGACTCCCATTTTTATTATGGCTGTCATGACTTCTCTTGGATTTACAAACGGCTTATCTATTATTACAGCTCAACGTTTTGGGGCTAATGACATCAAAAATGTGAGAAAATCTTTTGCCATTGGAATTGTCCTTAGCACAGCCTTTGCTTTTTTTATATTTTGTTTTTTAATTTTAAAGATGGATTTAATCCTCAAACTCATGAATGTTCCTCAAGATATTTTTGTTGATGCAGGAAGATTTATGAGTATTCTTTCTTATGGCGTAATTGCTATTGTATTTTACAATTTTTTAGCTGGCATTTTAAGGTCATTAGGTGACAGTAAAACCCCTCTTTATTATCTGATTTTTTCATCTGTATTAAATATACTTATTAATATAACATTCATTGTTAAATTTCACTTAGATGTTACTGGCGTTGCTTTTGGAACTTGTATTGCACAATTTATATCAGCCATTTTATGTTTAATATATATGCTCATAAAATACCCAATGCTTCGCATTAAAAAAAGAGACTTTTCTTTTGATTTTAAATATGTTTTAGAACACTTAAAAATTGCTTTTCCTATGATGGTTCAATTTTCAATTATTGGACTTGGAGTCATTACTGTTCAAAGTGTTTGTAACCAATTTGGAACTGACACTATTGCAGCTTTTTCTGCAGCAACCAGAATTGAACAGCTCGCAACTTTACCACTTTTTTCACTCGGCCATGCCCTTACAACTTATGTTGCTCAAAACTTTGGAGCTAGATTAATTCGCAGAATTAGACAAGGTGTTTTACAGTGTTTTATTCTCTCATCTGGAGCCAGTGTTATCTTAGCAATTTTGTCTTATGTTTGGGGCAAAAATTTGGCGGCTCTTTTTCTTAACAATCCAAGTGAAGAAATTTTAGCTCAATCGACTATGTATATTCAAATCACAACTTTGTTTTATATTTTCTTGGCTCAAATCTTTATCTTCAGACAAACTCTTCAAGGAATGGGCAGAGCCATTATTCCTTTAATTTCTGGCATTATTGAACTAATTATGAGATGGTTTGCAGCCTTTTCACTAGCAGCATATATGGGGTACAAAGGCATTTGCTATGCAGGTCCAATTGCTTGGACCAGTGCTGCTATTTTCGTTTTTATGAGTTATATTGTTTTAATCAAACGATTTAATGTACCTCTTTTTGGTCCTCTTGATCAAAAATCACCTATCAAAAAAGAATTGCAGCCAAATTATCCTCAAAAAAATATCCAAAATTGATTTTATACTTGCATTTTTATTTAAAATCTTATATAAATATCTTCATTGGGTGATTAGCTCAGTTGGTAGAGCAGCTGACTCTTAATCAGCGGGCCCAGAGTTCGAGTCTCTGATCACCCACCACCTTTTTATTTGATACAAAATATGAAAAATCAACAATTACATTTTTTTATTTTTAACTTTTTCGCCTAAGGGCGAGCAGATTTTTCATATTTAAATTTTTTACTTATTTTATTGTTTCATTTTTTTAAAAAGGTTTTATCATGACATTTTCAATTATTCGTCCCCTTCCAACTGTTCAAGAAGTTATTGAACAATATCCACTTTCATCAACTGCAAAACAAATCAAAAAAAATCGTGATAAAGAGATTAGCAACATTTTTAACGGCACAGATTCACGCATGGCTTTAATTGTTGGCCCTTGTTCTGCAGATTATGAACAATCTGTTTTAGAATATGTTTTAAAACTCTCAAAACTACAAGAAGAAGTGAAAGAAAAATTTGTTTTAATCCCTCGAATTTATACCAATAAACCACGCACCAATGGTTTGGGATACAAAGGATTAATGCATCAACCTAATCCATGCCAAGAACCTGATATTTCTTCTGGAATTTTAGCTTTACGCCGGCTTCATTTAAAATGTTTTGAAGAATCTGGATTAACAGCTGCTGATGAAATGCTTTATCCAGATGTTTTAGGATATTTAGAAGATATTTTAGGCTATATCGCTGTTGGTGCACGCAGTGTTGAAAATCAACAACATCGCCTTGTTTCAAGTGGAATTGACGTACCTGTTGGGATGAAAAATCCAACTAGTGGAGATTTAGGCGTTATGTTCAATGCAATTCATGCTGCGCAAAGTAAACATGCTTTTGCTTACAAAAAACAAGAAGTTCGTACTTCTGGGAACGAGCTGGCTCATGTGATATTAAGAGGTTATTCCACAAAAAATGGAGAAAATATTTCAAATTATCATTACGAGGATTTAAAAAATGTTGATTCCTTGTATAAGAAAAATCAACATCTCAAAAACCCGGCAATTATTGTTGATTTAAATCACGCCAATTCTGGAAAAAATTATAAAGAACAACCTAGAATTGCACATAACGTTATGGAAAGCAGACAAGAAAATCCTGATTTAAAAAAAATTGTTAAAGGATTAATGATTGAAAGTTATCTTGAGGAAGGTCGTCAAGAATTAGAAGATGGTGTTTATGGAAAATCTATAACTGATGCTTGCCTTGGGTGGAAAGATACTGAAAAACTTATCTTAAATCTTGCCAATATGTGTGAATAACCCTTATTATCTAAACAACAGACCCACGTGGTATACACGTGGGTTTTATTATAAACAAATTAATGAAATACGTCTTCAATTTGACTGCCCTTTGTAGATATCATATCAAAGTTGTCAACCCTTGCCTTCTCAAATTCTTTTTTTTGCCTATTATAAATTAAATATTTTTTTTCTGCATCAGGGACAACATTATAATCAATTTCTTTTTGAAAAATAATTTCTTTTTTTAAAACAAAAACATAATCTAACTTGTTTAATTTATTTAAATCGTTTGAGATATCTGTGTCTTTTTCATATTCAAAATATGTCTTCCTATCAAAAGGAAGAAAATACTTAGCAATATTTTTCTTTTCTTCTTCTGTGAATTTCCCAATTTTAACAATTCCAACATCAGCCTTTTCTTTAATCCGAATCCAGTCTTTTGGGACTACATTTTTTGTATTTTCATAAGCCTTTTTCCCAGACAACCAAACTCTAGGCGCAATGACTATTTTATCTTTGTTTTGATTTAACCATGCTCCCCACCAAGAAAATGTTGAATTTGCAATAATATTATGTTTGCACAAACTCATTAAATACATATCAAATACAGCGTCTCCCCCCCGATTATTTTCTACAACCATATGATTATATTTAACTTTTAAATTATTTTTAACCCACTTTGTATCATCTGAAAAAATATAGAAAAAAGGATTATCTACTTTTGAAGCTATATAATCCATAGCCAACAAATAATAATGATTTGATAATACATCATTTTTAAAATTCCTCAAATAATCGCCTCTTCTAATATGAACGGCAACTGAATTTGTTTCATTCATTTTTTTTGCTAAATTTTTATTCACACTATTTAATTCTTTTTTTAATTTAAACTCATTTAAAATATCTTCACGATATTCCTTAAAAAACGCTTCATTTTGAAAATAACCATCTAAATACTGAAAAGAATCATCACCCATCACTTGTTCAAAACTTGCCTTTGAACCTCTTTCAAAAAAAGCTTTTTGATATTTAGGTTTTTCCTCTAAAATAACATTTTTAGGTATCAAAAAGGAATTAAAAATCCGAGATGTTGTCCTCAACACTTTTAAAATTTTATTATGCCTTTTTGCATAAGAAAAAGCAGTAGCATATTGAAACATATTGTTCCCTAGTCCACCATACAATTTAACAACAACTTCATGTGGTTTTATCTCATACGTTGGTGTAAATTTTTCAAATTTAACAAAAAAAATCTCTGTAATAAAGAATACTGTACATAAAACAGCAAAAAAATAAAAAAGAACTTTTTTTAATTTATTAATTAGTATTTGTGCCATTAAATCTTCTTAAAATATATGCTGATGGTAAAAATAATAACAAAAAGATGAGTAAGTTAAATTGCATTGTATTCCCATCTAAAATAAACTTAGACATAATCAAACAGATAGCTGTCAACAAACGACCTGCCATAGAATTAACTGAGGCACAAAGAGCTCTGTTTTTCGTTGTACTAATATCATGAATTCTTGCAATTGCACTGATAAGCCACGTTACTTGCAATGTAATCATCAAACACACAAAACAAAGCAAAATAATTGCAAAAGTAGCATTTGAAATAGATGCAGCCCACATCATTGCAAGAAAACTAAAAATAAATCCAAAATATGTAACCCATCCTAATTTTTCAAGAGATATTCTTTTTAAAATCGAATGAGCAAAGAATGATCCACTTGCTCTTGAAATATGATTCAAAAAGAAGATGACCCCAAAAAGTGTAACAGGCACCATCGCTAATTTCATAACAGGTTGCATACTCCACATAAAAATCTGATATGTTGCTGTCAAAAATGCTGAATAAGAAATCAAATTAACAAATTCTCTCTTTTTCAAAGCAATTTTGACAGATTTGAATAATGAAACATATTTTTCACCTAACGAATCCAATTTTTTTTCTGTCCCTTGGATATCAGGAATAAAGAACAATAAAATCGTTGACACCGTGGCAAACAAAATTGTAAGCAAAATAACTTTATCAGCTCCATAGGCATTAAATAACCAAGCCCCACTTAAAGAAGAAATACTTGTCCCCAATGAAATCCAAAAATATAATCTACCATATCGTTTTAACATGGCCGTTGTTTTGTTTTGGGTTTTTAACAATTCATAGATATAAGAATCTCCTGTTCCAACAAATGAAACAATCACAAAAGCGTACAAAAACTCCCCTAAAAAAATAACAGCTTTTGTTGGCCAAAAATATAACAACACAAATCTCAAAATCAAAACAAGTCCAGAGCAAATAAGGATTTTTTTCTTCGAAACACGATCAGCAATATACCCCATAGGGACATCCAATAAAAGGCAAGTTAACGCACTCAACCCTTGCAGTAAGAAAAAATCTCCTAATGTAATACCAGAAGCTGAATAAAATAAATACAAAACTGGTAATAAAAAAATGTGGCTTTTTAAAAAAACCGACAAATTTAAAAGACCTAAAACAGATGTTATATTTAGCATAAAAATCCCCTTTTTTTTGGATACTATACTTTATTTTTTCTTTTTACAAGCACAAATTAGATATATTTTTAAAATCTCTTGTATATTTTAAAGTTGTTTGATATTTTCTTAATATGATTATATTAAAAAACTTTTTACGTACCTTAAAAAACATCAATCCAGATATTCTAAAAATTGTTGCATTGGTAACAATGACAATGGATCACATTGGCCATGTTTTATTCCCTGGTGAGTTTATGGTATTACGTTTTTTTGGAAGATTTTCTTTCCCAATATTTGCTTTTTTGTTAGCCTCACATCTGACAGAAAAAAACTTATTTAAAAAATATATTTTAAGACTTCTTCCTTTTGCTCTTTTATCTCTTATTTTTGTAACTCCCTTTGATATGTATATTAAAGAGACTTACAAACTAACCATTTTATGGTCATTATTCTTATGTGTTATCTCTCTTTTTTGTTTGGAAAAAATATCAAATGAAAAAACAACCTCTTATATTAAAGGTTTTTGTTATTTTTTAACCATAAGTATCGGCTTAACATTGTCTTTAATTGTTGATTATGGTTATTTTGGATATTTATTCATCATTTCATTATATGAATACTTTAAAACAAATAAAAATATCTACCTCTATTTAACTTTATTTTTTTCATTTGTACTTAATTCAAAAGGATTTTTAACACATCCATTTATAGTCACAATTATGTGCACAACAAGTTTTCTTGTTACCTGCTTCTTATTATGGCAAAAACGACCAACAAACAAAAACCACCTACGGTTCCTAAAACCATGGTGGCTTTTTTATGCCTACTTTCCACTTCACTTTTTGATTTTATATGTTACATATGTTTTTCTAAACAGCTAAAGACCTAAAAAAATCTTAGTGCCATCTTCAATCTTTTCTCAAAGTTTCCTTTTCTTCTTTTTGGCTGTTACTGTTTGTTTTTTCTTAGCCTTATGACCACCATAATCCCCCATTAAAGGATTGCCTAAAGAGGAATCACTCGACCCTCCCTTCATTAAAGAGTCATTTGTTTTTTTTGAAAAATCAAATGCATAAGTTGGAGTCATAAAAGCAAAAACACCCATTGCAAATATTAAAATAACCCATTTTTTCATTGATACCCCCTTATATTTAATACCTTCCTTCTTTTATTCTAACACATAAATCATAATTCAACAATAAAAATTTATGTCATCAATATTGCACAACAAATTATCTAAAAAAAATGAGTAATAAAAAAACCCCTCTCGGGGTTGATTTATATCTAATTATTAACCTTGTTTAGCTTTTAATTTTGGCTTTTTCTTGTTAATAACATAAACACTGCCTTTGCGACGAACAACGATGCAATCTTTATCGCGCATCTTGGCTGATTTTAAAGAACAACGAACTTTCATAACTTAACCCTTTCTCTTAACTTATACACAAGTAGCGACATTATATATAAATAAAATATATTTGTCAAGAGATTTTTTGTTTGATTTTTAAATATTTTTTCGTTGTCTGTTTTTAAATATTGCAACAATAAATATTATTAAAATCAATGTTAATGGAATCTTATTTCCATAAACTGAATAAAGTGTCCTTTTCCCTGCTCGTGGCAAAGGCGAATCTAAAACCCCTTTTTCCCCCAAATCTAACGATGCAATTATTTCTCCATACGGATTAATAACAGCACTAACACCATTATTTGTTGCTCTCACCAATGGTAAACCTTCTTCTACGGCACGCATTTGTGCAATACTTAAATGTTGATATGGACCAGCTGAAATACCATACCAACCATCATTTGTTAAATTTAATATCCATTCTGGTCTTTTTTTCTTATTAACAACTTCTGATGGAAAAATTACTTCATAACAAATTAAAGGAGAAACTGGTGGCGCTTTTGGAACATTCATTGTTCGAACACCGCTCCCTTTATTAAAATCTGATGGAATTGGAACAATTTTATCAATTTTTAAAACATCACGAAAAGGAACATATTCACCAAAAGGAACTAAATGTGATTTATCATAATATCCTTGAATATTTGACAAATGATCAAATACAAAAAGAGAGTTTGCCAGTTGTCTTTTTTGTAAATCAACAACTCTTAACGCACCAGCTAACAATGTTCCACCCTGTCTTACAGCACTCATCAGTCTTAAACGAGCTGTTTCATCAATTTCAGGATAATAGGGCATTGCAGACTCTGGCCATACAACATGGGTTATTTTTTCATTATTTTCACGAGATAAAGAAATAAGTGTTGAAAAATTTTCCTCAGCCCTTAATGGATCCCATTTAAAAGATTGTGCAATATTTGGCTGAACCAAACGCAACTGAACCCCCCAAACCATTTCTTTTGGCGATTCATAAATATGAAAGGCTCCTCCCAAAAAGCTAGTTAACATGATTAATGACATTAATACAAAATATCGTTTTTGAGGCAATAATGATATTGATGAAAAAAACAAAATTGTTAATAAAGACAACCCATAAACACCAACCACTCCTGCCAATTGCAACATTGCAGGGGATACCGTCCAAATATTACCTATCAAATTCCATGGAAATCCGGTAAAAATCCAGCTTCTTACCCATTCAAAAAATACAAAACAAGCGCAAAAAGCAAGCCATCTAGAAACCGACGTTTTAAAAAAAGAGGCACATATTGCTGGGAGCATAAAAAACACTCCCATAAACAATCCTAAACCAACTAAAGCTAAAGGAATAAGAAATTGATATGCACCCCCATCAATCAAAAGCGCATTACAAATCCAATTAAGAGATCCCACTCCAAGACCTGTTCCGTATAAAAAAGCAAAACATGTAATCTTTTTCTTTGATGTTTCAACATTCATCAAAGACATTAAAACGCTTAATCCAATTGCTAAAATGGGAATATAAAAATAAGGCGCAAACGAAAAACTAGATAAATATCCCAATAAAAAAAGAAGCATATTCTTTTTTAAAAAAGAGTGTTTTTCAAAAATTTTTTTAAAAAAAGACCTCATCACAAATTGAGTCATTTTTATCCTACTTTTCGATTCCTAAGTCTTCTTCTTGCATACGAAAAATTTCTTTTTTATTTATATTTTCCAATGTATTTTTATCCAAATCGTAATTAAGTTCTTTTAAGACCATTTTAAAAAACTCAATTCGTGATAAGGCCTCAGACTTTGCAAGTTCATGTGTTGATGGAAGAGATTTAATTGCAATATCTAATTGCCTCTTTATTTTTTCAGGATTAATTTTATCTTCTCGCCCGCCCCAAGCCAAAACAGGGCAAAGGTTTCGTCTAACTTCGCAAACGCCAGAAGAAATCAAAAACTTGATTGGTTCTTGATCCTTATTATATACAATCATTCTTCCAGGCCTTAAAGAAAGAAAAATTGGGGCCCTATCTGGCAAGATTAAAATATCACCATCCAATGCTGGCAATAAAACACTATCAGCTTCCACAATAAATGATTCAAATAATGGCGTAATCAACTTAACCCTAATCTTTCCATTCTCTGGAGAAGGTTCTGGCTGATTTGTCGATCCAAGCATATATTCTTGACTATGCATTTTTAACTTTTCCTTCTGTCGCCCTCATTTCTTTTGCTTTTTGAACAGCCTCATCAATAACACCAACCATAAAAAATGCTTGTTCTGGTAAATCATCATATTTTCCTTCTAAAATACCAGCACAACCTTCTATTGTGTCATTTAAATCAACCGTTAAACCTTTACGACCTGTGAAAACTTCACTCACTGTAAATGGTTGTGTTAAAAATCTTTGCAATTTACGAGCTCTTGCAACAATTTTTTTATCTTCTTCAGATAACTCATCCATACCTAAAATTGCAATAATATCCTGCAACGACTTATAAACTTGAAGAACACGTACAACTTCGGTTGCAACTTCGTAATGGCGTTCTCCAACAATTTGAGGATCCAACAATCTTGAAGTTGAATCTAACGGATCAACAGCAGGATACAACCCTTGTTCTGCAATTTGACGAGACAACACTGTTGTTGCATCTAAGTGTGTAAATGTTGTTGCTGGTGCAGGGTCTGTCAAGTCATCTGCTGGCACATAAACAGCTTGTATTGAAGTAATTGAACCTTTACGTGTTGAAGTAATACGTTCTTGTAATGCACCCATATCAGTCGCCAAAGTTGGTTGATAACCAACGGCTGAAGGCATACGGCCAAGCAATGAAGAAACTTCAGATCCTGCTTGCGTAAAACGGAAAATATTATCAATAAAGAGTAGCACGTCTTGAGCCATATTATCTCTAAAATATTCAGCTACTGTCAAACCAGTTAAAGCAACACGTGCACGAGCTCCTGGGGACTCATTCATTTGACCAAAAACAAGAGCTGCTTTGGATTGATCCCCTTGCAAATCAATAACACCTGACTCAACCATTTCATGATATAAGTCATTTCCTTCTCTGGAACGTTCCCCAACACCTGTGAAAACTGAAAAGCCACCATGCATTTTTGCAATATTGTTAATTAACTCCATAATGATAACTGTTTTACCAACACCAGCGCCACCAAAAAGGCCTATTTTACCACCTTTTGGATATGGACAGAGTAAGTCAATAACTTTGATACCAGTTTCCAAAATTTCCTTGTTTGGTGCTTGATCCATAAATGTTGGGGGAGCTTTATGAATTCCCTCTTTTATTTCGCAGGCAATGGGGCCTCTTTCATCCAAAGGATCCCCTGTTACATTCATAATACGACCCAATGTTCCAAGACCAACTGGTACTGAAATTGGTTTTCCAGTATTTTTCACAAGTGAACCACGAACAAGCCCATCTGTATCAGACATTGATAAGCATCTTGCAACATTGTTTGGCAATAATTGTTCAACTTCTAAAACCAAATCTTTTTTGCCATTTTTGACAACTAAAGCATCATAAATTTTTGGCAAATCTTTTTCGCTAAAAGAAACGTCAACAACGGACCCTGTAATACGAATAATTTTTCCCTCTGACACATATTGTTGATTATTGTTTTTTGTCATTATTCTTTTCCTTTATTCTTGCTCTTGAGCCATAGCACCTGAAACAACTTCTGCTATGTCTGTTGTAATTTTTGATTGTCTTGTTCTTCTATAAATTTTTTGCATATCGTGCAACATATCACTGGCATTTCTAGTTGCATTATCCATTGCCATCAATCTAGCTGCATTATCAGCCACTTCAGTTTCAAGCAACACCCTGTTTAAGTATGCCGTCATATATTGGGGTAAAATTCTTTCTAAAATGGCTAAATCTCCCCCTTCATAATCATACATTTCAGGAGCTCTTGTAGCTGGTTTATCCAATGTCGCTTCAAGCGCACCTAAAGGAGAAAACAAATCCCCTTTTCCAAATGCTTTTAAAAATGAAGTTTGTTTTAATGCAATTTTCTTTTGACCTAAAACGTCTCTTGAAATGTAATCTAAATCATTTGTATCAATTAAAAATTGCCACGGATTTTCTGATGAAAACATCTTTCCTGGTATCAATTGTTCAATTGTTGGGCGTTGTGAAACAACAGATTTAAATTGGTTGTAAATAAACAAACAAACATCAAATTTATTTTGGTAAAATGCTTTTGTTAAATCGCTAGACAAACGCTCTGCATCCAAATAATTTTCACCCGTACTTAAAACTTTTCTTTTTACAGTTAGAATACGCATATTTGGATAAAAACGTTTCAAAATTTCTGCACCTTTTGTTCCAAAACAAAGAAGCCAAATATCTTTTTTTTCTTTTTGAAGATACTTAATAACTTCTTGCGTTTTTTGAACAACCTGTACATTTGATGAACCACTTAAACCATCATCAGAAGTAATAACAACTAAAACATATTTTTCGTTTTTACCATTCCCTTTTAATAATTTTGGCAAAGGCAACAACGTGGGATCATTTTCCCAAATCAAATCACTTTGTCGTTTGGTTGCGCTACGAATAAGACGCCGAATCACACGATTCATCTCTGACATATACGGTGTTGTTTTTAAAAATGCAGTTTGCAATTTTCTCAATCTTGAAATTGCCACAACTTTCATAGACGATGTCACTTGATAAGTTGATTTAATCGTTTTAATCCGATCTGCTATTTTTTTCAATGAACTCATTTTTCAGAATTTCCCATTTCATCAGCAAGTTCTTTAACAACTTTAGAAAGTTTTTCTTTCGTTTCATCTGTTAAATCATTCGTTGAAGAAATACTTTCTAAAATATCTGAATGTTTTGTTTTAATTATTTCTTGCAACCTTGATTCAAACAACGCAATCTTATCCAAATCAATTTCATCAAGATATCCATTTACCCCTGCAAAAATTGAAATCACCTCTTCTGGCATAGAATATGGTTGATATTGTTTTTGTTTCATAATCTCGGTTAAACGAGAGCCACGATTTAACAAGGCTTGTGTTGCAGGATCAAGATCTGATGCAAATTGAGAAAAGTTCATAACTTCACGATATTGAGCCAAATCTAATTTTAATGAGCCAGCAACTTTTTTCATCGCTTTACTTTGAGCTGCAGATCCCACTCGGCTCACGGATAAACCAACATTAATAGCAGGTCTCACCCCTTGCAAAAACAAATTAGATTCTAAGAAAATTTGACCATCTGTAATTGAAATTACGTTTGTTGGAATGTATGCAGATACATCTCCTTCTTGTGTTTCAATAACAGGTAGCGCTGTTAAAGAACCACCTCCATTTTCTTGACTAAGCTGAGCAGCTCTTTCAAGCAATCTTGAATGCAAATAAAAAACATCCCCTGGATATGCCTCACGCCCTGTTGGACGTTTTAGTAACAATGACATTTCACGATAGGCAACAGCATGTTTTGATAAATCATCATAAAACACAATTGCATTCATACCATTATCTCTAAAATATTCACCAATCGTACAACCTGCGTACGGTGCTAAATATTGCATAGCCGCGCTATCTGATGCTGTTGCAGAAACAATCACCGTATAATCCAAAGCACCTTTTTCTTCTAACGTACGCATAATGTCTCGAACTGTTGATTGTTTTTGACCAATTGCAACATAGATACAAAACAATTTATCTTTATTAGGTAAAATAGCATTTTTTTCTTTTTGGCTCAAAATCGTATCTAAAATAATTGCTGTTTTGCCTGTTTGTCTATCTCCAATGATCAATTCGCGTTGACCACGCCCAATTGGAACTAAAGCATCAATTCCTTTAATTCCTGTTTGAATAGGTCGATTCACAGAACTTCTAGCAATAATTCCAGGAGCTGGAGCCATAACAGGATGTTGAGGCAAATCCTTTAATGATGACTTACCATCAATCGCTTCACCCAATGGATTTAAAACACGCCCCAATAATTCCATACCGACAGGGACCGTATTCATTTGCTCAGTTCTTGTAACCAAAGCACCTTCTTTAATGTTTTGAGCATTGTCAAAAATAACAATATCAACAACATCTGGATTTAAGTTCAAAGCCATGCCATATTGACCACCTTCAAAAACAACACGCTCTCCAGCTGCAATTGTTTTTAATCCTTCAACTCTGGCAACGCCATCAGAAACGGATAAAACTTTTCCAACTTCTTTGATTTCTGTTTTTTCTTTAAATTCATCAACTGTTTGAGAAAATATAGATGAAATTTTATTCACATCAACAGCTTGAGCAACTTTATTTTCAATCTCTTTTTGAAATAATGCCAACTGCCCTTTCACAGATGCATCAATTAAAAGAGAATCAACGTTCAAAGTTAAACCACCCAACAAAGATGTATTCACTTTAACCTGTAAAACAAAATTATCATTTTTTAAAATATGAACCAATTTTTTTCTTAATGCGTCCAACTGTTTTTCGGACAAAGAAACAGCAGATTCAACTTCTATGTATTTTGCTGTTCCTGATATCTCAAGATTTGTTGTTTTTGTCTTTTCAACCATAGCAAATCAATCCTTTTAATTTGTTATAAAAAAATAATGACTTCTTGTAACATAAAAAGGTTTAATATGCAAGTGATAAGAGCTTTTTTTTGTAAAACACTTTTAAAAATTAAAAATGCAAAGAAACACCTATTTTAAAACCGTTATGCCTTTTTGCATTATCATAAAATTGATAATCAATAAAAAAATCATTATTCTTAGAAATTTTATATCCTA
>JAZSGT010000039.1:0-30897 GCA_045532865.1 Alphaproteobacteria bacterium
GATCGCCTTAGCACCACTGTTGTGGCAGGGTTTGCAGCTGACCTTGATGAAAATATAACACTCAAACTTGAATATTCAGGTAACTATCGTAAAGAATACATCGATCACTCAGGTATGTTAAGATTAGAGTGGAAGTTTTAAAGGGGATTTTCAAAGAAAAAAACAGACCCTTTCAATTTGAAGGGGTCTGTTTGTATATGAAAAATCTATTCGTGTGAGTTTTCTTTTTGTTGACGATAAAAAGAACTTAAAGGGATTCGTTTCCAATTAAATGGGCGGGAGCCATACACTTTTTCGATATCAACATAGGGAACATTCCCCATGTTTTGCCCAGGGTGTGAAAAAACAAGTTTGCTGAAATCTTTTGAATAGATGTCAACCTTTTCAGGAGGGCAAAGTGAAAAAGCTGCTGTTGAAAAGAATGTGCAAACATTTTTTGGTTCCATTATCATAGAAAGAAGCTCTGCTGGAACTTGTCGTGAAATAATGGGTGTTCTAGGAAAAATTTCAGCCCAGTTTGTTTTTTCTCGTGGGTGGGGTTTAATCACAACTTCATCCATGTTATAATTTGTTAATATACTGCTATAAAGTGCTATTTTTTCTTCTTCACTAATAATATTATCTTCACTGAGAGGTTGCGTGATTAAGATAACTGATTTTTGTTCAAATGTTTTTAACATCGTTGGGCTCACATTAAAAATATGAACAATGGATTCTTTTTCTTGATGAGATTTTTCATCCCACAATTTTTTCAAATCATGAACAACCAGTTTTTCGTTTGTGCTATTTTCAATTTCATGACCTAATTTTGTTGTGAAACACTTAAGAATGTCTGGATTGTTCAAATGTCTTTCAACCATGTGTGAGTCACTTGCGCCATCAGAGAGGGAATAAAACGGATATCTTTGTGAAATTTCTTTGGCATAGGGTGTTACCAAATTTCCATAAAAAGGAATTTTAATCCCTTTTAATTTTGATTCAATCTTTGCTAAAAAAGAGTGAACATACGCATCTTCAAAACCTTTTGGTGGAAGGTGAAGGGGTGTTTTATGTTTCAAGTTATTGTCGGAAATTGCTGGACCACATAAAAAATGTGTTTCATCAAGTTTTTCTGTGAATGCCAAACTATATTGCAATAATGAATATGCAGAATTTGCAATAAAAAAACGAGAAATCATTAACAAAGTCTTTCCATTTCAAAATAATATTAAGGTAGAATATACAGTAAATTTGTGTTTTTGTCAAATATCTTGCTATTATTTTTGGTTTTCATTTGTTTTTTGCATGATAGCAACAAAAAGACCATCTGTATTTGTTCTAAATGGTGAAAATTGCTTATGTGTTATCAATTTAAAAGATTTGTTAAATTTTAAAAAATTTCTGACTTGTTTAATGTTTTCATCTTCTGTAATTGAACAGGTCATATAACTTAAATATCCATCTCTTGAAAGATATGTGGATGCCTTTTTTAAGATGAAAGCTTGTTTTTTTAATAGTTCATTAAATTGGTTTTCAGTTAGTTTCCATCTCGCATCAGGACATCTACGCCAAGTTCCAGTACCCGAGCAGGGGGCGTCAACAACCACATGTGAAAATTTCATTGTGGGATGTTTTTTTAAATAATTTGGAATATCTAATGTTGTATCAATGATAGAAATATTTGCACGTTGAGCTCTTTTTTGAAGTTCTTGTAGACTTCTTTTTGAGATGTCGTGAGCAAGAATTTTTCCTTTTTGATTCATCATTTGAGCAAAAATAAGAGATTTTCCACCAGCCCCTGCGCAATAATCTAGAACACAGTCTTGAGGTTTGATTTTTGTTTCTAGAGCAACAAGTTGTGAACCTTCATCTTGAACTTCAATAAGTCCTGCTTTATAGGTTTTTAAGCCTAAAAGATTTGTGCGTTTTTTTAAAATAAGACCATGGGGAGAAAGAGTTGTTTTTTCGGTTTCAATTCCTTCTTTTAAAAGCTCTTTTTGCACAAAATCTCTTTCTTTAGTTGCTCTTAAAATAATAGAAGGGCTTCCTAATAATGCTGGAAGTTCTTTATCAGCATTTTTTACTTTTGAGATAAGCCACAAAGGTGTTTCTACCTGAATATGAAAAGGCATTTTTTCATCAATAGGAAGTTCTTCTTTGTTTAACAATTCAATTTTTTCTAGATATGTTTTGTTAGGATAGAAATATTCCAATCGAGCTTTGTGTCTAAGAGCATTCCAAACTGTATCAGTTAATAAACGACGATCTTTTGAACCAAAAGATTTGTTCAATCTAGTGAATGCATTGATTATTTCTGATGCAGGTTTTGTTTCTTTTTCAATTGTTAAAAGCAACTCTGCTGCAACTTTAAAAATAACTTCTTCTCTCATGTGAAAATTTAATCTTCTTTTCTTCCTTTAAAACCTGTTGCAATAACGTAAACTTCAGAAGAATCTTTTCTGCTTGCATCCGGTTTTGCATGCTTTACGACTTTAAAATGTTGTTTCATCTCTGCTAAAAATTGATTTTCAGTACCACCTTGAAAAATTTTTGCAATAAATACGCCACCTGGATTTAAAACTTGTAATGCAAAATCATAAGCCATTTCAAGCAAATTCATAATGCGTAAATGATCAAGTGCATGTACACCTGTTGTGTTAGCAGCCATATCAGACATAACAATATCGGCTTGATGACCATTTAAAAGTTCTCGCAATTTTTCAGGAGCTTCATCCAGTGTAAAATCCATTTGAACAAGTTTAGCTCCAGCAATGGGATTAGCAGGAAGTAAATCCATCCCAACAACCAAGGGATTTTCTTCTGTTGATTTTACGCGTTTAACTGCAACTTGCGACCAACCCCCAGGAGCACAACCAAGATCAACAACTCTTTTTCCTGGTTTGAAAAAATGAAATTGGTCATCTAGTTGCATAATCTTAAAAGCAGCACGTCCTCTGTATCCAAGACGATGTGCTTCACTTACGTAAGGGTCATTTACCTGCCGTTGTAACCATTTTGTACTTGATGCTTTTCGACCTTTAACTTTTTTTAGATGTGTTTTAAGTGGTCTTGCTGTAAATTTCATTAAAATCTCCGTGTAAAATCCTTACATTTGTCGAGACATGTGAATGGGGGGTATATCTTGTTCAGTAGAGGATTCATTTGTTATTTGTGATCCAATGACATGAGTTGCATTTGTTGTTGCTTCTAATTGATTTAATTCTGTGATTAAACGTGTTCGTTCAAGTTCTGTTTCTGGAGCCATATACAAAAATGTTTCACCATTATCACCTGTTGCAGTGACATTAATCCCGGCTATGTTTGCTCTTAATACAAATTGTTTCATATCACTTGGAAGGGTTGCAAAAAAACGACCTCTTAATTCAGGAATAAAAGGAAGAGTTTCGCTTTCTTCTTTTGAAATAACGGCAACTGATGGATCTTTTGCTTGAGCATTTAAAAGATCACGATAGGGAAGGGTTCTTAAATCCCTATCAGATTTTGTTCTAGTTTGCTCAGCATTATCTAATTGAACTTTTGTTGGTGCAAATATGAACATATTTAACTCTCCACAATTGGTGTTAATGAAACAAAATACCCAGCATTCAATGCTTTTTCAACAAATTGGCGTTCTTGTTGTGACAGTTTTGCCAATTCAATTTGTTTATCTTCCTCCGAAGGAATATATCCAATTTGATTTGGAGCTAAAATCTGAACAGATGGATTTATTTTTTTAAACGCTAATACGTCAGCGTATGTTAATTCTTCAAAATGAATATTTGAGTACTTCTCAAGAGTTTTTCTTCTTGGAGCTTTTTCACCTTCAATTGAAACTGCATCTTCAAGAATGGGTATTAAATGTTTTTTTAATGTTGGATCTGTAACCAAAGTCCACTGACCGTCATCAAGAGAATAAATTTGACTTATAGGTTGTTTTGGATCTTCTGGGTTTTCAGTATAAGAAACTTTAACAAATGGTAAATTGCACAGATAAAATACACGTTGAAGGACTTCTCCAGTAAACTCGCCTGCTGGGGTGGTCTTTTTTTGAATAGTGTGAGAAAGTTCCCCATTTGGTGCATAAATAGGTGTTGACATGCTCACAATATCATAGCGACCTTTTTCATTTTTTTTATATTGAATACCCAATGTCAATTGACCTGAGATTGGATCATAAGTCCAATCTTGGTCTAAAGCACCGTTTACATAAAAACGTGAAAGAGTTTTTTTCTCATTTTTATCATAGACAATTTCTTCTGATAATTTATTTTGTTTGTCGTAAGTTAAAACTTTTAGAATTGTTGGTGGGGTTGTTCTTTTTGTAACATCAATATAAACAAGCATATTGCGCCCAAGCTTATTTCTTTTTGCATAAGCTCTTGAAAGAAGAGCTTCTTTGTTTTGAATTGCTGCATCTTCTGATGATAAATATTCATCATAGTAAATCAAACTATCTTTTTTATATGTAATAACAACGTGACCATTTTGAAGATTTCTTCTATTTAATTCAACAGGTGCAGTGTTTGTCATTGATTTTACCCCTTGTAAACAAATTATATATTAATTATACCAAAAACCGAATAAAAAGACAAGTTTTTTATTCGGTTTTATTTGGTTTAGGTATTTGATTTAAAAGTCAGAAGATTGCAAATTAGCATTGTTATCTTCCTGAGGTTTAAAGGCACTGTCTGGTTCTTCCTCAATCATATCTCCAGTTTGGATTTTTGTCTTTGTTTTTTGATTTGAATTTTTTGCTGAAGATTGTGAGCCTTTTTGAGCTGATTTTTGGTTGTTATTTTCAGCAGATTGTTTTTCTTTTGCGATACGTTCTTTTTCATTTTGATTTTTTGTGTCAGTGATTAAAAGATTTTTGACAATTATATCTGATAAGGCTGTGTTTCTTAAAACAGGATTTTGCTCTAAATACCATAGTATATTTTGGCCATTCATATCTGTTTGATAGATAGAGTCTTCGGCATATTCCATAAATAAATTTAAAATATCTGCTCTTGGAGCATAAAAGGCTGCAAAAAAGCTGATTGGAATAACCTTTGGAGCACCTTTAATTGGAAATGCTTCATTTGAAACAAGCTCATTAGGGTTGACACCACCTTGTTCAAGAAGAATTTTAAGAATTTGAGGATTCCCACGCATAACGGCTAATTGAAGAATTGAACCACCACATCTAAAATCAATGTTAAAATTGATTTGGTCTTTAATCCATGGTTCAATATCTTTTTCAGAGCGAGCCGAACGAACAATATCTTGTAACGGGTGATAGACACATTCTTTAGGTGCTGCGTATACTGTTAATGGAATTAAAACTAAACCTGTAAGGCTAGGTAAAATGTTTTTTTTCATATGGTTGTCTCCTTAAACTATTTTTGCTTATATGGATTTTGAAACAAAAAAAGATTTTTGTCAATAGAAACATTTTGTTCAATATTAAATAGGGAAACAGTTGATTTTATACCTTGCATGTCAAGAACTTCCCATTGCTTTAATAAAAGGGTGTCTTTATCAATAATAAGTGTTAAAGAACCAAGCTCTTTTGCTCCTTTTTTATGAGCTGTAACTTTATACTCATCTAAAACATCTTGAACAGAGGTTACAACAAATTCCTTATCACTAAATTTAAGTTTATCCTTTAAAATAAGACTAACGGGGGTTTGGTTTAAATCAAAGTAACTTACTTCTTTTAAGTCTTTGTCATGATAAATTAAATACCCATTATTTGCATAAAACTCTAAAGGGGAACCTTTTTGATAAACTAAACGCATTTTGCCTGGGCGAGACATGTAAAGTGTTCCTGTTTGTAAGTCATTTTCAGTTTTAGAATTAAATTGTGCAAATTCAGCTTTTAATGTTTTAATTTTATTATAAGCTGTTTCAACTTTTGTTAAAATCTCTCTATTTTGAGGTGTGTCAATTTTCTTTTCAATATCAGAAAATGCTGGATTTGAGAGAATAAGCAACATTAAAAATAGTAATTTTTTCATTTTAACATTCCCCTATGCATTACAAGTTGGAACAAGAATTTCTCTTTTTCCGGCTACGTTTGGTTTTGAAATAACACCCTCAGCTTCCATTCGATCAATTAGATCAGCAGCTTTATTGTATCCAATTCGAAGTTGGCGTTGTACATAACTGGTTGATACTTTTTGATCTCTTAAAATAATGGCAACAGCTTGATCATACAAGTCACCACCATTTGGCGTGTTTCCAGCTGTTGTGCCAGTACCAGTTGATGCACAACATGCATCAGGATCTGTTGTAACGGCATTTAAGTATTGAGGTTCAGCTTGCATTTCCCAATGATGCACAACTTGTTCAACATCTTGGTCTGATACAAAAGGCCCATGAACACGTTGAGGGCGTTGACCAGCAGGCATAAAGAGCATATCGCCTTTTCCTAATAATCTTTCTGCTCCATGTTCATCTAAAATTGTTCGAGAGTCGGTTTTGCTGCGAACTTGGAATGACATACGTGATGGGAAGTTTGATTTAATTGTACCTGTAATAACATCAACGCTTGGACGTTGTGTTGCTAAAATTAAGTGAATCCCAACAGCACGTGCCATTTGAGCCAAACGTTGAATGAGTGGATCAACTTCTTTTCCACATCTACCCATCAAGTCAGCCATTTCATCAATGATGATAACAATGTATGGAATTGGGGTTAAATCAAATTCTTGTTCTTCATAAATTGGACGTCCAGTTTCCGGATCAAAACCTGTTTGAACACGTCTTGTTAAACTTCTTCCTTCTTTTGCTGCTTGTTTCAGTTTTTGATTGTAACCATCAATATTTCGAACACCTAAGTGAGACATGGATGTATATCTGTCTTCCATTTCGCGTACGGCCCACTTAAGAGCAATCACAACTTTTTCAGGATCGACAACAACAGGTGTTAATAAGTGAGGGATTCTGTTATAAACAGAAAGTTCAACCATTTTTGGATCAACCATAATTAAACGGCATTCTGCAGGTGTAAAACGGTACAATAACGAAAGTACCATTGTATTAATTGCAACAGATTTACCAGAACCTGTTGTACCTGCGACCAAAAGGTGTGGCATTTTTGCAAGGTCAGCAAAGACAGGGTTTCCACCGATATCTTTTCCTAAAATAAGAGGAAGAGCGCCAGAGTTGTTTTTAAATTGCGAGTGTTCAATCATTTCTCTGATATAAACGACCTCCCGTTTAAGATTTGGCATTTCAATACCAACAGCATCTGTACCAGGAATAACGGCGATACGAACAGAAACAACACGCATTTTCATTGCAATATCATCTGCTAAAGTGATAATGCGAGCACTTTTAATACCTGCAGCAGGTTGGAATTCGTAAAGCGTTACAACAGGTCCAGGGTGTGCTGTTACAACTTTTCCTGTGATGCTAAATTGAGCAAGAACATCTTCAAGTTCTTTACTTGTTTTTTGCATAAATTCTTTGGAGAGCATAGGTGCATTGTTTGATTTTATTGGATCCAACAAAGAGCTAGAGGGAAGTTGTAATGCTTCGCCCTCATTTGCTTTTGTGTAAACTGGTTGCGCTTTGGGTTGTGGAGCTTCTTTTGTTTTGGAATAAGTTTCTTCAGGAGTTTCATATCGTGTTTCTTGATAAGATTGGTATGATGTAGTCTCAGCAGGTTGTCGAGCTATTGTGAATGAAAAACAATCTTCTTCTGTAAATGTTGGTTCAATTCTTTCTTTTTTAGGTTGTGGTTCTTTGGGTTTTCTATTGAATGAAAAGAAAGATAATTTTTCTTTTTTTATTTCTCGTGTTTTGACTTCTAATTCATTGTTTTCTTCTGAAATTTTTTCTTCAACAACTGTTTCATTTGTATCTGTTTTATCATTTTCTTTTAGGCTAAATAGTTTAGGTAGTGTAAAAGAAAGTTTTGGTGCTGAAAAAGAAAGTTTTTTGCATTTTGGTAATTTTATTTTTGAAAGTTTAGAGCTTCCATTTAAAGCCAACCATTTTGTTGATTTTAAAAGAGGTATATTTAAACTAAAAACAATAAGAATGATGGAAAGAGTATATAAAGCTATTTTAATATATATAGGAAAAAGTGTGCTTTGACCGAGCCAATTTGTAAGATAAAATCCGACAAATCCACCCCCAAATGTATTTTTCCATTCTCCGTTAGATATGGTGAAAGAAGGACCTAAAGTCCAACAAAGGGTTAATAGACTTAAACAAAAAATGCATAATCTGAGATGAACATGTTTTTTGTTAATAAGGTACATTGCCCCCGTGCAAATAAACGCAATAGGGATTAAAATACATGCAGATCCAAAAAGTTGAATAATTAAATCGGCTGCATGGGCCCCAAAACTGCCAAGAACGTTTTGTGCTTGCATGGTGCTTGCAGTGTTAAATGAGGGATCAGCTGCGTGGTATGAAAAACAAGCAATGCATGTTGCAATTCCAAATAAAAATAAAACAAATCCATATAATTTGTGTAAAAATACTCTCATGATAAATTCCCTATATGTATTAATTATATTTTTTCTATACTCTTAAATAAAAAAAAATACAACTTTAATTTTGATAACAAAGAATATTTTTTTGAAAAAATAACTGTTTTTTTTCTTAAAATAAACCTAAAAATTAAATGAGGAATAAAGACTTGACACGTGATTAAAAATCTGCAATAGTGAGCAAAACGAAAGGAAATTAAAATGCATTCAAACTTGTTTTTACGGATTATTTCAGCGCTTGTTTTGGCGCCAATTGTTTTGGGAAGTATTTGGTTTGGAAAAGATTTTTACATGGATTATTCTATTCCACTTTATACAATTTTGTTGGCTGTTTTTGGGTCAGGTTTGGCTTGGGAATGGACGGTAATGTTTGATAAAAAAGTAAGTGTAAATACTGTTTGGATGGTTCTTTTTGCTTGTCTTTGTGCTTTTATGACTGAGGCAAATCCGCTGTTTGCGTTATGGTTGGCATTGCTTGGTACAACAATTGTGTTTTATAAATCTGGCTCTCGATTGCTTTATTCTATGGGTATGCTTTATATTTGTATTCCATTGATTTCGTTGGGGTATATTTATTATGTAGATGAGTCTGTTAGCCGAGAGATTGTTTTGTGGCTCTTTTTTGTTGTGTGGGCGACAGATATTGGTGGCTATGTTGTTGGAAAAACAGTTGGGGGACCTAAAATTGCACCTAAAATTAGTGCAAAGAAAACATGGGCGGGTTTGATTGGTGGCGCTTTGTTTGCTATGGGGGTTGCTTATGTTTTTGCCCTTTATTTGCGTGCAAACAATTATCTTTCACCTACAAGTGGTGTTTCGTTTGAACAGTTAAAATGCGTTCTTGTTCTTTCTGCCGGGATTTTGGCTGTTGTTTCTCAAGTGGGGGACTTCTTTGAATCTTATATCAAAAGAACATTAAATTTAAAAGATTCAAGTAATATTATTCCAGGACATGGAGGTTTGTTTGACCGTGTTGATGGCTTGTTGTTTGCTTCCGTATTAACAGCTTTAATTGTTTATCTTTTTAATGATGGGAGTGCAATTTTTTAGATGCTAACACTTCTTTATATTGCTTCATTTGTTTTAGTTTTATCTGTTATTGTAGTGATACATGAAGGCGGCCATTTTATGATGGCTAGATGGTGTGGTGTTCATGTGACGGATTTTTCAGTTGGTTTTGGACGTGAACTTTTTTCTCGTGTTGATAAAAAAGGAACAAGGTGGAAAGTATGTCTTATTCCATTAGGAGGGTATGTTAAAATGCTTGGTGATGATGATGCTGCAAGTGCAAAATCATCAACAAAAGGATTAACAGAGGAAGAAAAGAAAAAAGCTTTTCTGTCTCAAAAATTATGGAAACGTGCTTTAATTATTTTTGCAGGGCCTGCAATGAATTATTTGTTTGCAATTGTTTTGTTGACAGGGGTTTTATTCTTTGTTGGAGAAGCTCGTTTATCTCCAGTTATTGGTAAGATTATGCCTGATTCACCAGCGCTTGAAGCTGGTCTTGAAGTGGGAGATAAATTTTTAGAAATTAACAATCAAAAAGTTGAGTCATTTAATGATGTTGTGCGTTTGACACGTTTAACAGAGTTTGAAAAACCATTAGATATTGTGTTTGAAAGAGAAGGAGTTGTACATAAACTTTCATTAAAACCAAGATATATGGAAGGGTATGAATATCCTATGATTGGTTTTGCAACTTCTAATGAGTATTTTGAACCAGCTACACCATTGCCATTTTTTGCGTCGATCCAACGCTCAACGGTTTTGGTTTGGCAAATGACGCGAGATACACTTGTTTATCTTGGGCAAGTTTTGTTTAAAAACAGAACTCCTAAGGATATGAGAGGGCCATTGGGTATTGCTGAAATGTCTGGTGATGCTGTTCGAGGTGGGTGGCTTTCATTAATGATGTTCGTTATTCAAATATCAGTTGCGGTTGGTTTTATGAATTTATTGCCAATTCCAGTATTAGATGGTGGACATCTTGCTTTTTATGCTGTTGAAGCTGTTCGGGGAAAACCTCTGCCCGATAAAGCTCAAAATGCCTTTTTGGCAGCTGGTTTGAGTGTTTTGTTGTTATTATTGGCGTATACAATGTTTTTGGATGTGCCACGCATTATACAAAGGATTTTTGAATGAGAAAATTTGTTGGTTTTGCTTTTTTAGCTTCTTCAATGCTTTCTTCACCTGTAGGTGCTGAGGTTTTGAAAAATGTTTCAATCGAAGGGACTCGTCGATTTGAGCCTGCTTCAATTATGAGAAATTTAAATCTTTCACAAGGGCAGGATTTAACTTCTTATGATTTAGATAAAGTAACAAAAACTTTATTTGATACACAGTTGTTTTCAGATGTTTCTGTAAAAATGAAAAATGGAACACTGATGATACAAGTAGAGGAAAATCCAATTGTTCGTGAAGTCTATTTTGAAGGTAACGAAAAAATGGATGACGACATTTTAAAAACAGAAATTAAATTAAAACCAAGAACCGTTTATACAGCAAGCACTGCTCAATCTGATGCAGATAGATTGTTGACACTTTACAAAAGAAGTGGTCGTTTTGGTGCTTCTGTTACGCCAAAGATTATCAAAAAAGATCAAAATCGTGTTGATGTTGTTTTTGAAATTGATGAAGGTCCTAAAACAACAATTGAAAAAATCAGTGTTATTGGTAATGAAAATTTCGATGATGATGTGTTGAAAGATGTTATGGTTACCAAAGAAAATGCATGGTATCGTTTCTTTGCAAGTACAGATACATATGATCCAGATCGTTTAAACTATGATAAAGAAATGCTTCGGCGTTTTTATTTGAAGCATGGCTATGTTGATTTTGAAATTCAAAATGCGGCAGCTGAGTTGTTGCCTGATAAATCAGGATTTACTTTAACAATGCGCATTAAAGAAGGTGAGCGTTATCGCTTTGAACAGCCAGAAATCAAAGTTTCATTACCAGAATATGCAAGAAAAGGGAATAAAGCTGATTTAGTTAAATTGTTGGAATTTGAAAAAGGAGATCGTTTTAATGCTGAATTAATCGATTCAACAATTGAAGCTTTGACAGATAAATTTGCAAATGATGGATATGCTTTTGTTGAAGTTGTTCCAGAATTTAAAAAGAATGAAAAAGATAGAACGGTTAAGATTATTTTCCGTGTTCAAGAGGGTGAAAAAGTTTTTATCAATAAAATCAATATTCATGGAAACTCAAGAACGCAAGATAAAGTTATTCGCCGTGAATTTAGATTAAAAGAAGGAGATGCATTCAACGCTTCTAAATTGCGCCGTTCAAAGCAGAAAGTTGAAGATCTTGATTACTTTGAAAAGGTTGATTTCAAAACAACGCCAGTGTATGGTGATGCTTCAAAAACCAATGTGGATGTAACTGTTGCAGAAAAATCAACTGGAGCGTTCAATGTGGGTGTTGGTTGGTCTTCATATGATGGTATGTTGTTTGAAACGGGGATTGTTGAACGTAACATTTTAGGTTCTGGTAATATTTTGAATTTAAATGCAATGCTTTCGCAAAAAGAAACTCAATATGTTGCAGGCCTTACAAATCCTTATTTTATGGATTTACCTCTTTTAGCAGGTGTTGAGTTGTTTAGAACAACAAGGGATAATGAAGATTCTAGTTCATATAGTTATACATCTTATGGTATGACAACAAGGTTTGGATGGAATTATACAGACGCATTAAGACAAACAGTTCGTTATACTTTAAGACAAGATGATGTAACGGATATTGATAGTGATGCATCTCGTTATATTAAGGATCAAGAAGGAAAGACTAATGTTTCTTTAATTGGTCAAGATATCAGTTATGATAAGCGTGATAGTAAAATCAATCCAACAGAAGGATATTATCTTTCTTTAGGTACAGATTTTGCAGGTGTTGGTGGTGATACGAAATTTGTACGTGTAACAGCAACAGCAATACAATATTTTTCACTAACAGATGATGTTGTCTTATCATTAAGAGGTGATGGTGGTCACATTTGGGGAGTTGGTGGTAAAGATGTTCGCATTAATAACCGTTTCTTCTTGGGTGATTATTCATTACGTGGATTTGAATATGGTGGTGTTGGCGCAAGAGATAGAAATACAGATGACGCTTTAGGTGGAAACTGGTATGCAACAGCATCAACAGAACTTGTTTTCCCTATCGGATTACCACGTGAAATTGGTATTAAAGGTAAGACATTTGTAGATGCAGGTATTATCGGTAAACCAGATGGATTTGATAGAGATAATATGGATTATAGCAGTGGGGTGCGTGTGGCTGTTGGTACAGGTATCTTGTGGCAATCTCCAATGGGTATGATCAATCTTGATTTCTCATTGCCAGTTGTTAAAGAATCTTATGACAAAACACAGGTATTTCGTTTAAACTTTGGGAAAGGATTTTAAAAAATGAACAAAAAATTATTAGCTCTTTGTGGTGGTTGTGCAATTGCTGGTGTTGTAATTGCTGGCGTAACGGGATTGACATCTAAAAATAATTGTATTGGAGTTTTAGATTTGGATCGTGTTCAAGTTCAAGCATCTGCATATGAAAAAGTTCGTGTTGAAACAGAAAAACACATCAGTGCCTTAAAAGCACGTTTTGCTTCTGAAGAAAAAGCACTTCAAGAAAAAGCTGTTGCTCTTAAGAAAAAAATTGAAGCTGCTGGGAACAAAACAGAAGGTTTTACAGCTGAAATTCAAAAGTTGAACACGGAATTGGCTGAATTTCAACGTAAAGTTCGTTTCCAATCGGCTTTAATTGCAAAAGCAAGACAAGCAGCTCTTGGACAAGTTGCTCCAGTTGCACAAGCTTCTTTAAAAGAATTGAGCCAAAAACAAGGATTAAAAATTATTTTGCCACGTCCATATGTAACATATTATGCACCAAGTGTTGATGTGACAGATGATTTTATCAAATTGTTAGATGGAAAAGATATTTCAGTTTCATATCCTGATCCTGCTCAATTTACAGTTCCAGTTGTCGCAGAACAAGGAACTCCTAATGCAGCAACTTCAGCACAAAATAAATAAAGTAGAGAAAACAGAATGGCTGATACAAGATTTTTTAAGAAAGTATCTGGTTTAACATTGGCTGATATTGCAAAAATCGGGGAGATTAAACTCCCCGATAATGCCGATTTAACCAGAGTATTTGAAGATGTTGCTTCTATTGATTTGGCAGGTCCAAATGAAGTGACATGGGCTTTTATTCCTGCAATGCGTGAACCATTAAAAAATACAAAAGCAGGTGCAGTTATTGTTCCTGAAAATTTTTTGGAATTTGTCCCTGACGGAGTTATTGCTCTTGTAAGTAGTGATCCTCACCGTTCGTATGGTTTGGTGGCAAGCGCTTTTTACCCAAGAGAAGTTGAAAGTTATATTTCTGATAAAGCTTATATTCATCCAACAGCTCAGTTGGGTGAAGGGTGCCGTGTCGAAGCTGGGGCCTATATTGGAGCAAATGTTGTTTTGGGTAAAAAATGTGACATCAGAGCAAATGCAGTGATTGAAAGTGGTGTTCAAATGGGAGATGACTGTATTGTTGGTGCAAATGCAACAATTTCACACTGCATTGCTGGCTCAAAAGTCTACATTTACCCAGGGGCACATATAGGGCAAGATGGTTTTGGTTTTGCAATGTCTATAAAGGGGCCTGCAAAAGTGCCACAATTAGGACGAGTTATCATTGGAAATGATGTTGAAATTGGCTCCGGCACAACAGTTGATAGGGGAGCAATGGGTGATACAGTTATTTCAGATGGTTGTCGAATTGATAATCTTGTTCAAGTGGCGCACAATGTGAAGTTGGGTAGATGTTGTGTGATTGTGTCTCAAGTCGGTATAGCAGGTAGCTGTGAATTTGGTGATTTTGTTGTTGCAGGTGGTCAAGTTGGTTTTGCAGGACATTTAAAAATAGGTTCTGGTGCAAAAATTGCAGCACAATCCGGATTAATGAATGATGTGCCAGCAGGAGCTGTTTTGATGGGATCTCCAGCAGTTTCACGAGTTGAATTTATGCGGCAACAAATTGCTTTACAACGTTTAACAAAGAAAAAGAAAGATGATTAAAGGAAAAGTAAATGGAAAATAAGGTAGAAGAAATATCAGAACAATCAAACATCATTGAAGAAATTAAAATTGGTGAAATTTTAAAATTGTTGCCACATAGATATCCATTTTTATTGGTAGATAAACTTAAAAACGTTGTCCCAGGTGAAAGTGGTATTGGTATTAAAAATGTTACAATGAATGAAGGTTATTTTCAAGGGCATTTCCCTGAAAATCCGGTGATGCCTGGGGTATTGCAAATTGAAGCTATGGCACAAACAGCAGGTATTATTGTTTTGACAGGGTTTCCAGAAGAAGAACGTTCAGGAAATAGTGTTTATTTTATGACAGTTGATGAAGTAAAGTTTAGAAAACCAATCATTCCAGGAGATGTAATTGAATTTACTGTCAAAAAAGAACAAGCAGTTCGAAATGTGTTTAAATTCCGTGGGGAAGCAAGGGTTGAAGGTAAACTTGTTTCTCAAGCAACATTTAGTGCTATGGTATTTAAAAAAGCTTAACAATATTGGTTAAGGAGTTATTTAAAAATGCGTCTGAAGAGATATAAAAAATAATTTTCTCAACAGGCGCATTTTTTTAGGCCATCAAAATAGTAGAAAAGGAGTAAAAATATGGCTAAAATTCATCCAAGTGCAGTTATTCATCCAAATGCAAAGATAGCAGATGATGTTGAAATTGGTCCTTTTTGTAGTGTTGGGGAGCATGTTGAAATTGGTTCAGGTACAAAACTTATTTCTCATGTTGTTGTAGATGGGGTGACAAAAATAGGTCAAAGAAATACCATTTATCCATTCGCAGCGCTTGGATTATTAGCTCAGCATAAACGTTCAAATGCGCCAGATGCTCAACTTATTATCGGAGATGATAATACATTCAGAGAACATGTGACAGCTCATGTTGGTTCAGAAGTGGATAACAAAATCACAATTATAGGGAATAGAAACCTCTTTTTAGTAGCTTCTCATATTGCACATGACTGTGTTTTAGGAGATGATATTGTTATGAGTAACAATGCAACATTGGCAGGGCATGTTCATGTTGGAAATAAAGCTATTATCGGTGGTTTAGCAGCTGTTTTGCAATTTACACGAATTGGTGAAGGTGCTATGATTGGTGGGATGTGTGGCGTGACACGTGACATTATCCCTTATGGATTAATGATGGGGGGAATTCGTCAAGGATTGAGTGGTTTGAACTTAATTGGTCTTCAAAGAGCTGGGATTGAAAAAGAAAACATTATGATGATGCAACAAGCATACAAGATGTTGTTTAATAAAGAAAATGGGACTTTTACGGAACGAATTGCTTTGGTTGAACAAAATGAAGAATGGATGAAAAACCCTTTGATTAAAGCACAAATTGAGTTTGTTAAAAATCCATCAAAAAACAATATTTTACAACCAGATTGATAGAAAAAATATCTGTTCTTAGCTCATAGAGGAGGCGAATTTGAAAGAAAATTCTGATTTACCAAACGGTATAAAACCAACAATAGGTATTGTTGCTGGAAGTGGTATTTTGCCAATAACGTTAGCTTCTTATTTGGCTGATAAAAAGCAACCTGTTGTAGTTGTAGCTTTAAAAGGGCATGCCAATAAAGATCTTTTTCCTAAAAATGTTCTTGTAAAAGAAGTGCGTTTGGGCGCTATTGGAAAGTCTTTTAAAGTGCTTAAAAAATATGGTGTTAATCAGTTGGTTTTTATTGGTGGTGTTCGGCGCCCCTCTTGGGCTGAAATCAGACCAGATTTTAAAGGATTGTCATTACTTGCAAAATTGTCTTTGAAAGCTCTTGGGGATGATGGATTGCTCCGTTTTGTGATTAATGAAGTAGAAAAACAAGGTTTTATGGTAAAAGGTATACATGAAATTATGCCAGAGTTGTTAGTTCCAGCGGGAATTTTAACAACAAAAAAACCATTAAAAAAAGATCTTTTAGATATTGAAAGAGGTTATAGTGTTGCAAAATTATTAGGTCAAGCCGATGTTGGACAAGCTGTGATTGTTCAACAAGGTTTGGTCCTTTCTCTTGAAGGAATTGAAGGTACAGCAGCATTGATTGAAAGGACGAAAAAACTTAAAAGAAAAGGGCCAGGAGGTGTACTTGTTAAAGTGATTAAACCACAGCAAGAAAAAAGAGTTGATATGCCAACGATTGGTCCTAACACAGTTCAAGCAATATATGATGCAGGATTAAAAGGTATTGCTGTTGAAGCAAATGCAGTTTTGTTGGCTGAAGCTGAAAAAACAATAGCTCTTGCAGATAAATTAAATATTTTTATTTTAGGTATAAAAAAAGATTAAAAAGAGGATAAAAATGTCTTTTGATATTGAAAAACTGAATTTAAAACCTGATGAAAAAGTAACTATTTATTTGGTTACAGGTGAACCTTCTGGTGATTTGCTTGGCGCAAGAGTAATGCGTGCTTTGACAAAAAAATACAAAAATCAAGTTTCATTTGTAGGTGTCGGTGGTGAATCTATGATTAAAGAAGGATTGAATTCTTTATTTGATATCAAAGATTTGGCTGTTATGGGGTTGGCTGAAGTTATTCCAAGTATTCCTTTGGTTTTAAAAAGATTGGATCAGACGGTTCAAGATATTTTGATTAAACAACCCGATATTGTGATGACAATTGATAGTTTTAGTTTTTCGGCAAGGGTTCATAAAAAACTTAAAAAATTAAAGTTTGAAAAACCACATGTACATTGTGTTGCACCACAAGTTTGGGCTTGGAAAAAGGGTAGAGCAAAAAAAGTTTCTCAATACATTGATCACTTGTTTTGTTTGTTACCATATGAAGAAAAATATTTTACCCCTCATGGCATGGCAACCACATTTATTGGGCATCCAGTGATTGAAGGGGGAGCTGAAAAGGGGGATGGTGCTGATTTTAAGAAGCATTATGGAATAGATGAAAATGCACTTGTTATGACAATGCTTCCTGGAAGTCGTAAAAACGAAGTGGCCTTTTTGATGGAGTTGTTTATGAAAGCAACTGAACAGTTACAACAAAAGCATAACAATTTGTTTGTGGTTGTTCCAACGGTTGCAACAGTATCAGAGAGATTGAAAGAAATGCTTAAAAATTGGTCCGTTCCACATGTTGTTGTTGAAGGGGAAAAAGAACGTTATAATGCCTTTGCAGCAAGCGATGTTGCAATGGCTGCTTCTGGAACTGTTAGTTTAGAACTTGCTTTGGCAGGTGTACCTCATCTGATTGCTTATCGTGTGAGTAAATTGACAGGAATTTTGGCAAAACGATTGTTAAAGATTAAATACGTAAATTTAATTAATATATTGTCTGACAAAGAAATCATTCCAGAGTTATTGCAAGATAAATGTAGTGTTCAAAATTTGGAAGAAACTATTGAATTTTTGATTTTAAACCCCAAACAATCAGTTGAAAAAAGTTTAAAAAAATTAGGGCAGGGGCAAGATTTGCTTCCATCAGAAAAAATGGGAGAAATTCTTTTGTCTTTAGCTTTGAAAAATAAAAAAAGATAACGGACAAATAATATCTTTATTTTTTGACAAAAATCATGTATAATGAGTTATTCATTTTTATGCGAGGGTATTTTAATGTCAAAAAAGATTACAGTTCAAAACACCGAAAAAAATCAAGATATCACTCAAATTACACAAAATGTTCAACAAGAATATTTAAAATCTAAAAAAGATATATTCAGTTATATGAGTGATTTAAGTATTGGTGAAGAACTTTCAAAAACGCTTGATGAAAATGGCACAAATTTTTCCTCTCTTTCTTGTCTACAACTTCCTTTTGTTGTTAATTTAATGGGTTTATGTGATCGAAAAGCATTTGAAACGTATAATGCTTATGAGTTTCGTTTTTTAGAGGAAGAAAAATTAAGAAATCCAAAATTAAAGGATGAAGATATTGAGCTCAGAAATCCAGACTATGTTGAAGTTATTGAGTATGCAAAAGGGCAGGGTTTTGTTATAGATATTTCAAAAATTGCATTTGAAAAAGCAATAGAGCTTAAACGAACAGCCGGCTTGTTTGAAATGCTTAAAACGAATATAAATAATTTTAACCTGAGTATTGATGATGAGCTTCATGCATCAAATTGGTATGATCCTTTTTCAGCTGAAGAGACAGAATATAATATTTTAAATGAATTGATTTTGGTGCAAAAGGCGTTACCCTATAATCAAGATATCTGCGATTGTTTAAATCAACTGGTTTATGCAAGGTGGCAAAAGCATTTAAGAGATTTAAAAAAAATTAAAAAACAATTAAATCATGATGCTAAGGCCTCTCTTCGTATTAGTTTTGCGATACGAACATTGAAAAGTATGTTGCCAATAAAAATAAATGAAATCAGCGATAAAGAAAGAAAAATCCTTTTATATCAAACAATTCAAAAAATAAAACAAGCCATTCCAACATATAAAGATTCTGAGATTGCAAAAAGTCTTGAAAAATGGCTGAACAATTCTTTGTTAGGATATGAAAGAAGTTTGCCAGATTCAGTGAAAAATGCACAACCTGTTCCGGTTGTTCCAGGTCTTTCTATTTCATTTTTTGCTGTTAAAACAGAAGAAAAAGAAGATAAAAATGATAGTGATAATTTTGAAGAAGAAATTGAGGCGCAAAAAAAACAAACAAGAAAAGAAATTAATGCATATTTAATGCATTTATTTTCAGATCCTGAATTTGCAAAACTTTCCACTGAAGAAAAAGTTCTTCGTCAGCTTGAAACGTATCATAAAAATGTTTTTGATGAGATGTATTTTCATCTAAAAAGGGAACATAGAGATGAGCCTGAACACATTGAAAGATTCTTTTCAACAATCAGTGCTGAGCACAAAGATTTGATGTATGTTATGGAGTTTCCAGACATATACACATATTATATGCTAGGTATTATTTCAAAACAAGAGGCTGATGATTTTTATCAAACACAGGAAACCATATTTAAAGAAAGAGCAATTATCACGTTAGATAAAGTCTTTGATGATTATATGCAAGAAAATGAGGGTGATGTTCCAGAAGAAGTAGAAGAAGCATATGAGTACTATAAAACGGGGAAAGAAACCGGTGATTATGGGGAGTTGGATTTTAACAAAACACTGGTAAATATTGGTATTCATGAAGAGGATGTTGATTCATTAACACCATCAGTTGAAGAAACATTAGATTTTCTTTTGCGACTTGATTTTAAAAGGAATATATCTTTTGCTTTGAATTTTAAAAAAGAATATTTTGAATTGGCACAAGATTTCAAAAGAATGTGCACTTTTTTGATGTTGATTGAGCAAGGGGTTGTTCCTTGTGATATTCTTAATTTAAGAATTCCAGATACCTGTATTGATGAAAAGAGCGAAGACAGAACAAGAATTGGTCGTTTGCAAGCAATTAGAGGTATTTTCTGTGCAATAGAAGATTATATTGGCCGGTCGAATGATTTTAAAAAAGCAAAAATTTTGTTAAATCATATGATTTTTGCTTCTTATCAAAAGATATTGACCGATTTATATAATTTGCCTCAGAACAAAAATTCTGCCAATGTAACGCCACAATTGAAAGCAATGTGCAAATATTTTATGCAAAAATATCCTAAAACGGATGTTTTGATAAATGAAAAAGAAAATATGGCATTTTTGGCAAATGTGGCGCGTTCTTGTTTGATAACAGCAACAGCACATAAGCATGTTTCAAATTATTATTTGCAAAATTTTGATTATGTTTTTGGCACAACAGCAAAAGTTGATGAAATCCATTCGGGGAAAAAAGTAGCACCACTTCCTTTGAAAATACCTATATCAGATACATTAGATGAAGAAGAAATTGATGAGTTCAAGACAAGTTTATATGAGCGTATTTTTGATGAAGAAGATGAAAAAGCAAATCAGCGAGACATGAGATGTATATATTCAGCTTGTTCTGAAACAGCACTTCTTTATGCCATGGGTGTATTAACAAATTTTGAATACACTTATGCTTTAGAAATTGATGATACAGAAAATCAATCAGGCGCCCCACTGACGATAAGAGAGTTGCAAGAAATATTTTTAAAACAAAAACCTCCTTTTTATTTAAGGCTAGATGCTGAGCAGATGAAGGTGATGAAACAAATCAGATTAGCTAGCTCATTGATTGATAGTTGTTATTATTACGATAATTCAACTGTGGAACTGATTGATTATAACAAAAAAAAGCCAACCTCAACTCTTTTAGATTATCAAAAAAATTCATTGATGGCAGAAGGAAAAATGCTCAGCACTGTTTTAGGTATGCTTCAAGCAATGCCTGAAGAAGATATTAAATCAAGTGAGGTTCTTTCTAAAATAGTGGATTCTTATTGGAAAGAAAGTACTCAATGTTTGAATGATTTGGTTTTGTCGCAAGAACAAAAAAATCCAATTTTAGCCGAACAAATTTCTCAGAAAAGGGAGTTTTTCGGATTAAAAGAAGGAGAAACTGAAGAAACAATTTCAAACCGATTAAAATATTATCCAAAGTTTTTTCAAATGGTTCGTTTAGGGTTGAAAAGAAACCACATTGGAACATCAGAAAAGCATGCTAAACAACTTGCATTTTTTGAAAGAGAGATTGAGGCTTTTACAACTTTTTATCAAAAGCAGGAACCAAAATTAGTGAATCGGTTCAGTCGGATGGGTAATAGGGAAATGTAAAGAAAAATAAAAAAACAAAAAAGTTAATTTTTTACTTGACAACTGAGTTTGTTTTTTATAAAATTCCAAAAGTACCGATGGCGAATGTAGCTCAGTTGGTTAGAGCGCTGGTTTGTGGTACCAGATGTCGTGGGTTCGAGTCCCATCTTTCGCCCCATTTAAAAAAACGATCCGAAAGGGTCGTTTTTTTTATGGGAGTGATAGGGGCCGAAGCCACGAAGTGGGTTTGCTCGCGAAGCGGACGGCGGAGCCGGTCCTGAGGGAAACCGAAGGATAAATCCAGGGGATTTACAGTCCCATCTTTCGCCTCATTAAAAGAAACGATCCTTTCGGATCGTTTTTTATTTTTTTTACTGAGTGAAAAATAAGATTTTTTTGCAAATAAAAAGTTCGAGTTCCATTTTTCTTCCCATATGCGATAGTATTCGAACTATTTAATTTTTTACACTTCAATTCCAAAAAACATTTTAGCACCAAGTCCGATTAAAAATGAAATGAGAGCAACTGTCAAACTGATGCCGGCCATTTCATAAAATCTGGGAGCTATTTTTTCTGATTTAACAATGGAAATATAAGCGCTGAAAATAAAAATCAAAAAAATAACAATGCAAAGCATAACCAAAAGTGCTGGTATAAAAAGGTGTTTTGCAAACAAAAGGTAAGGTAATGTTAAGAAAATAACAGTAATTAAATAGGCAATTCCTGTGTAGCAACTGGCAACCAAAGCTTTTTTGTTCCCATTGGCTTTTTCAGCTAAATAGTTGGAAGCAGCCATTGAAAGTGTTGCTGCAACACCGGTGATAATACCGGCAAGAGCGATAAGTTTTGTGTTCATTAACACAAAAGTTAAACCAGCAATACATCCGGTTAGTTCCACAAGTGCATCATTGAGCCCTAATACCATGGCGCCGATATAATTCAAACGTTCTTCATTTAACATGCCGATAAGTTCTGCTTCGTGCGTTTCTTCTTGCGAAATAATATGTTCAACTTCTGGGAAACTCTCTTTAATTCCTTGTAAAGATTGAATACCTTTATACTCGTGTGTTTCAAGTATTTTAATTACAAATGTATAACCGAGTAAAAAGCTGACAAGTTGAAAGAAAAGAACTTTAAAAAAGTTGGGTTTTAATTCTTTTTTTGTATATTGTTGCCAAATGTGGGCATGGGCTTGTTCTTCCGTTGATATTCGAAGTAAAATGCTTTTGTTATTTTTATCTTTAACACGTTTTGCAATTTTTTTGTAAAGAATAGCGCTCGTAAGTTCGTCTTTTTGAAAATTTTGTAGTAAATTAAGTTGTTCTTGTGAAAGCGTTGGCATGATTTATCTCCTTTTTAATAAGTAAAGATATCTTTTATCATATTGTCAAGTTATAATATGATTTATCTGCTTGATTTTTGTATGTTTGTTTGATAAATTCTCTTGTAAATAAGGAGGGTTAATTATGGCTGAAAGATTTAAAATTCCGGTTGGTGTCTTTATTATGTTGAAAAAAGATACAAAGGTTTTGTTGCAACTTAGAAAAAATTGCTCTTTTTCTGGTAATTATGGTTTTGTTGGTGGTCATTTAGATGGTGCTGAACAAATTGTGACTGCTGCTATTCGAGAAACAAAAGAAGAAGTTGGTGTAGATATTCATCCAAATGATTTGGTTTTAAAAACAATTTGTCATAGCAATAAGGGCGTGGAGTATTTGCAATTTTATTTTGAATGTTGCAAATGGACAGGTGAAATTGAAAATAAAGAAACAAATAAATGTGAACGATTAGAGTGGTGTGATTGGAATCATCTTCCAGAAAATATATGTCCGTATTTAAAAGAAGCTGTTGATAAAATCAATTTAGGCATTTCTTTTTATGAGGATGAATTTTAAACTTATGCCAGATGAGGAATATTATATAGATAATCCTAGAAAAAAGGGAAAAATAATATGAGTGTTGTTGAAAAAGAAGAATTTCTAAAAGAATATATTGAATGGTCAAGTCAGCCGAAGTTTAAAGATTTTAAATTCATCACAAAAATAACAAAAAAGGATGAAGAAAAATTGCTTGAAGTTTCAAGCTTTAATCTTTGGGCATTTTTGTTTGGTCCTTTTTATTATTTTTATTTAGGGATGTATCGTGGCATTTTTTACCTTTTATTAAGTATGCTCCTTTTTAGTTTTGGTATTGTTGAGGGGTGTATTCTTTATTTTATTTTTGCAATTATTATTGGGTTTTTGGCTAATCGAAATTATGTTGATTTTTTAAAGCGAAAAAAAGAAAAATACCGTTTTTTTAACCCTGATGCTAATACAAAATATTTTAATATTTCAAATAAGCGCTTGGTGGTCCTATCTTTGCTTACGGGTGGAATGTATTTGATGTATTGGATGTATCGAAATGCAAAAGCCATGAAAGAGGCTCAAAATGATCCTATTGTTCCTATATGGCAAGCGATATTTATGTCATTTACATCTATTAATGTGTTTCGTGCTATTAATTATTCTGTTAAAAAACAAGGATATAAAAAAGATTTGAAACCACTTAAATCTGCGTGGCTTTTTTTCCTTTTAACAGCTTTATCTGGTTTTGAATATAAAGGAGGAGGAGAAGATGCTTTTTTGTCAACTGAATTATTGTTTTTGTTGATTTCTTTTTATTGGCTGATGATTTTGTTGACAGTTTTGCTGATTTTAAAATATCAAAAAGCTATCTTTTTTTATTCTGAACGAAAAAACTTCCCTTTGAATAAAAAATTAACAGTTTGGGAGTGGGTTTTTGTTGGAACTGGAATTTTATTTAATGCAAGTCTTGTTTATGTGACAGGTTTTTTGTTTTTAGATTTGATATAAAGTATTAAGATGTATTGGCGTACACGTGCGCCTACTTTTTGCCTGACGAACTCCCTTTTGGGCGTTCGGCCTCATCCGGAACAGCACATAACAAAAAACCTCCCATAAAAGGGAGGATCTTTGTTGGTGGGCCCTTAAGAGACTGTAAATTCCCAAAATAAATTTTGGGCCCCTTTCCGACAAAAAGTTTCAAAGCACCGGCGTACACGTGCGCCTACTTTTTGCCTGACGAACTCCCTTGTGGGCGTTCGGCCTCATCCGGAACAGCACATAACAAAAAACCTCCCATAAAAGGGAGGATCTTTGTTGGTGGGCCCGGAGAGACTCGAACTCCCGACCTATCCGTTATGAGCGGACAGCTCTAACCAACTGAGCTACAGGCCCGAACCACAAGGGGCATTATAATAAGAAATTTTTTGAATTGCAAGTGTTTTTTTAAAGTAAAGTATTTTTTTCTAAATTCAGTGCAAGAATATTGTTTTTTTCCTTTTCAAATGAAAAAAAATGTGTTATACTCCCCGTTAATTAATATAAAAAGGAGTATATAATGACAAAAGAAGAATATACATTTAACCCGGGGGATTTTGTTGTTTATCCAGCAAGAGGTGTTGGCCAAGTAACTGAAATTAAATCAGAAGATGTGTGTGGTCAACAATTAGATATTGTTTCTGTTAATTTTAATAAGGATCGAGCAACGGTAAAGATTCCTCTTTCAAAAATTAAGAAAGACGCTTCTTCTTTGCGTCAGATTTCTACCCCAGCTGTTATGGCTGATGCAGTAAAAGTTTTAAAAGGAAAAGCAAAAGTTCGCAGAGTTCAATGGAGTAGACGTTCTCAAGAATATGCTGAAAAAATTAAATCAGGTGATCCAATTCAATTGGCTGAAGTTATGAGAGATTTGTATAAAGATCCTGAAAGAAATGAGCAAACATACAGTGAGCGTCAAATTTACGATCAAGCGCTTGGTTTATTTGCTCCAGAATATGCTTTGGTTAATAATATGAAAGATGAAGAAGCAACAGCTCAATTGAGTAATATTTTGAAAAGTCGTGTATCGGTAGAATAATTTTAGATAAAGCGCATTTCTTTTTAGGAGAAGTGCGTTTTTTTTATGGGGGATAGGGTAAATGAGGTTGCTTTTTTTGTTGTTTGGTTTTTTATTTTTGTCTGCTTGTGGTCAATTTGAACCATTTGTTGATGCAAGAAGAGAAGCAGGTCAGTTGGAAACAGTTGGTTTTTCAAAACCTGATTATCCTGTTGTTTGTTCTGGTTTTTGGTCTGAACAAGAAGAGAGGTATTTGTTAGCGCAATCTGAGTGTTTAAAAATGGGAAAAGTGGCTAAAAGCTTATCGGTAGAGTCATTTGAATGTAAATTATTTACTCCTATAAAAGAAACTTTTGTTTGTGTTGAAAAAGAATAATTTTTTTCTTTAAAAAACGAGTATAAAAAGCTTGTATCTCCAAATGAGAAGTGCTATAATGCCAAAAAAAGATAAGGGATAAAAAGGGGATTTTGTTTAAAGTTCTTTTTTTTATCAAATGGTTATATGTTTTTATTTGGTGGTTTTAGTAATGGCTGAAAGAAGAACTTTATATCATTATACGCTGTGCCCTTTTTCAAGAAAGGTTCGTTTGTTGTTGTTTGAAAAAGGGTTGCCTTATGGTACAATTTTTGAGGTGCCTTGGGCAAGAAGACCAGAATTCTTAAAATTAAATCCTTTGGGTGAAGTTCCGGTATTAATTGAGCCTGATGATCCTGTTTTGTCAGATCATGTTGCTATTTCAGAATATGTTAATGAAATTAAAACGTTGCCAAATTTGTTGGGAGAAACTCCAAGGGGTAGGGCTGAAGTACGTCGCTTGACAAATTTGTTTGATACTAGTTTTTATATGGATGTGTACAAACCATTGGTTGGGGAACGTGTGATTAATGCTTTGAAATCAGGGGCTATGCCAGATTCAACAATGATAAGAGCTGGAAGAGAAAATTTAAAACGGTATATGTCTTATATTGATTGGTTGGCAGCACATCGTAGTTATTTGGCTGGTAAGTCTTTGTCTATGGCAGATTTAGGTATTGCTGCACATATTTCTGTGATGGATTATTTGGGTGAAGTTGAATGGGATAATTACCCAGATGCAAAAATGTGGTACATGAAAATAAAATCTCGCAAATCTTTTGCACCATTATTAAGTGATAAGTTAACGGGCATTATGCCATCTGAAAAATATGCAGATTTGGATTTTTAAGGAGGGATGATGTGTAATATTTTAAAAAAATTATGTGTTGGGGGCTCTTTGTTGCTTTTAACAGCGTGTGGAAATGATGGTCAGCATATGTATTATTGGGAACGACCAAATACAGGTGTTGTTTGGTTTGTTAGAGATCATAATGAATGTTTGGATAATGCTGATATGTGGCCTTTTCAATGGCCGGGGCTGCCTTGGGGTTGGAACACACCACCAGATTTGAATTTGCGTTTTGATAACAGTTCAGATCATGGTATTTGGGCGCAATATATTCCTTTCCCAGGGGCTCAACCACTTCATGTTAATTCAAGAGTGGGGGATTGGTCTATGTCGTATGATGATTATGAAGAGTGTATGTTAGAACGTAATTATGTGATGAGGCGTCCAGTTAAAGTAGATAATCAAGTGTTTTTTGAATAAAGAAAGGATTTTAGATGTCTGAAAAGAGAGAAAAGGTTGTTGTTCAAGTTTTGCCAGCCTTAAATCAAGGGGGTGTGGAACGTGGAACAATTGAAATTGCTGAAGCTCTTCAAAAAGAAGGGATCAAAAATTATGTTGTTTCTGCTGGTGGAAAGATGGTCCCTGAGCTAACAAAATTGGGTGTGGTTCACATTACACTTCCTGTGAATACAAAAAATCCAATTTCAATGTTGATTAACTCTTATCGTCTTGAAAAAATTTTTAAAGATTTAGGAGCTTCTTTGGTCCATGTGCGTTCTCGTGCTCCAGCTTGGTCAGTTAAATGGGCTGCAAATCGCATGAATATTCCATTTATTACAACATTTCATGGACGTTATGGATTGAAACCAGAAGTGTTTAAGAAACCTTATAATCGTGTGATGACAAAAGGTAGATTGGTTATTGCTGTTTCTGCATTTATTCAAAATCACTTGATGAAAGAATATACCGTTCCTGATCAAAAAATTCGTTTGATACCACGTGGAGCAGATATCAATAAGTTCAATATGAATTCTATTTCTGTTGGCATGTTGCAAGATTTTGCAAAAGAACATGATATTCCAACGGATAAACCAATTATAACACTTGTTGGACGTTTATCACGGATTAAAGGGCATGATGTTGTACTTGATGCGTTGCAACAAATGAAACAAAAAGATGTGACTGTTTTGTTTGTTGGAGGTAATCCAAAGGCAGGATATGATATTGAGTTGAAGCAAAAAATAGAAGCATTGCCTGAGACAACATCTATTAAAATTTTTGCAGTTTCAGGTGATAAGATGCCTTTAGTATATGCCTTGTCAGATATTTGTGTTCAGCCAACATTGGTTCCTGAATCATTTGGACGTGGTATTGCTGAAGCACAAGCAATGGGGCGTGTGGTTGTTGCATCAAATCACGGGGGAGCTTGTGAATTGATTTCAAACAATAGAACTGGATTTTTAACTCCTGTTGGTGATGCACGTGTTTTAGCTTCTGTTTTAGATACGGTTTTATTCATGACACCTGCTGAACGTCAAGCAATTGGTATGGCTGCACAAGAAAGTGTGAGAACGAATTTCTCAATTCAAAAAATGTGTGACAGAACAGTTGCTTTGTATAAAGAGATTTTAAATAATGACTAGAAAATTAGATGTTGAACAAAAATTAAAACAATTAGAAAAAGTTGCATTGCAAATTGAAAAAATGCGCTTGGGCGATTATGTTGCTAATTTAAATCGTCCTTCAAAAATTATTTTGAATAATTTAATCGGAGGGATTTCAAAAGGCGTTGGATTGACTGTTGGTGCAACCCTTGTGATTGCCTTGTTGTTTAAAATTTTGAGCGTGATTATTTCAATGAATATTCCATATTTGACAGATATGTTGCAAGAAGTTGTAACGATTGTAAAATCTACACCGATTGCTGCAAATATGTCACCGGCTGCGGCTGAAACACCATGTCAGTGTTCTTCAAGTTCGGAAAAAGTGGATGAAAGAAAGGATACAAAGTAAAAAATGTTAACACAAGATCAAATTAAAGTTGGAATTATTGGGTATGGCGTTATTGGTATGACCTTTGCCCGTTGGCTGCAAGAGCACACGAAATGTCAAATGGCAATTTCAGATCCACCAAAAGGGATTAATGATGATATTTCAGATTGTAATCTTTATTTTATTGGGATCCATATTCCAACAGAACTGGATGGTACACAAGATTTAACCTTGTTGCGTTCAATTATTAGTGGGTTACCTGATAATAAACCAATTTTTATTCGGACAACACTTCTTCCAGGTACTGCTGATAGATTGACAGCAGAATTTAACAAACCTGTTTATTTTATGCCTGAGTTTTTAACAGAAAGGACAGCTTATGCTGATTTTTGCTCTCAAGATATTGTCATTACAGGTGAAAGAGAACTTCTTGATGAAATTTTTAAAACAAAAAAACGCTATTATATGAAAAATGTAGAAGCTGAAATTTGTAAATATGCACACAATGTTTTTGGTGCTTTAGCTGTTACATATTTTAATGGTGTTTATGAACTTTGTTCAAAAATGGGTGCTGAGTATAACTTGGTAAGAGATGGATTTTTATTAAGTGGATATTTAAGCCCAACACACACACACGTTCCAGGTCCAGATGGTAAATTTGGTTATGGTGGTAAATGTTTTCCAAAAGATGTGAATGCATTTGCAATTTTTAATCAAAACAATCATTTAGGAGAGCTTTTGAAAGTAACAATGGAAACGAATAAGTTCTTCCGAGAACAGGAAGTTAAATAAAGTTTAAAAATCCCCTTTGTGAATAAAGGGGATTTTTTATATCAAATAAATTCTGAATAATAATTTTTTATATTATGTTTTATTTTCATCTAGGATTAAAATCCCACCTTTTGCAACGGGGATAATTAATCGTCTGATAATTTTTCCTCCAGAAAGATATAAAAAATCTTCGGTAGTTTTGGTGAGTTGTGCAAACGTACTTAATTGAAGTTTTTTATATTGGGCAAAATCTTTAACTTGAGGAAGAACGCCTTTTTCTTGCACTTTATCAAGAAGTTCTTCAAATGAAGGATTTCTTTTTAAAAAATGTTGTTCAATTCCCCAAATATCACAAAATCTTGTATTAAAATAAGATAATTTTGCTGTTGCATCAAATTCAATAATTCCATAAGGTAATTCTTTTAAAAGCATTCGGTGAGCCCTTTCTGCATCATTTAAAAGAGCTGTAAGACCTTCCTCAGTTGTTTTATCTTGGCCATATTTTAATAAGTAGTTTTTTTCACTTTTATTTAGTTTAAGTGGTAACTCAACCCAATGAGTATCAGCGTTATCTTCTTTTTCTTGATCGTATATTTTATTTGCAAAGCAAATACAACCTTCATTGTCTTGCATGCAAAGAGGAAATGGCAAAGCATTTAAAGTTTGAGTCAAAATCTCTCTTTGTTTTAGAATATGAATATAGGATTGTCTTTCTTCAATCAACAAAGCTGTTTTTTCTGTTGTATCTTTAAACCAAACGACAAATGTTTTTAAATGCGAATTAGGGGTATATAAAACTCTTCCCGTGAGTGTAAAATGAAAAAGGCCATTTTTTGATGAAATGTTTATATCAAATGGTGTTCCACTTTCTTTAAGTTTATTATAAGCAATATCAATTTTGGGTGCTTCTTCTTCATCAAGTTGTTCTAAAAGTTTTGAAAAAGCTACTTTTTTATCTACCACATTAAGCATTAAACATAATCTTCTTGAAGAGTAAGAATAAGACCCATTTCTTAATTTTGTTTCATAGAAATAACCATCAGGTGCAGAATCAAGTAACTCTTCTAACTGATTTGCATATTCTTCAGTTTTGTGTTGTTTGATGCATTTATGCCCAATAAAAAAAATGGTAAAAATAATGCTTGTTAAAACAAAGATGTAAAAGAAAATGAGTATAAATGACATGTTTATCTCCTCCATCTGTTAAATTTATAGCAATGAGCTTAATAAAATGCAAGAAAAATTACTTGAACCGAGTGATAGAAGGTGTTTGTTTATTATAGATAAAAAGAGGTTTTAATGAAAAATAAATCGCTTTATCACCTCTAAAATGGGCTAGGGCATTTATTAAACGGTCTTCAAAATTATTAAAATAAGGCGGAGTTAAATTTGTGTCAGGAGGAATAAGGGTCGAAATTTTATCATCTTTTAGTTGTTCAATACGTAAGAGTTCCTTGGCAAATTCTGTGTTGAAACAAATAGTGCTTCCCATGTTTCCTTCTGTTTTCATTTTTAAAAAGAGCTGGTCTTTTTTATTTTCTAGTTGAACAAGGTCATTTGAAACGATAAATGGTGGTTTATTCAATATATTTAAGGTTAAATTAACAGTGTTTAGATAATCAGAAGAATACCAATCGTCATCATCAATTTTACATAAATAGTCATAGGAAGATAAGTTTATATTCCTAAAAGTATTGAGCAGATTTTTAAATTGATGGCTATTTGTGTGTTCTTGAAAAATAATTCTATTCTTGTTTTGAAGAGATTGAATGCTTGGAAGAATAAGAGAGTGAACAATATTTTTAGAAATACCTTTGAGCGAAATGGCAATATCAAAGTTTGCATATTTTTGTTGTATTAAGTTGTGAATTTGGTTGATAAGATAAATAGGGCGTTTATAACTT
>JAZSGT010000040.1:0-24119 GCA_045532865.1 Alphaproteobacteria bacterium
ACCTGATTCTTGTTTTTTCATAATTTAGTCTCCTTATAATAATTAACTTTAACCCCACTCTCTGAGTAGAATCCCTAAGATAGTTGCCTATCTAAGAAGAGAATTTTCCCCTCCTAAAACCTATTGTTACATGAACTATAAGTATGTGTCAAGCACTTTTTACATAAAAATGCAAAATTGAGGAGCACTTTTGTGTTTTTGAAATATAACTTATTGAATTTTTTGAAACATTTGTGCGTTTAAGTCAAACTTGTTTTGAGTTTCTTTTGACCAGCCCATGAGAATTTCTTTGTTCATAACAAAAAGAGGTGTTCCTATTTGATTGGAAAGGTTGAACTCTTTAACAGCTTGAATAAGTTTTTCCCTTGCATTTGTTTCTTTAATATTGAGCATTTCAATGTTCATATTTGGGTGGTTTGCTTGAATGTGTTTAATTGCGTCATGGCAATGTACGCAACCGTCTTGCCAAAAAAGATAAACCGTATTGTGTTTGAAAAGTTCTTTTTTTTCACAAGCAGTTGTGCCACTAATAATAAGTGAAAGGAATAAAACAGCCATTATTTTTTTTAAAAAAGAACAAATTTTCATTATTTTTATCTCCGTAATAAAATTGAGAGATTTAAGTAACACATATTTTTTTAATTATCAAGAGTAAAGTTAGATCTTTTTATGTATCATGCTTTTTTTATTGACTTTTTTTTAAAAAATAGTATCCTATGAAATATAATAAAAAGGATTGATAAATATGAAATTTTTAGATGAAGCAAAAATTTATATAAAGGCTGGAGATGGTGGAAATGGAGCGTGCTCTTTCCGTCATGAAAAGTTTTTAGAGTTTGGTGGCCCTGATGGTGGCAATGGTGGTAACGGTGGGGATATTGTTTTTCAAGCAGTTGAAAATTTAAACACACTGATTGATTTTCGTTACCAACAACATTTTAAGGCTGAACGGGGCAAAAATGGTGCCGGTCGTAATTGCACAGGTGCAAGTGGGGATGATTTGATTATTAAAGTTCCTGTTGGCACGCAAATTATGGATGAAACAGGTTCTATTGTTTTGGCAGATATGATCCATGGGGGTGATACTTTTGTTGCAGCTAAAGGGGGCAAAGGTGGTCGTGGTAATGACTCTTATAAATCATCCACAAATCAAGCACCTGAACAAGCTGATCCAGGGACCCCTGGTGAAGAGATGTGGGTTTGGTTAAAACTCAAAATTATTGCTGATGTTGGGTTGGTTGGTTTGCCAAATGCGGGTAAATCAACATTCTTATCAGTTATCAGTCGCGCAAGACCAAAAATTGCCGATTATCCATTCACAACAATTCATCCGAATTTAGGCATGGCAACTGTGGATGATAATATGATGTTGGTTGCTGATATCCCTGGTCTTATTGAAGGGGCATCAGATGGCGTTGGTTTGGGAACAAAGTTTTTAAAACATGTTGAAAGGTGCAAGGTTTTAATTCACTTGATTGACGCAACGCAAGAAGATGTGGTTACACCCTATAAAACCATTCGCAAAGAACTTAAAAAGTACAGTCCCTTGTTAGCTGGTAAGCCAGAGGTTTTAGCATTGAATAAAATTGACGCTTTGTTACCAGAGGAAGTGGAAGAAAAGCAAAAAGAGCTTAAAAAAGCATCAAAACAAAAAGTTCATGCCATTTCAGGTGTGGCAAGACAAGGAGTGACAGAAATTTTGCGCCTTGCGTATAAAGAGATTTTAAAAGCTAAAGAAGGAGAATAAGATGGCTCAGGTGAAAAAGAAAGCAACGCTTAGTTCAACACAAGCAGCAGCAAAGCGTCAAGCAAAAAAGAATGAAGAACGTGTGTTGAAAGAAGAGCTTTCTACCTCGGTGAAGAAAAAATGCAAACCTACAACGAAAAAATGTGTTCGTAAAACGAAAGCAAAATTGCCACAATCTCCAAACATTCTTTCAAAAGAAGAAATTAAAGAGTTGATAGCTTTTATTGAACAAAAATTGGATGCAGGTAAAGCTGAAAACATTGTAACCATTGATTTAAAGGGTAAAAGCAGTTTCACAGATTATTTAGTTATTGCGAATGGGACTTCTTCACGCCATTTGAATGGGTTGGCAAACAACTTGATTCAAGATATCAAAAAAGCAGGATACAGAGCGCGTATTTCTGGTGACACATCTGATAGTGGATGGATTGTTATTGATTTAATTGACGTGATGATCCATTTATTTACGGGCGAGATGCGTGATTTCTATGATTTAGAAAGTATATGGAAAAATGTAAAATAACATTCTCGGGGGGGATGATGAAAATTTTAAAGCTGTTAACTTGTATTGCTTGTATAGGCGTATTGCTTTTTTCATTTACAGCAAAAGGAGCTGTTGCTGACCGCGTTCAAAAGCCACATCGCTTTAAAGAGTTGTATCGTCAGATTATTGAGGATACAGATTATCTTTCTTTGGGGAATCAATTTTCAAAAAAAACAATTATTGTTTTTTTTGATTATCGGTGTAAATATTGCCAACAATTTAACAAACAAATGTTTCAAGCTTTAGAAGATGGCAAGCTCAAAAATGTGCGTTGGATTTTGATTGAAGCTCCCATTTTTGGTGATGAAAGCAACCAATTAGCACGATATGTTTTAGCAGCAAAAGAACAGGGAAAATATAAGGAAATGTTCCTTGAAGTTGCTAAAAGAGGACATGTTGCTCTCTATGATGCTGAAGATATTGCAAGGGGGTTGGGGATGGATGTTTCTTTGATGAAGATGGATGCTTACACCGACCGTGTCACTAATGTTTTTAGAAAGAACATGAAATTATATAAAAAATTCAAAGTGAACTCAGTTCCTTTAATTATTGCTGATAAAAGAGTTTATAAAGGTGCAATTTTGGGTAAGCAGTTTGATGAGATTTTAGAGGATCTTACAGATTAAGTTCTTTGATTTTTTGTTCCAATTGTTTAAGAGCGTATTGCTTGAAATGAGAGGCAATACGCTCATCTTTTGGTAATGATGCAAAATTTGGCATATCAGTTATTTTGATGTTTTGCATCAAAGAAAAAACAGTTATTACACTTTTTTGAGCCTGGTTAAAATTGTCAAATTGACTTTGATCAAGAGGCGCAGCACGCCCAAGCATGTCTGCTTTACAAATTTGAAAGAGTTGATTAATTTTTTCTTTATCTTTAAATGCATTAGAAATTTGAGATACAAAATCATACACCTTTGACAAACGCATTAAAGGAACATCACGCAGTTTCATATGCATTTTTGATCCAAGCAGAGCAATTGATTTGTATTTGTTTGGGACTTTAAGGCGCCGGCAAATATTTTGGACCAATGGTTCTCCTCTTTTATCATGTTCATAGTGAGAAGGGAGAATATGTTCAGGTGTTGTGCCTTTGCCAACATCATGAAGCAAAATAGCAAACTTAACTTCTTTGGAAAAACTCTTGCCAGCTTGCAGGGCTAGAATAGTGTGAGCGCCAGAGTTTTTTTCTGGATGAAAAGCTTCTTTTTCCGGCACGTCAAAAAGGCAGTCAATTTCTGGCAAAAGTTCTTTTAATGCGCCACAAGAACGCATGCATAAAATAAATTTATCAAAATGAGAGGTCGCAAGAGCCTTTTCAAACTCTTGAAAAACACGCTCTTTACTTAGGTGTTGAAGCATACCATCATTGACCATTTGAGTTGCAAGGGCCATTGTTTCGGGGTGAATATCAAAGTCAAGTTGAGCTGCAAAGCGGCACATTCTAAGCACACGCAAAGCATCTTCGACAAAATGATTGCTATCAATATGACGGATAAGCTTGTTTTTCAAATCATCTTGTCCATTTACAAGGTCAATAAGGGTGTTATTTTCTTCATCATAGACAAGTGCATTGATGGTAAAATCTCTGCGTACAACATCTTCTTGCAAGGTGACAGATTTGTTAAACACAAACTCAAAATCGGTGTGTTTTGGTCCTGTTTTAACTTCTTTTCTTGCAAGAGCATATTCAGCCTTTGTTTTTGGATGCAAAAAAACGGGAAAATGCTTTCCAACTGGTTTAAACCCCAAAGCAATCATTTCATCCGGGGTTGAGCCAATAACCACATGGTCAATATCTGTTGCTTGAATACCAAGCAATTTGTCACGAACTGCACCACCAACTTGATAAATTTTCATTTTTAATCCCGTTAAAAATTGTTTTTCAACTTTTAACAGGATTAAACAAAAATTTCAATAAAAAACTTATCTTTTGCGATTGGGAAAAATTTTGTTTTTTCTCAAAAATTCAGAAACATAGGGCATAATGTTTTGTACCATCAAAGAAATGCCTGGAACGTTTGGATGAATATTATCCCCTAGCATATAGTTTTGTTTCATTTGAGGTTTGCCAGATTCCATTTCAATCAACCCTTTCATAAAGAAGGGATAAAGCAACAAATGATATTCTTTTGCCAAAGTTTCATACATTTTATCAAAGTTTTGTTGATAAATGATGCTGGCATAAGGAGGAGCTTTCATGCCAACCAAAAGAATTGAAACGTTTTTTGATTGACACATTTGAATCATTTTTGAAAGGTTGTTTTTAATTTCTGTTAATCCGTTTCCTCTAAAAACATCATTAATGCCAAGTTCAAGAATAATACCATTTGGTTTTTCTTTTTCCAAAACGGCAGAAAGGCGTTTTAAACCACCAGCAGTTGTTTCACCAGAACGACTGTGATTGATAACCAACACATTAAAATAACCCGATTTAATCAAGCGATTTTGAAGTTGAGAAGCAAAAGATTGTTTTTTATCAACTCTGTAACCAGCGCTTAAACTATCACCAAACACAACAAGTTTGAATTGCTGATTTTGTTTTGAAACTTGAGCATTGGCAGAATCAAACACACAACAAAACGTCAAACAAATGACACCAAAAATAACTTTTTTGAAAAAAGAACGCATATCCCCCTCCATAAATTTTTTCTTTTATTATAGTCAAAAATTAAAGAATGTCTAGAGGGTGGTAGAAAAACTATTTAAAACGTTTTTTAACTTTTTTTGTGTATAATTTAATGCCAAATAAATAGTATTTTGTTTTATTTTGGTCTCTGTCTATTAAAAAAAGGTATTTTAAATATTTTCTAACAATGCAAGCATAGATAAAATATTTTTTGGCTTCTTTATTATTGAGAGCTTTTAACGTGCCAAAAAATCCTTTTTTCTTTTAATTTTTTTCGCCAATTTTTCATTGGGCAAATTTTAATCATAAACCATAGAAAAGACAATTTTATTTTTGTTCGCCAACCAGGAAAGTAATTTTCTTTATCGTAAAAAGGTGATTTTTCAATATAGCCCCAATAATAGGCTGGAATTTCATCTTTTTCTCGCTTCCAAATTTTTGGATTACGGCCTGCATAATGAATAATAATTGGATTTTTTTGTGCTTTTAATAAAGCGTCTTTGCCTTGCGCTCGCTCTAACCAAGGATATTCTGGGGCCTTATCCATCTCATCATAAATATTTTCCAATACGCAATATTCAAACGGGACAGGATAAATCTTATCGGCAGCCAAATTCAAAATGTCCAAATCAAAAAATTTCAGCCTTTCCCCATACGTTTTTATAATTTCCACAAATTTATCCCACATCTTTTTTTCACGCCATAATTTGGTATCAATCAGCATAAATCCGGGCATATATACATAAGGCTTTTTGTTTTCAGGATAATGTGGGTGAACTCCCTGAGTTTCATCCTGTCTTTCAGCAATAACACCTCCCCAATCGGCCCCTTGTAAATCTTGGGCATAAATATCCGCCAAATCCCCTTTAAATAAAACATCCACATCCGACCATATCACTTTGTCATATTCGGGCAGTAAGTCTGCGATCAGCAGGCGATAATATGTTTCCAAACCACTCCATCCTTGCGATACATTTTTAAGGGCAGCAGTATCCACCTTTACCCAACGAATTGGGCAAATTTTTTGCATTTTTTGAATGGTTTTTGGGGATAGTCCTCCGTGAAAAACAATGATTTCATATTCTGTGCTTGGCTTTTTTGAATCTAATAAACTTTGAATAGCAATACAGGCAGGCAGCGCATAATTATCATCAAACGCAAAAACAACAGGTATTTTCATCACATTATCCTTTTTAAATTTTCAATTGTTTCATTTTTTAAAGCGTTTGCCAAATTAGTCAACTCTTGTTGTTTCTCAAGATAATCTAGGGAATTCATCTCTATTGCTTGCTTCATCCCTTCTTCTAAATCATCAATAACAAGTGCATTTGAGTTGTCAAATCCATAAAATTCAGCAAATTTTGGATGGATAACTGGAACTTTTGAAAAAGCATAAATCAACTGTGCTGAACCAGTTACTCCTGTTGTGATATATCTTTCATGCTCTTTACTATTAGGGTCTAGCAATGGTAAAAAGAAATCTGCCTTTTCCATTACCTCAAACATTTTTGGAAAATCTAACCTTCCCAAAATTTCAATGTAAGGATGAATTTCAATTGGCAAATTTTCCAATGCTCCCAATCCAACAACTAATACTTTAAATTTTAAATTTTGTTGAGCCAAACTTTTAATGGAATCTATCAGAATTTGATGATTTTTTCGTACCGAATTAATAGCTCCAACAGTAATAAAAGTTGTAATATCATTTTTAGGTGTTATTTTTAAACTTCCAAATCTAATTGGACTTGCAAAAACACCCTGTGAAAAGTGACCTAACGTTAATAAACGATTTTTTTTAAGTAAATCTTCTTCGTCAAATCGTTTTATGTCAATTAAATCATGTTCAACAACAAATAATGATGGATGCTTTTTTAATTTTGGACATTTGGTGAAAAATGAAGGGTATGGCTCATTTTTGCCTCTTTTGTAATAGGCGCTTGTCATTAAAACAATATGGTTATATTCACGCAACTGCTTAAATTTTAACATTAATTTAACGCTGTCACTGTGGAATAGGTGAATATTAGTCATATCTAAACGACAAAATGGGTTTTCATTTTTTATCTTTGAATTGATTAAAACATCTACAGTGTAGCCTAACTCTATAAAATATTTTAAATAACCAGCAATCACTTCACCATGGCAATCATTTGGCTCAATGAGCAGAACGCTATTTTTTCTTATAGATGAAAATAAAAATTTAAAAATATAGATAATATTTTTTAAGTGAAAGTCTAAGATAGCTCTTCGTATTTTGTGCCGTTTTTCATGATTTCTGATTGGTATAACAATTATATTTGCAATAAGTCTTTGTATATTAATCATTTATTAAACCTTGTTGAATTTGTATTTATAATCTTTTATCGGTATGTGTATTTAATTTTTCTTTTGTTTTATTGAAAAAAGAGGTAATCCAAAAAAACGAATCCTTAGTTTGTTTTTCTTTTTCCTAACTGATAACATTGAAAATTTCCCAAACAATTTAATATTTAGAAAAGTTCTATCAAGCGTTTTAATTTGATTGAGTAGGCATTGGTATTCAGTCATACAATCATTTTCTTGTGAGAAGTGTTTAATTTTTTCTAATGTGTTTTTGTTTCTTTTGTTTGCAACAATCCAATTAAAATGCTTGACAATCCAAAGTGATAATTCGTTTTTTAATATATTGTTATCTGAAGAACTAACAAGCTCTTTTAAACTTGGAATCAATTTAAATAAGTCAAAAAAATGGGTATTATTTTGAGTTGCAGAGTTTTTGTGTTGAATATAGTTATACAAGGGATTTGTAGTAACATAAACGTCTTTTGTATCTAACCAACATTTCAAAATAAAAAGAACATCTTCACACCAAAATATATTTTCGGGATATCGTATATTGTTTTTCAACAGAAAATCCCTTTTTATTAAATAGTGACATGAATGGAATGGAAATTTAAATAGTTTATCAGCAATATCTATCCAATTAACAAGTTTTTCTTCTTTTATGTCATAATAATAAATAGGAAAACACTTTTTATTGCAAATTTTATTGGCGTTAAAACTTACCATATCAACAGAGTGTTCTAATGCTTTTTGGTAACAAATCTCGTAAGTTACTTTTTCAATCTAATCATCTGAATCAACAAATTGAATATATTCACCAGTTGCTTTTTCAATTCCTAAATTTCTGCAGGATCCAGGCCCAGAATTTTCTTTGTTAATTACAATAATACGAGTATCCTTTTGGGCATATTCGTTTAAAATATTTAAAGAATTATCTGTTGAACCATCATTGATACAGATAATTTCAATATCTTTCAATGTCTGATTAATTAAACTATCCAAACAAGTGGAAAGATATTTTTCAACATTATAAACCGGAACAATGATTGATACTTTTGGCATTTTTCCTCATCAATATGTTTTTAAATTTCCCACTCTTGTTTTTGGGAATATCTATTGTTTAAAAAATATTTAAGATTTTCTCTGTCTGTTTGAGTTGTTTTTTCTGAATCGTTGTAGCAAACCAAAATTGGGTTATTCTTTTTTAGTTTTTGGGACATACAATTAGAATTCATTATATTTAAATATAATTGTTTTGCCTTTTTTTTATTTTTAAAAAAAAGACCAAGCGCTTTTTTATTTTTTATTGCCCAAAAATCATAAATATGTCGTTGAATATCTTTAAAATTTCTAAATTTTGAAAAAGTTGTTTTATCAAATTGTTCTTTAAATTCTTTTTTGCATTCTTTAAGATTATTCTTGGTATAAGCACAAATACAATGTGTTCCTTCATATAGCAAAAATTTGTTATCAGTGAGTTTAACAGCTTTGTTAATCCAATGAAGGTATATATTATTTTCTAAAATTTCCCTATTCCACTCTTTATGTTTTTTAAGATAGGAAATAGGTGTTCCTTTTTGTGTGAAAAAATAGTTCTTAAATACAGGCTTGTCAAAGAATGCATCATCATTTGCAAATAAGAAATGTTCTGATAAATCTGGAATGTTATCTAAACAAGTTTCAATTGCCGTACTGTTAAATGTTGGCAAGGCTTCTTTGGGCATAATTTCATCATGCGTGACAATTTGAATTTTAGGATGCGATGTATCAAGCCATTTTGGAACTTGTCCATTTGTAACAATAAAGATTTTTCGAATCCACGGTGCGAACATTTCAGCTGAGCGAAGTGAATATCTTAATTCTTCATTATCAATAAATCGACAAGGATTGATTGCTGAATCGCTGGTAATGTTTTCTTTTTCTTGCCAGTATTGTTTCGATTTTTGCCATTCAACATCATTGCCATCAACCCATAAATAAACTAAATCAATTGGCCCTTGAAAAATTTGATTTTCTCGTCCGATTAATAATTTATATTTTTTCTTATAATTCCAATCGAGTAATTTTTTGCTCATGGATTCTGGATATTTGAAATCTTGTGGTTTTTGTATTTTATAACGATAAATAGCGTATTTATTCCCAAAAAGATTAAAATGCCATTCGTTCTTTTTAACAACAGAATCTGTCCATGATGAAAGAAAATGATGGATTGTATAGCTTGTTGCACACTCCTTGGAAAAATAATTTGTTGGGAATATCACATTTTTATCATTCAGATAAATAGGCTCGCTATCTGTAAAAACTTTTTCAAACCCACATTCTTTTAATGGCTTTACAAGTCGAACAGTGTTTGGAGTCATATCAAAAGAACCATCTTTTTTGATAAAATGAATATCATCATAAACGGATAAAAGTTTTTTTATAATTGGAGAACCTTTTTGTGCGCCGATTACAGCTGTTCCAATATGTTTGCTTTTCCCATGTTTTTCAGACCCAATGAAAAAGTCTAAATCTAAAAATTCATCTAATGATTTTTTAACTTCAACATCTGTGTCAAAATAAATCCCACCCTCTTGTGATAAGGCGTAGAGCCTAAAATAATCGGAAACAAAAGCCCATTTCTTTGCTTGATATGCCTCTTTTACATAAACATTATCAATTTTTTCTAAATCTTTTTCAGACCATTCTTTAATTTGATAATCAGGCAAAAGATTTTTCCATGTTTCAATACATTCTAAACTCTTTGGATCTTTTGGGTTGTTGCCAAACCAGCAATAATGAATAATTTTTGGAATCATTTTTATCCCTTGTTTTCTGTGAGTTTTAAAAAGTTAAACAGTGTGCGTACACTCACGCCAATTTCTTTTGCAATGGTGTTTTTGTTTGTGCCTTGTTTGAGTGCTTGAAAAATATATTCTTTTTTCAATTCGCATTTTGAAGGATTCAAATTTTTTGCCCCTTTGTGTCTGCCAATGATTCCACCATTTTTTTTCTTTTGAGCGAGTTTGTTTTTCATCACAAGTGAATTACAAGCCGATTTGATTTGAATGGCAATTTCAATCCCTTGAAGAAGGTGCGCCGTTTTTTCATTTGACAAAAATTCAAACCCATCTTCAATTGAAACAATATCTACGCCAAATGTGGTTAAATCGCAGAGTTCTTGTTTAATTTTCTCTAAATTCGACCCTAAACAAAGCAAATTTGTCACAAAAAGAGTTTTGTTTTTTGATGAATTTTTTTTCAGTGAATTGAACAGCTCCTCATCAATAAAATCACCTTGAATTTTGAGTTTTTTAGCATAAGAAGTGAGTGCCTTTGTTTGAAAGGTTTTATCCAACTTTGATGATAAATAAAAAATGTTTGTTCCCATTTTAAAACTCAAAAATTGTAAAAAAAACGGTCGTTTAATTTACACATTTTTGTTGATTGTGAAAAAATAGCATCATTTACATGTAGGAGATGTTTTTTGCTTGTTTTTGAAAAAGTGGTTGTAATAAATTTCTATGTATGATATAAGGAAATTAAACGACCGTTTTTTTTGCTGATTTTAAAAGAGGCATAAAAATTTGATTTGTAAACAAAAAGAGAGGTTTTTAACCTCTCTTTTTTCTCTGGAGTTAATAATAATTTTAATTTTTATATATTGTTCCAAAAATAGCAGGTGCTTGCTGTTGTGATAGAGCTTCTTCAAACCCCTGAGGCGTACTTTGTTGTGTTGGCTGTCCAAGAGGAAGTAAAAGAGGCTTTTTCTTTTGTTCGTAGGTTGCATCTTCAATTAATGGAAGATTTAATGCCTTTCTCAAAGAATTTTCAACCACAGTTGGATTTATGCGTGACTCCTCTTCTGGTGAAGTTGTATAACTTGCCACATTTTTAATCGCACTGATATATGTGGGATATTCAATGATAACAGTTTTGACCATTTGACGAGTTACAGCTCCGTTTGAATGATAGATAACCTCCATATTTGCAAAGCGTTCTTCTCTGCGTTGTTCTTGTTGAGGCATTCTGTCACTTTGAACTGGTTGAATTGGTCTGAGTGGTGACTGAACATATTGTGTTGGTTGTGATTGTGTATATTGACCTTGAACTTGTCTTGAAGGATAAATTGCACCATTGTTTTGTTGAGCAAGTGCATTTCTTTGATACCTTCTAAGATCTTCTTTAAGTAACTCTAACTCTTTTGTAAGTTCTTTTTGCAAAGCAAGAGTTTGTCTTGAAAGTTCTTGTTCCCTTGCAATGATTTTGCGTTGATTTTCAATCACATCTTGAGAAGCTTTTAATTCAACTGTAAAAGCATTTCGTTGGTCTTCCAGCGCTTTTTTGAGCAAGTTGCGTTCTTCTTCTAACAATTTAATGGCTGCATTTTGGCGAACGATGATTTTGCCTGCATCTGTTTTTGTTTTTTCCAAATCAATGCGAAGTTGTGTAACCTCAACTTGCAAAGCTTCATTTTTCTTGCGTTCTGCATCCAAATCTTCTTGAACTTTGTTGGAAAATACTTGTTCAAACGCTTGATCTAAAGACTCTTTTGCTTCTTCCAATGCTGCTTCGGCTTTTTTTACATTTTGCATGGTGGTGCTATTTTCTGCCTTTGACTCACTGTTAGAAGATGTTGTTTCTTTAACTGTTTGTTGATTTTTTTCGTCTTGAGCAAGTGTAACTTCAGCTTCTTTATCTGCAGCTTCTTGAGCTTTTTTTAACTGTTTAAGAGTGTCATCTTGATCTTCTTTTGAGCTTTTTCCAAGAATGGAATCAACAAAACTTTTTGTTCTTTCATCTTTTGCTGGGTAGACAACACTTTTTTCTGAAAGTGATTCTTTGTCAGCTTTTTTTGTAACGGTTTCTTCAGAAGTAGGATTGTTTTTTTGACCCTTTTTGCTCTCTTTTTCTGCTTTTCTAGCTGCTTCGTCAGTCCAAGGTAAAATTCGAATAATTGAAATTTCACTTGGGGCTAAAAACCTCATTTGAGGTCCCCATTGCCCACAGCCTCTTGAAACGTAAAGTGTTGTATTCTTTTCTTCATAAAGTCCAGCTAAATATTTGTTATCAAGCTTTGATAAAATATGGAATGGGAAAATTTGTCCACCATGTGTGTGTGCTGCAATAACAAAATCAATAACTCCTTCAGATAAAACGTTAATAATTCTTGGCCTATGGGTGACTAAAATTTTAAAATTTGTAATATCAGCAGCGTTGAATGCTTTTTGCAAATCAACAGTTTCATTGATTTGTTTTGCTGTTTTTGTGTCAGGAATGCCAGCTAAGAAAATATTGTTTCCAAGTTGTGTGCCTGCATTGAATAAATATGTTATGCCAAGGGATTCAAAAGCTGTTTTTGCCTCTTCATGATTTTTCATGATTTCGTGATTACCAGCTGTTGCAAACATACCTAATGGTGCTTTTAAATTTTTGAGTTCTTCTAAATGAGGTTGAATATATTTGATTTGGTCATCAATTGTGTCGCCAGGAAATAAAATAACATCTGGTTCAGCTTTGTTAGTTTGTTCAACAATTTTTTCAATTTTTCGTTTGTTGGTTATTCTTGATAAATGCATATCGCCTAAAACGGCAATTGTAATTGGTTTTTGAATTTTATCTGAAATTAAAACAGTTTCTTTTACATTTGGTGTTTTAAGACCAGCATATAAACTGTAAATACAAATGGCCGTTGCTAAAATAAACAAAAAGCGATTCGATTTTTCTAAAAGAAGAGGTTTATGCCATTTAAAGCGAGGAGATTCAACTTTTTTGATTTTTTCTCTAATGCATAAAAAGCCCCAAATAATATCACGAATTGCAATGAAACAAAAGAAAAGGGCTGAGACAATAAATAAAAAATAGGCTCCGATATAAAGAAAACTATAAAAACTACCACTTAATTCTCCTTTATTCCTTAAAATAAGTGGAACGAGGAATGAGAATAAGAAAAATAGAAAAATTAAAAATTTTTGCTTTTTAGAACGTGAACTTTGTTCAATAACACGATAACTTGTGTAAAATGCACAAAAAAGACAAACACCTAAAATTATAGAACCCATTTTGTTGCTCCTTTGTTAAAATGTTTTTTGTGCTTTAACTATACACTAAAAAAACAAAAAAATAAAGTAATTTTTTTGTAAATTAAAAGAAAAAATAGACGGATAAATAAGCATAGAAAATTAAAAGAAAATTTAGTTTAGATGTAGTTTTTTTAATAGTTTTCTTCTTCAACTTCGTCTTTTTTTGGTTCTTTAATGCGTCCAATTTGAGCTTTTGGAAAGATGTTTAGTACGCTTCTTAATGGTTCTGTTCGTTTTAAATCTTCAATAATAAGACCTGTTTTTTCGGCTTTATCTTCTTTGAGAGTGTTTGTTTTTGCATCTTGTTGGATGCTAATTTCCCATCTAATGCCTGTTTTTAATGTTAAAAATTTTGTTAATTCTGCGCTAAAACCTCTGGGTGAATCGGGTGTGAATGCGCAAACAATTTTTCCTTTTTCAATACTGATGGGTCTAATATACGTTTCGATATTAAAAGCTAAAAGACGTTCTTTTGCCTCTTTTGCAAGGTCTGATATATCTTTGAGCGTTTTAATGTTGTCACAATTGAAAACGGGTGTGCTACTCTGTGAGTTTGATTGTCTTTGTTGATTTTGTTGTGTTGAAGTGAATTGTCTTTGTTGAGTGTGTGTTTCACTTGATGTTGAAGTTTCTTCGTTTTTAGATTGTTCAACAGTTATAGTGTTTTTTTTTATGTCGGATAAAACAGTTCCAAGGGGTGGAATTTCACTTAAAAATGCAAGACGAATTAAAACCATTTCAAGAGCAATTAAAGGATTGTCTGCCATTTTAATCTCATTAAGACCTTTAAGCAGAATTTGCCATGCACTGGTTAAAGTTGCCATAGATAAATTGTTTGCAAGCTCTTTTCCTCGTGTGCGTTCAGCTTCTGGTATGGTATGGTCATTTGCAAGTTCAGGTATGATTTTAACACGTGTCAACCAGTGAGTTAAAGAAAGTAAATCTTGTGCTGTCATCATAGGGTCAGAACCTGATGAATACTGGATTTGTAAATAATCAAGTGTCTTTTTTACATCTCCATGCATGAGTGCATCAAATAAGTCAAATAGACTGGTTCGGTCTGTAACGCCAAGCATTTGACGAATATCTTCAGCTTTTAAATTATAGTTAAACTGTGTCATTGCTTGGTCAAGAAGTGATAATGAATCGCGACAAGAGCCATCTCCAGCTCTGGCAATTAAACGCAAAGCTTCTTCTTCAGCTTGGATATTTTCTTGTTCTGAAATGTATTGCAAATGTTTGGTAAGTAAATCCTCATCTAGTCGTTTTAAATCAAAACGCTGACACCGTGATAAAATGGTAATAGGTACTTTTCGAATTTCTGTTGTTGCTAAAATAAATTTAATACGTTCAGGTGGTTCCTCAAGCGTTTTCAACAAAGCATTAAAAGCAGCTTTTGACAACATGTGAACTTCGTCAATGATATAAATTTTAAATCTGGCAGAAACGGGATTGTATTTTGCGCTTTCGATAATTTCTCTAATATTATCAACACCTGTATTGCTGGCTGCATCAATTTCAATAACATCAATATGAGAATCGGCTGCAATTTCTTGACAGTGTTTGCAAATACCACAAGGGTTGGGAGTCATTGAACCCGTACCATCTGGTCCGATGCAGTTTAATCCCTTTGCAATAATACGTGCAGAGCTTGTTTTTCCAACGCCTCGAATGCCTGTAAGCATGTATGCATGTGCAAGTCTATTATGTTCAATAGCATTTGTGATTGTTTGAACCAATGCTTCTTGCCCGACAAGATCTTTAAAAACTTGTGGTCTATATTTGCGAGCAAGAACGTGTGAGGCGTTTTTCATATTATAAATCCTTTTGATTTTGGGTAACATAGCATATTTATACCAAAGGGTCAAGTAAATGCGTAAAAAACACCAAAATTTATTTATATATTGCTGTTGCTTAAGATTAAAATACGTTCAACCATGGCATAAAAACCGTTTCTTCTTGTTGGAGAGAGATGGGATTCAAGGCCGAGCTGCTTAAAAATTTCAATGAGATTTATGTTTTGAATTTCTTGAGTCGTTTTACCGTTAATAAGTATAAGTAAAATAGCTTCTAACCCTCGAACAATATGCGCGTCACTTGTTGCATTGAAAAAATGTTTTCCATCTTTTTCAACGTGAACAAACCAAACCTGTGACATGCATCCGTCAACCTTATTTTTATCTGTTTTGTCATTTTGATTAAAAGGTGGAAGCTGATCACCGAGTTCGATTAAATACCTATATCTATCTTCCCAATTTTCGAGGTAGGAAAAATTTTCTATTAATTCTTCAATTTCCATCTTATTACTCATTGATCTTTTTCAGCATCTTCAGGGGAAAGTTGTTCCATTTCATTTTCTGGCATTGCATCTGGAATTTCTTGCTCTAATTCAATTTGTTGTTGTTCTTGAACAGAAGGTGTGTCTGTATAGACGGGTTTTGGATCTTCTTTTGTTAGTTTGTGTGCCAAAGATATTAAAACAACAATTAATATGACGCCTAGAATTTTTCTTATCATTTTTATCTCATTTTTTGTTCTGACTATTTGATTTTTATATTTTCAGATGAAAAAAAAATAAAATCAAGGTTTTTCTTTTCTTTTTTTTTATTTTGTGATAGAATACCACGAAATGAATTGGAAATTAATATATTTAGATAAGGTGACAAGTACAAATGATGTGGCAAAAGATTTGCCTCATCAAACGGTTGTTGTGGCTAGAGAACAAACAAAAGGTAGGGGTAGATGTTCTAGGTCTTGGGTAAGCGAGCCAGATAATTTGTTTTGTTCTATTGTTCTTAAAAATTATGGAATAAAGACCCCTTTATTATCATTTGTTTTAGGGGTAAGTGTTGTTGAAAGTTTAAAAGGATTTGAAGCAAAATTAAAGTGGCCTAATGATGTTTTGATTGATGGGAAAAAGGTCGCTGGTATTTTGCTTGAAAATGAAGAAGATAAATTAATTGCTGGTGTTGGAATTAATACAAAGAAAATTCCAGTCGGTAATTTTTTGTATCCAGTTGGATGCTTGAATGATGTATTTTCAAATGAGGTGTTGTTGAATACATTTTTGAATAATTTAGCACAAAATTTGGATGTTTTTGAAAAGGAAGGATTTTTTAAAATTCGCCAAAAATGGTTGTCATATGCTGTGGGGGTTGGGCAGAAAATTTCAGTTCAGCTTCCTCATATGAAGTTAGAAGGGTTATTTGAAGATATGACACTCGAAGGGGCGATTTTGTTGAAGTTAAGCGATATGACATTAAAACGTATTACTGCAGGTGATGTGTTTTTATTAAACAAAGGAATATAATGATGAATGAAGAATTAGATGAGGTAATAATCCCAAATGATAAGCTTGTGTTTGTGCCACTTGGGGGTGCAACAGGTGTTGGAATGAATTGTTTTGCTTATGGTTACAAAGGTAAGTGGCTTGTTGTTGATTTGGGTGTTGGTTTTCCAGGTGATGGGTTGCCTGGTGTTGATGTGTTATTACCGGATGTTTCGTTTTTAGAAACGCACAAGAAAGATATTGTAGGACTTGTTATTACTCACGGACATGAGGATCATATTGGTGCTGTTGGTCGTTTGTGGAGATCTTTACAATGTCCGATTTATTTAACACCATTTGCTAATGAATTGTTGGAAAGTAAATTGGTCGAATCAGGATTGTTAGGTCGGGTGGATGTTAATGTTTGTGCTTTGGATTCTGTTGTAGAATTAGGTCCATTTGAAATTGAGTTTGTTTCTATGAGCCATTCAATTCCAGAGGCAAATGCACTTAAAATTACAACAAAGGAAGGGGTTGTTGTTCATACGGGAGATTGGAAGTTATCGCCGGATCCAGTGCTTGATCAAAAAACAAATGAAAAAAGATTAAAAGCTATTGGAAAAGAAGGTGTTTTGGCCCTTGTTTGTGATTCGACAAATGTGTTTAGTGCTGAAACAAATATGACGGAATTAGATGTTGCAAATGAGCTTGTGAAATTGATTTCTAAATTTGAAGGAAGACAAGTTGCTGTTGCTTGTTTTGCTTCAAATGTGAGTCGAGTTAAAAGTATTTATCATGCAGCAAAAGAAAATGGTCGTGATGTTTGTTTGATGGGACGCAGTTTGTGGCGAATGGATGCTGCTGCACGTGCCTGTGGTTATTTTGATGATATTCCTGAATTTTTGTCTGAATCAGAAGCATTGGAAAAACCGGTTGGTTCTGTTCTTTATATCTGCACAGGTTCTCAAGGTGAACCAAGATCTGCATTGAGTAATTTGTCGGCTTTAACGCCTCAAAAAAATTCTGTCTTTTTTGGACCAGGAGATGTGGTTGTTTTTTCATCAAGAATTATTCCGGGAAATGAAAAAGCAATTGCATTATTACAAAAACGTTTTAAAACAAAGGACGTTAAAATTGTTACAAACAAAGATGCTGATATTCATGTTTCTGGGCACTTTTCTGGTAAAGAATTGCAACAAATGTATAAGTGGATAAAACCAAAAATTGCGCTTCCAGTTCATGGGGAAGCTCGCGAGCTGAATGAGCATGTTAACTTAGCACTTAAGTGGGGCGCAAAATATGCTTATGCATTGGAAGATGGTGAAGTGCTTGTTTTGGATAAAAATCCTGAAAAAATAGGTCAAGTTCCAGTTGGTATTTTAGCTGTTGATGGAAAGAAAATTCTCTCATTAGGTGCTGAAGTTATTCGAAAACGCAGAAAGATGATTGAAGATGGTACAATGGTTGTGACATTGGTATTAAATTCAGATAATCTTATATTAGGACAGCCTAAAATATCTTCTTTTGGTTTAATCGAAGAAGGTTGTGATGATGAAGTAAGATTGAAAAATGAATTGATGAGCGAAGTTGAATCATTGAAAAAAGACATGAATAGAGATGATTTGGTTGAAAATGCGATTCGCACGGCTGTTCGTCGCTTCTTAAAAGAATTTTATGGCAAAAAGCCATTGATTGAAGTGCATTTGGTTCGGATTTAATCAAAAAAGAGGCTTGCTAAAAAAAATAAAAGATGCTAGGTTGAGTCTATAAATATCTTAAAAAAAGGAGAAAGCATGGCTGAAAAATATAATGTGATTTGTATCAAATGGGGTGGTTATTATAAGGCAAAAGATGTGAATAATCTTTGCTCAATGATTAAAAGAAACACAAATTTTGATATTGATTTTTATTGTTTTACAGAAGATGCAACTGATTTAAATGAAGATATTATTGTAAAGCCTTTGCCTGAGTTTCAAAATGTAAAAGCAGGTGAAGAAGAATATGCTAAAAAATACGCCTATCGAAAAGAGGCTGCACTTTGTGATGATGCCTTGGGTGGTTTGACAGGTCAACGTGTTTTCTTTTTTGATTTAGATTCTTTAATTGTCGGTAATTTAGATGAGTTTTTTAAATATCCACAAGAAGAAAAATTTTATATTATAAATGATTGGCATACAAATGGTGACCATGTTGGGCAGGCAAGTTGCTATTCTTGGGTTGTTGGGACTTTGGGGTTTGTTAAAAAATATTTTGAAGATCACCCAAAAGAAGTGGTTGATAAATTTTATACAGCTTCACAAGAATATCTTTCATCGAAAGTTATTGAAAAATGGGGGCATTTGAATTTTTGGCCTGAAAACTGGTTTAAAAGTTTTCGTTTCCATTGTTTGCCATTTCCGTTGTTTCGTTATTTTAGCACACCTAAAATGCCACAGGTTGAAGGGTTAAAAATGATTGCTTTTCATGGTAATCCAGGGTTGCAAGATGCAATTAATGGGGTTTGGTGTTCTAATCCTAATGATCGAAAATATCCAAGAGGGTATAAGAAATTGTACAAACACGTATTGCCATCTAAGTGGATTTTAGATTATTGGAAATAGTTTTAAATTTATTTTATTTATTTTTCAAGACGAGAGATGCCTAGTTGATAGACCATCTCTCTGAGTGTTTCATCTTCAATAGGGGCGACTTTAGCTTTTAATTCATTGACTTGCTGTTCTGTTACGAATTTTTTTGGTATAACAGGAGGTGGCATTTTAAAAGAAATTTTCCCTTGTGAGATTTTAATTTTTCCAACAGCGGGATAGCCGAAGAAAAAATTAATTCGCTCCATTACTTTATGTTTTTGATGTTCAAATAAAATAGCAAAAGCCCCACCAGCGCTTTTAACGTGTAAAGTCCCATTTGTTCGATTGTCTTTTTCAAATGTTAATTTTTCAGGACGAATGCCTTTTGCAAGGTGTTCTCCTACAATGTCATCCCAGTAAGATAACACATCTGTTCCTGCAAATCCACGTTGCCCAAGAATGGGTTGGGTGATGTGTTTGATTTCCATTGTCAAACGTTCTAAACCTTCAAATGTTCGCCGTCTTTCAGGTTTATAGTCTTTTTTTTGTTTGGATTCACTCATAATTACATCTTTTTATCATTTTTGTACGTTGACATAAAATCATTATGTAACTGTTCAAAGCGATTTTCTTCAATAGCTGTTCTAATTTGTTGCATCAATCGTTGATAAAAACGAATATTATGCCATGTTAAAAGCATGCAACCCAAAATTTCACCAGCTTTGAAGAGGTGGTGCATATAACCTCTGGTATATTGTGTACAACATGGACAGTCACAATCAGAATCCAAAGGTAAATGCGAATCTCTATGACAAGCATTGTGAATATTTAATACGCCGTGAGAAGTAAAGGCTTGTCCAGTTCTGCCTGACCTTGAAGGCATAACGCAGTCAAACATGTCGACTCCACGTTTAACAGAACCAACAATGTCGCTTGGACGACCAACACCCATTAAATACCTTGGTTTGTCTTCAGGAAGAGCTGGAGCTGCATAATCTAATACGCTGAACATAATTTCTTGCCCTTCGCCAACAGCCAATCCTCCGATGGCGTATCCATCAAAACCAATATCTGTAAGGGCTTTAATGGATTGCATTCTTAAATCTTGATGCATGCCTCCTTGCATGATACCGAAAAGCCCGTATCCTTCTCTATCAATGAAGGCGTCTTTTGACCTTTTGGCCCAGCGCATAGATCGTTCCATTGATTTTTTGACTGTTTCATAAGGAGCAGGGAATTTAACACATTCATCAAATGCCATTGTAATGTTTGAATCTAAAAGATGTTGAATTTCCATGGATCGTTCAGGAGTTAAAACATGTTTTGCCCCATTAATATGAGATTGAAATGTAACGCCCTCTTCTGTAATAGAGCGAAGAGAGGATAAACTCATAACTTGAAAACCACCGGAATCGGTTAAAATTGGACCATCCCAATTCATAAATTTATGCAATCCACCAAATGAGGCAACACGTTCAGCAGTTGGCCTGAGCATGAGGTGATAGGTGTTGCCTAAAAGAATTTCAGCACCTGTCGCTTTGACAGATTCTGGAAGCATCGCTTTAACAGTTCCAGCAGTTCCAACAGGCATGAATGCAGGTGTTTGAACATCGCCATGTGCAGTTGAGAGTGTCCCACGTCGTGCATTTTGTTCTTTGTTTTTTATTTGAAATTTTAGCATGGACAAAATCTTCTTTCTATGATAAGCTAATCAAAATTTTGTAATATACTATCATATTGGAGATGAAATTTCAATGAAAAAAGAAGGAATGGGAGTTGGTTTCTTGTTAAATATATTTAAGAATATGTGTGGTTTTGTACTTGCTGTTTTGTTAGCTCTTGTTATTAGAACATTTGCATATGAACCTTATAATATTCCATCTGGTTCTATGTTTCCAACACTTTTGATAGGTGATCATTTGTTTATTTCAAAATATCCCTATGGGTATTCAAGACACTCTTTTATTGGTTCACTTCCATTGATTCCTAATGGCCGTTTATTTGAAAAGCTTCCTAAATTGGGAGATGTTGTTGTTTTTCGTGTAACACCAAAAATTATGCCATCATTAACAACATCTGTTGATTATATCAAACGAGTTGTAGCTTTGCCAGGTGATACAATTCAAATGAAACAAGGTCGTTTGTACATTAATGGAAAAATGGTTGAAAGAACTTTTCTTAAAAAAGAAGAAGTTGAAATTGAAGGAAATAAGGTCTTATACACAAAATATGAAGAAACGCTTCCAAATGGTGTGAAACATTTTATCTATGAAGTTGATGATATGGTTAAGTCGGATGATACGCCTTTAGTTACCGTGCCAGAAGGACACTTTTTTGCAATGGGGGATAATCGCGATAATTCCTATGATAGTCGATTTTTTGGTTCTGTTCCTTTAACGCATTTGGAAGGTCGGGCTGAAATTATTTTTTATTCAACAAATGGAACAGGTTTTTTCTTTGAATTTTGGAGATGGCCAAGTTTTATTCGAATGGAACGTTTGTTTAACAAAATTTATTAAAGGGGTTAAATGATAACAGTATCTCAGCAGATTTTAAAAGAGATTAAATCTTCTAAAAATTTTAAAAAGGCCGTCACTCTTGCTATTGGAGGTAAGGGTGCTGCATATGAACGTTTAGAGTTTTTGGGAGATCGGGTTTTGGGACTTGTTATTGCTGATTTGTTATATCAAAAGTTTCCCTTTGAAAAAGAAGGAGATTGGGCTGTAAGGTTTACATCTTTGGTTAAGGAACATACATTGGCTGAGGTTTCTAAAAAACTGGAGCTAGATAAAGATTTAATTACAAATGAAGAACATTTGCGACAAAATGAATCTATTTTAGCAGATGTATGCGAGGCTGTTTTAGGTGTGATTTATTTAGAAAAAGGTCTGGATGTGGTAAAAATTTTTGTTGATCCACTTTGGTCGCCTTATTTAAATGAAAAAGTTATGTCCACAAAAGATTATAAAACGCAGCTGCAAGAGTGGTGTCAAAAAAACAAAGGGATTATCCCTGAATATCGGGTTATTTCAAAAACAGGTCCAGATCATGATCCTTGTTTTGAAGTTGAAGTTTTTGTACCAGATGTTGGTGTCGAACGAGCAAAGGGTTCCTCAAAAAAAGAAGCGATGACATTGGCTGCAAAAGAATTGCTGCAAAAATGTCCCTTATTAACAAAAAAGAAACGTAAAAGAGATAAAAATGGAAATAAATAAAATGAAGTTTTGCTTTGTTGCAATTTTGGGCGCTCCAAATGCAGGAAAGTCGACATTAGTTAATCGATTGATTGGCTCGAAAGTAAGTATTGTTTCTCCTAAAGTTCAAACAACAAGGTCAAGAATTAGAGGGATTTTAGTTGAAGATAATACGCAGCTTGTTTTGGTCGATACGCCTGGAATATTTTCGGCATCGCAGCGCTTTGAAAGAGCTATGGTTGCATCTGCTTGGACAGAATCAGATGAGGCTGATCAACGCTTGCTTTTAATTGATGCGCAAAAAGGTCTTGATAAAAATACAAGAGCTATTATTTTCAGATTACAAAGTGAAAAGAAAAAGGTTGTTCTTGTTTTGAATAAGATTGATTTATTGCCTAAATCAAAATTGTTGCCTCTGATTGAAGAATTAAATGGTATGAAAATTTTTACAGACACATTCATGATTTCTGCCAAAACAGGGGAACAAGTTGATGAACTTAAAAACTTTTTGATACAAAAAGCGCCAAAAGGAGTTTGGATGTTTCCTGAAGATCAAATGACTGATTTGCCCAATCGGTTATTTGCAGCTGAAGTAACAAGGGAGAAACTCTTTTTAATGTTGCAAAAAGAGTTGCCTTATACATTGTCAGTTGAAACAACATCATATAAGGAAAAAGAAGATTCAATACGTATAGAACAAACGATATATGTTGAAAGGGAGGGATTAAAACCCATTGTTCTTGGTAAAAATGGGCAAATGATAAAAAAAATAGGAGCAGCTGCTAGACAAGAGTTAACACGCTTGTTTGAAAAGGAGGTGCACTTGTTTTTGTTTGTGAAAGTAAAAGAAAATTGGCGCCAAGATCCTGCGCAATATAAAGATTGGGGTTTGGATTTTAATGCCTGATTTTTATGCTGAAAATGCACTTGTTTTATCTAGTAAGCCTTTAGGAGATAAAAAATTTATTGTCAGTCTTTTTACAAAGGAAAAAGGACGTCATTTAGGTGTTGTTAAAAAAAAATCTCCCCCTATGACTTGTTCCTTTTTAACAGTGAGATGGCAAGCAAGACTTCAAGAGCAATTAGGGGTTTATTACATTGAAGATGAAAAATCAGCAAATCTTGCTTTTTTAGAAGATGCAAAAAGATTGAATGCGCTTTCATCGGTTTGTTATTTGATAGATGCTTTATTGCCAGAGCGTGAAAATTGTGCTTATTTTTATGATGAAACAATCGATTTTTTAAGTCATTTAGAGGATTCTGATTTTCAAAAAAGATATATTTTTTGGGAGGCCAGCTTATTAGAAGCACTTGGTTTTGGATTAGATTTAACAAAATGTGCTGGTGGTGGAAATTCGGCTGATTTAGCTTATGTTTCACCAAAAAGTGGTAGATCTGTATCTCGTCAAGTGGGTTTGCCATATAAAGATAAATTGTTGCCATTACCTCCCTTTTTTGTAAAAGAAGTACCAGTGGATGAAAAAATGTTGTTTCAAGGATTAAATTTAACTGGGTATTTTTTGCTTCGATATGCTGGTTTGAAAGAGCTTCCAGTTTTACGTTCTGCAATTGTTTAAATAAGATTTTTTTATTCTAAAAAATAAAAAAATAAAAGAAAGATGACTTGACGTTAAGCTTGAATTATGATAGGTTATTTTTTGAAATTAGAGTTGAAAAGTGTCGAAGAATGAAGTTGGTTCATTTATGAGATATTTTTTTAAAATATTTGGATAGTAAAAAGGAGTAATTTATGGCTATTGAAAGAACTTTTTCAATGATTAAGCCG
>JAZSGT010000071.1:0-41781 GCA_045532865.1 Alphaproteobacteria bacterium
GATAAAATGGAAAAAAAATTGCTAAATGTAATTAAAACATCTACTTATTTTTTTCCTTTATTGTTTGTGCAATCGGAAACAATAAAATCATCAACAAAAAAAATTAAATTATTCAATTTAATCCCTTTTATTAAAGTTAAAAAGAAAAACAATAAAACAAGAGTATATTTTTTAGGCATTCTTATTTTGACAATTAAGGAAAAGTAAAGTGAAAAAAACAATAAACAATATAAAAAACTGTACAGGATGTGGGGCCTGTTTAAATATTTGTCCTGTCAAGGCAATTTCTATGAAAAGGAATAAAGAGGGATTTTTATATCCTATGATAGATGAGAATAAATGTATTAAATGTGGATTATGTTTTAACAAATGTCCAGCAGAACATACTATTTTAAATAATAATTCTAATCCTAATTGTTTTGCATTAAGTGCAAATGATGATTTAAGAAAAGACAGTTCTTCGGGTGCTGTTTTTCCCCTTTTGGCAGAATATATTTTGAATAAAAAGGGGTATGTTTGTGGTGCTACATGGCGAGATGATAATCTTGTTGAACACATTATTATTTCTGATAAAAAAGATTTATATAAATTAAAAGGGTCAAAATATTTACAAAGTGATACAAAATCTGTTTTTTCTGAAATAGAAACATTATTAAATGATGGTAAATTAGTATTATTTTCAGGAACTCCTTGTCAAGTAGCAGGATTGAATGCGTGTTTAAAAAAACAATATGAAAATTTGCTAACTGTTGATATTGTTTGTCACGGTGTACCCTCACCGATGGTGTATAAAAAGTACATATCAGAGATTGTTTCTAATGAAACGGAAAAAGTTTTACATACAAATTTTAGAGATAAGATAAATGGTTGGAATCCTTATTTAATTACTACTACTACTACGATAAACACATATTCAACGCCTGCTGAAAAAGATTTTTTTATGAATGCATTTCTTAAAAATATGTGTTTAAGAGATTCTTGTTCAAAATGTCCATTTGCGCAGTTGCCAAGGCAAGGAGATATTACTTTGGGAGATTTTTGGGGAATTGAAAAATACTCTAAAAAGTTAAATGATAAAAAAGGCTTATCTATGGTCTTGATTAATTCTAAAAAAGGACAAGAATATATCGATTTAATTAAAAAAGAGTGTAAGATTTTTGAGCAAGTACCTTTGAAATATGCAATAAAAGGGAATCCTTGCTTAGTGCGTTCTTCTATTCCTCATGCAGATAGAAATGCTTTTTTTGAAAGATTTGATAAAATGAGTTTAAAAGATAATGTTGCCATTACAAAAGGTGAAAAATATGACTGTGGAATTTTAAATTTTTGGTTTTGTAGTAATTATGGAGCAATGTTGACTTGTTACGGATTGCAAGAAACGATTAAATCCTTTGGTTTAAATCCTCGTGTTATTAATTATATTCCAGCAAAATATCTGACAAATTATAAAGGAAGTAAATCAGATGATTTTTCCAACAAATATTTAAAACTAACAGAATTGTGCCAAAATAAAAATGATTTAACAGAGTTAAATTCTCAGACTGATACCTTTGTTGTTGGGTCCGATCAGGTTTGGCGACATCCTTATTTTTGGCATAATGGAGCAAATATTTTTCAACTAAATTTTGCTAAGATATCAAAAAAGAAAATAGCTTGTGCCGTTAGTTTTGGAGTTGATTATTATGAAGGGAATTATTTAGAAACTCAACAAACAAAATTTTATGTTCAACAGTTTGACCATATTTCTGTGCGAGAAGATGATGGTGTTAAGGTTTGTAAAGATACATTTGATATGCCTGCGACACATATACTTGATCCGGTATTTTTAGCTGATAAAAAATGTTGGAATAAAATTCTTGATAATGCAACTTGTGATAAAAAAGATTTTATTGCTTCTTATGTTTTAGATCAATCTAATTTTTCAAAACAGCTTTTAAAAAAAATAAAAGCACATTTCAAAAAATTTGATAATATTGACATGACAAGTGGCTTAGATGGATGTCCTTATTCTGTTGAAGATTGGCTTTATGCAGTTAAAAATTGTAAATTCTTTGTAACAGATAGTTTTCATGGGGCATGTTTTGCTATTATGTTTAACAAGCCGTTTATTTGTATTGGAAATATAAACAGGGGATATAGCCGTTTTAAATCCTTATTTAAGATGTTTGGTTTAGAAAAACATTGTGTATTAAATTTAGAGGATGTTTCTGATAATTTAGATGATTATATGCATATTGAGTATGACAAAGTGAACGAATTATTGCAAAAAGAAGTTACTCGTTCAAAAGAATGGCTCTTGAATGCATTGAATTCTCCTAAAAAAGAACAAAATGAAATGTATGAGTTTTTGAAAATTTTAGATTCGAGAATTGATGATTGTAAACGTCAAATCTCAAATGTTTTAAATTATTCTAAATTGAAGAAAAAAAAGTTTAAATATAAAATTCTGTCGATAATAATGTTTGGTAAAAAACAAAAAAAATATAAAGAAAAGTATAAAAAAATGAAATCACTTACAAAAGAAATAAAGCGATCTATAAAAGAATTTAACTCTCTTTAGTTATATCCCCGAATAAGTTTTATTCGGGGATTTTACTTCTTCTTTACAATTTCTGTTAAAGGGGCTATAATCCTTGTGTATTGGGCTTGCAGGAGAGGAGGAATAACATGATTAACTTGTTGTCATCAAATCAATATAAATTTTTGAAAAAAAATATTTTAAAAAAAGATGTTCGGTTTTTTGACATTAAGGTTGAAACTCAGACTTTCCCAGATGGGGAACATTATTGGCGTATTGAAAAACCAGAATATATCAGGGGAAAACCGGCTGTGTATATTTGTGGTACTGTGGATGATGCTGCTATTTTTGATGCGTATAATATGTGTTGCAATTTGGTGAGAGAAGGCTGTTCTGAACTGCATTTGGTTATCCCTTATTTTGGCTATTCCACAATGGAGCGAGCTGTGAAACAAGGGGAAGCTGTTACGGCTAAAAATGTGGCTGGATTGCTTAGCTCAATTCCCACTTCTCCTCAAGGGAATCATGTTTATATGATTGATTTACATTCCCAAGGAACGCAATATTATTTTGAAAAATCTATTCATCCCATTCATTTGACCTGTTGGGATGTTATCAAACAGATGATTGCAGATTGTGGTGAAAACATGGTTTTGGCATCTGCGGACATGGGGCGTGCGAAGTGGATTGAAAAAATGGGCAATGAGCTTGGTGTTCCAACGGCTTATATTATGAAAAAGCGCATCTCTGGGTCAAAGACGGAAATTGTCGCTTTGAATGCCGAGGTGAAAGATAAAGATGTTGTGATTTTTGATGATATGATTAGATCTGGTTCTTCCATCATCAAGGCTGCTGAAGCTTACAAATCTGTTGGCGCAAAGAATATTTATGTTGTTTGTGTGCATGGTGTTTTTGTGGATGGTGCTATTGAACGGTTCAAAAAATCTGGACTGATTCAAAAAATTCATTGCACCAATACGCACACAAAAGCAGCTAACTTGGATGATGCGTTTGTGAAGGTGTATGATGTTTCACAAGTCATCATTGATGGGCTAGATTTGTTTTAAGATATAAAAAAAGCTTGGAAAATTCCAAGCTTTTTTTGTTTATAGATGTTATTTGTATTTTAGCACTTCATCATTGATATATTTAATTTCAATACCAGCTGCAGTGAGCATTTCTTCTGCTTCACCACCTTTGTGGTACTTATATTCGGCAACGATCCGTTTGATACCACAGGCAATTAACAACATGGCACATGTTCTGCAAGGGGCTAATTTGCAATAAAGTGTTGCTCCTTCGATTGAGACGCCTTGTTTCGCTGCTTGACAGATGGCGTTTTGTTCAGCGTGAATGGTTCTGACGCAATGCTCTGAGATACTGCCATCTTCGTTGACAACTTGTTTCATCAAATGGCCAGCTTCGTCACAATGAGGTAAGCCTGCTGGAGCTCCCACATAGCCAGAAGAAATAATTTGATTATCCTTCACAATAACACAAGCTGTGCGTCCTCTGCCACAAGTGGCTCGTTTGGCAAGGGCATGCATTACTTCTAAAAAGTATTCATCCCATGTTGGTCTGATATAGAGTTCTTCAGTCATTTATTCTCCTTTTGTTATTGATGAGTTCCCTGCCATTTGCTCAAGGCGTTTAATCCTTTCTTCAACTGGAGGGTGGGTGCTTGTGAGTGAAAAGGCATCCACTTTTAAAGGGGTGTAAATACAAGCTGCGGCCATTTCTTTTGCAGAATCAAGGGCTTCAACACGGGCGTCTTGGCTGATTTTTTTAAGCGCATCGGCCAATGCCTGTGGGTTGCGTGTAATGAGCGCCCCTGTTGAGTCGGCTGCATATTCTCTGCATCTAGAAACGGCTAATCTTAAAAGTGGGGCAATCAAAAAGTTAAAAACCATAAATGTTATCGCTGCAGCTAAAATCACAATACCCAGTTGATTTTTTTCATTATCGCGTGAATTGTTTGTAAAATGCATGCGAAAGAGTAAATCTGCCAAAAAACCAAAAATACTTACCCCTGAAATAATCATCATATTCAATCGAACATCTCGGTTACCAATATGGGCTAATTCGTGGGCAATAACACCTTGTAGTTCCAAAGAGTTTAATTTTTTGATAATCCCAGATGTGAGTGCAACAGCTGCATGTTCTGGATCTTTCCCAGTGGCAAAAGCATTGAGCGATTCATCGTTGACAATAAATACTTTTGGTGTGGGAAGCCCTGCTGCCATAGCTGTGTTTTCAACAAGATTATAGATTTTTTTATTCTCTTTGCTTGAGCTATCTAACTCTGTCGCTCCTGCAAATGAAAGCATCATATCTCCGCCAATATTCATCACAATTAGCATCCATGCAAGGCCGATACCACCGACCCAAAGCGCAAATTTTTCAATGTAAAAGAGGGCTGTTTCGTTCACAAGTTGATAATCAATCACTTCTCCTTGTGCGATAAGAAGCATGATATACAAAACTAAACTAAAAAGAGCAAGAAGTGTTAGCGGAAATAATCCCACTAACACCCAAGTTCTTATATTGTTTGATTGAATATGGTCGTAAGCTGATTTTGTCATTTGACCTCTTAAAATTGAACTTTAACTGCTTTGCGAACTTCTTTTTTCTCTTCTTCTTCCAATTCAAAAAAGCGTTCTGGTGTAAAATTAAATCTGTTTGCGATTATGTTGTTTGGAAAAACGGAAAGAGCTGTGTTGTATGAAAGCACTGTTGTGTTATAAAATTGACGTGCTGCTTGAATTTTGTTTTCTGTATCTTCAAGTTCTTGTTGCAATTCTAAAAAGTTTTGATTTGCCTTTAAGTCTGGATAACTTTCTGAAACAGCGAACAAGGATTTCAAAGAACTTGTGAGCATATTTTCATATTGTTCTTTTTGAACAGTTGTATCTTTGATGCTCATTGCCATATTGCGAGCATTTGTGACGTTTTCAAGGGTTTTGCTTTCATGTTTTGCATAAGATTTAACTGTTTCAACCAAGTTTGGAATTAAATCATATCGACGTTTGAGTTGTGTATCAACTGTGCTCCAAGCCTCTTTTGTGCGTAACCTTTTTGTAACAAGACCGTTGTAAATTGAAATGACAAAAAAGACCAACACAACTGCTATAATAATAAGTGTTATTAACCCGTTCATTTTTTTCTCCTATTAAATTTTGTGAATCACTAAGGTTAGGATATCACGAAAAATTAAAAATAAAAAGTTTTTTATTATTTTTTTTTAAACTTGACAAAATAACCTAGCATGTTAAACTATGGGGCATTAAAAGGCGGTTTTTAAACTGTTTATAATTATTTTGAAAGGAAATATTATGCATCCATGGCATGAAGTTGAACATTATCCTGATTTCCCTGATATTGTTCCTGCAATTATTGAGGTTCCAAAAGGTTCTCAAATTAAATATGAATTGGATAAAAAGAGTGGTTTGTTAAAAGTTGATCGTGTTCTTTACAGTGCCGTTCATTATCCTGCAAATTATGGATTTATTCCCAAAACATATGGTGATGATAATGACCCATTGGATATTTTGGTTTTAAGTCAATTCCCTGTAACACCATTGTGTATTATGCGTGCTCGCCCAATTGGGGTGATGAAAATGGTTGATCAAGGGGAAGCTGATGATAAAATTATCGCTATTAATGTAGATGATCAAGAATATAATTGTTATGCACATATTGATCAATTGCCTCCTCATTTATTAAAAGTGCTTCAACGTTTTTTTGAAGACTATAAAATCTTAGAACAAAAAGAAGTTAAGATTGAAGACCTTCAAGGTCCTGGTGAAGCAAGACGGTTAATTCGAGAAGCAAAAGACAGCTATCATTTGAGTAAAAAAGGGTTAGAGGGGTATGTTGAAAAATAAACAAGGTACGCCTAAAAATATTACCTCTGTTCAAGAAATTGAAGATTGTGATTGCTATTTTTTAGATATGTATGGTCTCTTATGGGATGGAAACAGTTTTTATGATGGAACGCTTGATTTTTTAGAAAAACTTAAATTAAGTGGGAAAAAAATTGTTCTTTTATCAAATGCAACGGTTTTAAAAAAGCCTTTTATTGAAAGTCAAAAGAAGAAAGGATTAATCGAAGGTGTTCATTTTGATGAAGTGATTACATCTGGTGAAACGTTTCATCATGTGGTAAATTGTGGCTTTTTTGAAAAAGCAACAGGGAAAAAAGATTATCGCTTTTTTGTCGTTGGGACGCAAAATGCCCCTTTGTTTGAAAATGTTGCACAGCATCAAACGGATGATTTAACAAAAGCTGATATCGTTTATCTCAGTGGTTTAGGAGCTGTTACACCAGAAGAAGGAGAAGCTGTTTTTAAAGAGCAGGCCTTGCTTTTAAATGAAGCTTTAAAATTAGGTCTTCCAGCTGTTTGTGCCAATCCAGATTTAACCTTTATGTCTAAGGGTAAACAGGTTATGACTCAAGGATCAACAGGCAGATATTATGAAACCATGGGAGGAAAGGTTCATTGGTTTGGAAAACCTTATCCATATATTTTTGATTTTGCACTTGAAAAAACAGGTGCTCAAAAAGACAGAACTGTTATGGTTGGCGACACGGTTGAAACAGATGTTTTGGGGGCCAGTAAAGCAGGGATTAGAACTCTTCTTGCAACTCGAACAGGTATTACAGGCGATTTTATCAAGCAAGGTGTGACTCTTGAAAGTTTATATCAAAAACACGGTGTTCAACCCACGTATACCATGGACCAATTTTCACATTTAATGTTAAATTTTAAAGTAAGGAGAAACCATGTTTCAATTGCATCCATCACTTCAAAAAAAAGCTTATGTTTGTGATTTGCCGTTTTCAACGGTTTTGTTTGAGGATAATGTTCTTTGTCCATGGATTTTTTTGGTCCCGAAGAAAGAAAATGTTCGCAATATGCTCGATTTAACGACAGAGGAACGTTTAACATTGATGCGTGAGATTGAGCTTGCTGAAAAAGTGATGACAAAACTTTTTAATCCCACACAAACAAATGTCGCTATGATTGGGAATTTAACTCCTCAATTGCATGTGCATGTTATTTGTCGATATGAGACGGATCCATATTGGCCAGGCACGGTTTGGAACCAACCGGGGAAACCATATTTAGGAACTGCAAAACAAGATGTTATCAATCGTATTAAAAAGGAGTTTGAAGAATGTCAAAAGTAGCCGTTTTAATTCCAACTCGTTTAAAATCAACGAGATTACCAAACAAGCCTTTGGCAATTATTAATGGAAAAACACTTATTCAGCATGTGTATGAACATGCAATTAAAGTTCATCCAAAAGAAGATGTGTATATTGCTGCTGGTGATCAAGAAATTATCGATATTGCTAAAACATTTGGGGCTCAAGCTATTTTGACTGACCCAGCTCTTCCTTCTGGAACAGATAGAATTGCTGCAGCACTCAAAGAAATTGACCCAGATGGGACAAAATATGATATTGCCATTAGTTTTCAAGGGGATGGCATCAATGTTGATCCGAAGTTGAACTTGGAACTTGTTGATGTGATGGAAAAAACAGGGGCAGATATTGTAACTGTTGGGATGAAAATCACAGATAAAAAAGATATTTTAGACCCCTCACATGTTAAGATTGCAATGGGTTTAAGAGAAGGAGAAAATTTTGGTAGAGCACTTTATTTTTCTCGTTCACCTGTTCCATTTAACAGAGATGAAATCAAAGATTATGATTTTGCTTACTGGCATATTGGGATTTATGTTTATCGAGCAAAAGCTTTGCAAGAAATTATTTCATATCCAGTTGGTGTGCTTGAAAACATTGAAAAATTAGAGCAATTAAGAGCGCTTGAAAATGGTATGAGTATTTATGCTTTGGTTGTTCCAAGTGTGAAGTTGATTGAAGATGCTCCAGCTGATATTAATACACCTGAAGAATTAGAAGAAGCACAAAAGTTTTTGTTCTAGTGTATTAAAAATCAAATTAAATCTTTAAAAAGAGCGAAGAGTCTTTGACTTTTTGCTCTTTTTTTATTATAAATAAATGAAATAAAAATAAGAAAGGATAGAGTATGTTCCAAGGATTAGCCGATCGTTTAAATAGTGTTTTTGATAAATTAACAAAAAGAGGGATTTTAACAGAATCTGCTGTTGATGAAACAATGCGTGAAATTAAAATTGCATTGTTAGAGGCAGATGTAGCTTTGCCTGTTGTAAAGAGTTTTATTCAAAATGTTAAAGAAAAAGCCATTGGTGAACAAATTGTAAAATCAATTTCACCATCTCAAATGGTTGTCAAAATTGTGCACGATGAATTAGTCAAATTGTTGGGAGAATCTGTTCCCTTAAATTTTGTAGCGCACAAACAAAATGTTGTTTTGATGCTTGGATTACAAGGAAGTGGGAAAACAACATCATCAGCCAAACTTGCAAAACGTTTACAAAAAGAGGGGAAAAAAGTTTTGCTTGCCAGTCTTGACACATATCGTCCAGCAGCTCAAGAACAATTAACTGAATTGGCTGAAAAAAATGGATTATCTGTTCTTGAAATTATCAAATCTCAAAAACCACTTGAAATTACGGCAAGAGCTTTAAAAGAAGCAAAAGAATCACTCTATGATGTTTTGATTTTAGATACAGCTGGTCGTTTGCATATTGATGATGAGATGATGGCTGAAGTTCAAAAGATTAGAGATTTATCTCATCCACAAGAATCTTTATTAGTTGTTGATGCGTTGATGGGGCAAGATGCTGTAACAGTTGCTGAACAGTTTAAAGAAAAAATTGGGATTACAGGTCTTGTTTTAACCAGAATTGATGGTGATTCCAGAGGGGGCGCTGCGTTATCTATGCGCTCGGTGACGGGTATGCCAATTCAGTTTTTAGGTGTGGGTGAAAAAGCTGATGCATTAGAAGTTTTTGATGCCAATCGTATTGCTGAAAGAATCCTTGGTATGGGGGATGTTGTCGGACTTGTTGAAACAGCGATGGAAAAGATTAATCATGAAGAAGCGATGAGCACGGCAGAACGTATGATGAGTGGTAAGTTTGATTTGAATGATATGCTTTCTCAAATGCGTCAAATTTCCAATATGGGCGATATCAAAGGGGTGATGAAAATGATACCTGGGATGAGCAAATTGCAAAGCAAAATTGACGAAGCAAAAATGGATAATAAGGTAATTTTACGTCAGCAAGCAATTATTCTTTCTATGACTGAAAAAGAAAGAAAAAATCCGGATATATTAAAAGCTTCTCGAAAAATCAGAATCGCTAATGGAGCAGGTGTGAGTGTGAATGATGTAAACCGTTTGTTAAAGCAATATGAACAAATGGCCACAGTGATGAAAAGACTTAAAAAAATGGGACCACTGGGTATGTTTGGGATGATGAAAAAAATGGGTGGTTTGGGTGCTCTTAAAGGTTTGGGTAATATGGGTGGTATGAATCCAGATGAATTGCAATCTCAAATGGAAGAGTTGCAAAAAATGGGTGCTGGTGGTTCTTTAAATCCATTTTCTGGTTTTAAATTTCCGTTTAAATAAAGATGAAAAAGTATATTATTTTCTTTTTTGTGTTTCTTTTTTTGGGGATGATGGGCATATTTTATGCTTTTGATTTTTCAAAAAAAGAAGAGATTGTTCTTGTAACGCACAAAAAGGCAACGTCTTATTTTTATGATGAAAAAGGGGGAGTTTTAAGCCCTTTATATGATAAATTGATGATGCCTTTGCCAGTTGGAAGAAAAACCAAAAACACTTTTTCAATTAAAACCCCTTTGGGCACAGATGTTTTTGTTCATTTAAAAAATAATGTATATGAATTAGTTCAGCAATCACAAGTTCCTTTTACTGAACCTAAAAAGGTTGCGATTCTTTATATGGCAACTGGGAAATATATTGCATTTTGGGATGGGTTTTATCAGGCGATGGAAAAATACTTTTTACCCAATCATGAAAAGACATATTTTTTATTCACCGACCATGATGATTTAAAAGTGCCTGAAAATGTGATAAAAATTCATCAAGACCAACTCCCTTGGCCTTATATTACGTTTAAAAGATTTCATTTTTTTGATAGGGTGAAAGACCAGTTGAAAAATTTTGATTATATCTATTTTTTAAATGGGACAATGATGCCTTTGGCTGAGATTAATGAAGAGATTTTCCCAACAGATGAACAAGAAATTGCTGTAACCATTCGAGCTGGAGATTTTCGCCGGAAACATAAATTATGGTTTAGATATTCTAGAAATAAAAAATCAAAAAGTTATATCGCTCCACATGAAGGGAAATATTATGTGATGGGTGGTTTTAATGGGGGAACGAGCAAAGGTTTTTTAAAACTTATTGATACATTAAAGAAGTGGACGGATATTGATATTCAAAATAATATTATCCCAGCATGGCATGATGAAAGTATGTTGAATAGATATGTTATCAATTTGTTTTATGACGGGAAAAATCCTTTGATTTTAATGCCAGAGTATTCCTTGTACGAAGATGAAACGCCTCATAGGGGAAGCGAATTTGATCTTGTTGCAAAAATGATTGTTTTGGATAAAGATAGAAGAGGGGGAAGTAATTGGTTCCGTGACAAGCAAGCCCAAAAAGAAGCATATGTTTCTCAAAAAAGGTTAACCATATCACCTGATAGAGAAAAAGAAGCATTTGAATTATTTTATGAAATGCAACATGACAAATAAACTTTGTGTGAGTATTGTTGGGTGAAAATATTTGGTGTTTTTTTTATTTGTTTTATTATAAAAATCAAATAGATAATTTGTTTTTTGGTAACGAAAAATATACCAACGTTTATTTTTCCCATTTTTTCGACCTAATTTTTGTTATATATCAATTTATTTTTTTTTGATATATTTTTTTTATTTTTTTAATGATTTTATTATAACAAATTGATTTAAAAAGCATTTTTCTTTTTTATTTATTTAATTATTTTTTCACACAAAAAAAATTCTTATTTGAACCACATTTAAAAAAAATGGGAAAAATAAACGTTCCTTTTTTTTACAAAATGGGGATAAAATAGTGAAGATATTGCACACAAGTTTGGTGTTTGTGATTTCATTAACATTTTTAGTGCTTTTTTTACAGTGGGCAATCACAAATGCTTATGAAGAAGTTTTGTTGGAAGAAAATGGTATTGAAAAGCCATTTATATTAAATTCAAGGGATGCAAAAATTATGCCATCGGATGAAAAAAGTTCCGAAGCATTAGATGTTGTTCGAATAACTGAAAATACTTTAAAAATAAACAATAATGGTGTTGAAAAAGTTTATATAAAAGATGATTTTGAAGTATTTAGATATTTATCAACAAACTATCCAAAAGAAAAGACATCTAAAAAAGTTGCTATTTTATATATTTCAACAGGAAAGTATATTCGTTTTTGGGATAATTTTTATCAAGCGATGGAAAAGTATTTTTTACCCAATCATGAAAAGACATATTTTTTATTCACCGACCATGATTTTCTTGAAGTAGAGGACAATGTTGTTAAAATTCATCAAGATCAACTCCCTTGGCCTTATGTAACATTCAAGAGATTCCATTTTTTTGATGCTGTCAAAGATCAGTTGAAAAAGTTTGATTACATCTATTTTTTAAATGGGACAATGCTTCCTGTTGATTTTGTAACGGAGGAGATTTTCCCAACGGATGAACAAGAAATTATGGTGACTTTACATCCTGGATATTGGCGTCAAAATAAATTTTATTTGCCTTATGATAGGAATCCAAAATCAAAAGCTGGTATTTCAGAATATGAAGGGAAATATTATGTGATGGGTGGTTTTAATGGGGGGACGAGCAAAGGCTTTTTAAAACTTATTGGTACACTCAAACGGTGGAGCGACACAGATATGGAAAGAAAGGTTATGCCCAAGTGGCATGATGAAAGTATGCTGAATCGCTATGTTGAAACGTATAGGCAAAATGGGGGTACGCCCTTAATTTTATTGCCAGAATATGCAATTCCTCAAGTTCATACTGCTTATAAATTAAATGAGCTGCTTCCTTTTACGAAGATGTATATTTTGGATAAGTCAAAATATGGAGGTCATGCCTTCTTGCGTGGGGAAAAACAAAAGAAGAAAAAACCACAAGAGGTGAAAAATATCAAAAAGAAATCATCTTCATTGCCTAACAAACCATCTGTTCAGAAAAAGGATGAAGAATTTGAAAAAGCAAAAGGGGATATGCTGAACCCAATGCAAAACTTTTTGAATATTCAAAAAACACTTGACTTTTAAAAAATAATTTGCTATAAAGACGTATCTTTCAAAAAGCTGAATACATTTTCAGTCTCTAAGGAGATACATCAATCCGCGATGGTTCGTGCATTGGTGCGATTTTTGTATGTGGCGTTTGAAATGGTAAACAAGCTTTATTTAGCTGAAAAAGAAGTATAGAAAGGAAAAATAAATGTCAGTTCGTATTCGTTTAGCCCGTGGTGGTTCAAAAAAACGCCCGGTTCACAAAATTGTTGTTGCTGATAAACGCTCACCACGTGATGGTCGTTTTATCGAATCATTGGGTTTTTACAATCCACTTTTGCCAAAAGATCATCAAGATGCTTTGCGCGTTAATGCTGAAGCTGCTAAAAAATGGATGGCTCAAGGGGCAGAACTCACAGAAAGAGTTCAAAAATTGTTTGCTCTTGTTGGTTTAGCAGAAAAACCAGCTATTCGTGAAACACCAAAGAAATCAGCTCCAAAAGCTAAAGCTCAAGAACGTATGAGAGAAGCAGCTGAAAGAGCTCAAGCAGCTAAAGAAGCTGAAGAAGCCGCTGCAGCAGCTGCAGCTGAAACTCCTGCTGAATAGGAATGAAGATGTCTAAACTTGTCTGTGTTGGTCAAATTATCAATGTTCATGGAATTAAAGGTGCTGTTAAAATTAAATCGTACCTGACAAATCCTATGGATATTGCCTCTTTTGGCGATTTAACAGATAAGAATGGAAAAAAAGTTTTTCGCATTAAAGCACAATCTCAAAAACAAGGTGTTGTTTTGGCATATATTCAAGGTGTAACTGATCGAACGGTTGCTGAAAGTTTAAAAGGCACTGAACTTTATGTTGCAAGAGAAAAGATGCCAAAAGAAGAAGCTGGCGAATTTTATTGCATTGATTTGGTTGGATTAACTGTTTTAAAAGACGGTGAAGTTTTTGGAACGGTTGAAAGCGTTGAAAATTTTGGTGCTGGTGACATTATCAATGTGAAATTAAAAAATTCAAAAGTCTTTCCTTTTGATTTTTCAGAAGCAACGTTCCCTGTTGTTGATGTTGAACAAGGTGTTATGCACATTGTTTTGACAGATGGGATTAAGGAGGTGTTGGATGAAAATTAACATTTTGACACTTTATCCTGAAATGTTCCCAGGCTTTTTGGCTTATTCCCTTGCAGGTAAGGCATTATCTGAAAAAAAGGTTGAGTTAAATGTTGTGAATATCAGAGATTTTGCAACGGATAACTACAAATCTGTGGATGATACACCTTTTGGTGGTGGCGCTGGTATGGTTATGAAACCAAGTGTTTTAGATAGCGCTATTCAAGCTGTGTATAAAACAGGGCCTTTGTATTATCTTTCTCCAAGGGGAGAGGTTTTTAATCAACAAAAAGCGCATGAATTTGCTTTAAGTGAAGAGATGACATTTTTATGTGGTCGCTTTGAAGGGGTTGATGAACGTGTCATTGAAAAATGGGGTATAAAAGAAATCAGTATTGGTGATTTTATTTTATCTGGTGGAGAACCTGCGTTATTGACCATGTTAGATTCGGTGATTAGATTAATCCCAAATGTGATGGGGAACAAAGACTCCTCATTGGAAGAGAGTTTTGAAAATGGATTACTCGAATATCCACAATATACAAAACCTCAAAATTGGGAAGGGCGCTTGGTGCCAGAAGTTTTACTTTCCGGTCATCATGCAAAAATCAACGCTTGGCGTTTGGCTCAGTCTGAAGCAATCACAGAGAAAAGAAGACCAGACTTGTGGACTCGATATCTAGCTCAGAAAAAAAATTAAGAAAGGATTTAAAAATGAACTTAATTAAAGAATTAGAAAATGAACAGGTTGCTAAATTAGGGAAGAACATTCCTTCTTTCAAAGCAGGTGATACTGTTAAAGTTATGTACAAAATCGTTGAAGACAAAGGTCGTGAACGTTTGCAAGCTTATGAAGGTGTTTGTATTGCACGTCACAATGATGGTTTGAACTCAACAATCGTTGTTCGTAAAATCTCATTCGGTGAAGGGGTTGAAAGAATTTTCCCAATCTATTCACCAAACGTCGCTTCAATCGAAGTTGTTCGCCGTGGTAAAGTTCGTCGTTCAAAACTTTATTACCTTCGCAAACTCTTTGGTAAAGCTGCTCGTATTGCAGAAGACAAAGAAACTCAAGAATAAAAACTTATTCTAAGAGATATCTAAGAAGCAAAAGCCAATCTTTATGTAGGTTTACTACACAGCAGATTGGCTTTTTCTTTTATCTAAACTCTTAGAATAAGTTTTTGTCAGCCTGTTATGTAGGTCACGACACATCAGGGTCGCTCTCAAGCTTTATCTATCCCATACAAACATTGTTTTTACCCACTCCTTACACAGTAGATTGGCTTTTTCTTTTATCTAAACTCTTAGAATAAGTTTTTATCAGCCTGTTATGTAGGTTACGACACAGCAGGGTCGCTCTCAAGCTTTATCTATCTCATATAAGTATTGTTTGTTCAAAATTTTCTTGACAAATAGATGAAAAATAATATATAATATGCGCGAAATCAAAAAAGGAAAGGTATCAGATGAAAAAAACACTAATCTCAATGATGGGTGTTGCAGTTGTTTTATCTTCTGCAATGGCTCAAGAAAATGAAAATAAAGAAAAGGAACAACAAGTCCCATCTCAAAAAGAAGACGTTGTGCAATATGAAAGTTATGATGAAATTTTGGAACAACAAATGCAAGAACGTCAACAAGCATTTAATCAAGATTATTTGCAAAAAGATGAAAAGGCTTTGGCTCGGTTTTTAGAACGTCAACGCAACCGTATTTTAGAGTGGGAAAAGCAACAATCAAGAACAAGATAATTCATTCTTGAAAAAAATCTCGGCTATATTGGAATGTGATTCCATTTTAGCCGAGATTTTATTATTAAAATGAATTTATAAGATTTCTTAAAAAAAAGAGGTGTGAAAACACCTCTTTTTTTTGATTTTGCATAATCAACAAATTAGTTTTGATTGATATTTACAGTAACAGAGTTTTCAGAACAACCAGTACCTGTGATTGAACCTAAAGCTTGGCAGAGTTTTGAGTCAATGAATCCTACATTAATTGAAACTATGTCCATTCCTGTTGCTGAGTTTGTTTCAAATTTCTTATAACTAATGCTTTTAACACCTGAAGGCAAGTCGCCAACACCAGCATTTGCGAATAGAATTTTATTAGTCCTGTTTCCACAATCCGCAACATCTGATGATTCACCGTTTAAAATACTTTGTTGACATTGACCGTATAAAATCAATGCATATTTTGAAACTAAGTCAGCAACGCCGTTTGCACGGTGACGGCGCATAGAAAGTGTGTAACCTGCGATACCACCAACTGAAAGAACACCAATAATAGCCAAAACGCCGAGCATTTCAACCATTGAACGACCTGATTCTAATTTTTTCATAGTTATTTTTCCTTCTTTTTATTGTAATTACAATACTGGGTTAATGTCCCTTAACCCTGTTCGTTTACCACTTAAGCATATAAGAATTAAAAAATCAAGACTTTTTTTAAAAATATAAAAGTGTTTAACTAAAATAAAAAAAACACCGGATTTTCCGGTGTTTTTTATTTGGGTTTTTAAGTTTATTTCAAAGGAGCTGCAACCATGCCCATTTGACGACCTTCAAGTTTTGGTTCGCCCTCAATTTTTGCAATGCCTTCTAAATCGGCTTGAGCTCGGCGCAAAACTTCCATCCCTAAATCGATATAAGACATTTCGCGACCTCTGAAACGAAGGGTAAATTTAACTTTGTTCCCTTCTTGTAAGAAACGTTTAGCAGATTTCATTTTAACAGCATAGTCGTTGTCCCCAATATTGGGTGTGAATTTAATTTCTTTAACTTCAACGATTTTTTGTTTTTTGCGTGCATCAGCTTTGCGTTTTTGCATCTCGTATTTGTATTTACCAAAATCCAAAATTTTGCAGACTGGACAGGTATCATTTGGCGCAATCTCAATAAGATCTAAGCCTGCTTCTTCAGCTTTTTTTAATGCTTCACGTGTTGAAATGATACCAATATTTTCCCCAGTAGATAAAATAAGTCTAACCTGTGGGTTTGTGATTTGCTCATTAATGCGTGGGTTGTTTTTATCTAAAGAATCGCCACCTTGAGCGTTTGACATGTTCGGTTTAATACGAGCCTCCATTAAATGTTGTTAAAAAATCCCCTATAATTTACACATTTTTTTAAAGACATTCAAGTTTTTTTTTGTTATAGTAGGGGTGATGAGACATTTTTTATTGTTTTTTGTGTGTTTATTTTTAAATTTTGCCTCTTATGCGACAGAAGAGGTTGAAAATGTTCATAAACCTTTTCTTGTATCTGCTCAAGACCGAGCTGATAAAATTCAACATGCTTTAAACGAATCGATGAAAACTGAAAAAGGTCTTTTAACTGGAGAAAAAGGATTAACCCCTTTTTTTGAAACAGAGTTTGCTTTTTTTCGCTTAATGGCATGTGAAGGTGGAATTCCTGAAACAAATCATCTTTTTTTGATGATTGAATCTAAAATAAAAGAAGGTTGGCAATTACAAAAACCAATAATTCCAATGATGGAAGAAAAAAATGGGGTTATTTTATCAGAGCAAATTTCATACCCCTTAAATTTAAAGACCCCTAAAAAGACAACTTATTACGAAGACAAAGCATATTTTACACTTTTGTATGAAGTGTCTGAAGCTGCAAAATTGGTCGAGATTAAAAAAGAAATTCCTTTTACGGCATGTAAAGATGGTGTTTGTAAAACAAGGGTTGTTCCATTTATGATGACGTTAGATAGAACAAATACCTATCAAACAGATGTGTGTGCTTTAATGATGCATGAGTTTCAAAATGTGCCAACTCCACCAAAAGGAAATGAATTAAAAGCAAGTTTAAACAAAATTGATGATTATTATTTGTTCTTAAAATTAGAATTTGATCGTGATGTTTCATATTTAAATATGCAAATTGAAGAAGATGTTGATTGGAATATAGACAAAATCGAATATAAAAATAATCAAGGTCAAATATTGATTCGTTTTTCTGAAAAAATAACAAAGTTGGATATGAATATAAAACTTCTTTCCTCTCAGGGTGCATTTGATTTGAATTTGCCTGTTGTTAATGGAGTATATGTGCCGTTAAAACCTGAAATTTCTTATCTGTCTATTCTAATAGCTGGGTTGGGATTGTTTTTCTTATCCCCTATAATGCTTGTTTTTTTGACATTAAAAGATACAAAAAAAGCATTAAAAAAGCAAATAATACAAATTCGATTTGTTCTTTTTGGATGTGCATTTTTGTTTGCTGTTTGTGGTTATTTTTTTGATGGATTTAAAATCCTTTTTGAAGTGCCAAAAATGTTGTGGATTATTCCTTTTGCATTGCTTGTTTATTTGCTTATTAAGCCAAAAATAAAAATGAAATGGGCTGTGTTTATCTTTTTGTTATGGCCAAAACCTTATCTGTTGGATGTTTTGTATGCACTTGATACAAAATCGGTGTTAATTTTTGCTATCTTTTTTGTGTGGGCTTTTTTGTGTTATCTGCCTTTTAAAATATGTCAAAATACGCCTAAATTTTTCAAAGAAATTAAAAAGGTTAAACAGTATCCTTATTTGCTTCGAATTCCACAAGTTGTTATGCTTTGTTGGTTAATTGTTGTGGGTTTTGGTGAGATCTTTTTTGAAGGAAAAAGTGTTCAAGATTTTTCTCACTTAAAAAAGCAAAATAAAACAATTTTTGTTTCAGTTGAAAATGGATATTGCCTTTCTTGTTTGTTAAATAAAGTGAAGTTGGCATATATTCAAAAAACAACAGATTTGATTTTAAAAAATAATTTAGAAATTTTAACTCTTGATACATCTTCTAAAGAAGGGAAATCCTTTTTAAGAGAAAATCATTTTGAAGCATTTTCATATGGTTTGTTGTATGGTGAAAAAGTGCCATACCCTATCTTTTTGTTTGGTTCTGTTGAGTTAGAAGAATGGCAAAAACACCTTTCTGAAATAACAGATACATCTGATATAAATAAGCATTTTATTTCAAGTAAAGATGGGGAGCATTAATTTTTTTCGCTAGATAAAGCGCCAAAAGCATCTCTTTGTTCACAGGCGAGTTTATCAACCAATTCATTTTGAGGATGTCCAGCATGACCTTTTACCCACGTCCATTCAACTTTGTGAGGTTGTAACGCTTCATCTAACTTAATCCATAACTCTTGATTAAGAACGGGTTTCTTATCTGCTTTTTTCCAATTGTTTTTCTTCCATCCAAAAATCCACTTGGTTGCGCCTTCTAATACATATTTGCTATCGGTAAAAATATGCACGTGGCATGGTTCTTTAAGTTTATTTAGTCCTTCAATAACAGCAGTTAGTTCCATTTGGTTATTGGTTGTTTGTTTTGCGCCACCAGAAAATGATTTTTCTTTTCCTTGATAGACAAGTAAAACACCCCATCCACCAGCTCCTGGATTTCCTGAACAAGCACCATCTGTGTATAATTGAACTTCTTTCATTTTTTTTATCCTTTTTTTTAGACTATAACACACTTTGTTTTTCTTGCCAATGAATATTTAGCTTTTAATTGATAATATAAAATATATAAAAATATTGACGAAAAAGAAAAATTATGATACAATGCGCTCATATTTTTTAAGGAGTTTTTTTATGAACAAAGAATACAACTATGTGCCAGCTTATTATAGTGTGAAAAATAATGAGATTTTTGGTAAATTGCCACTATTTTATTATAAAATATCTGCTGATCCACAAAAGAGTTATTATTATAAATCATATGTCAATTCTGCAGATAGAATTGAAAAAATGACGGATCAGGATATTAAGTATGTTTTTGATTCTTTGCGTGATAAAGTTCAGGGTGAGTTCAAGCTTTTGCTTTATGCAATTGAAGCTCGTTATAAACAAGAAAAATTGAGCCAGAATGTGAATTCTGCCACAATGCTTCGTTTTGCTAAAGCACCGGTTGTTCCAACACCTGCGCAAGTTGTAACTCGTCATAATACAGATAATCAAGAACGCAGAAAAGCTCTTCAGCGGGATAAACAGTTGGCAAAATTTTCTACAATTGCACCTGTTGTTTTAAAAGATAATGAAGGGCAAGAAACAGCTCTTTGTGCGAAGATGAATGATGAATATTTTTATGTTTCATTAGATGAAAATAAACCTGCTTTTTATAAAGTGGGACTTTCAAAAGCTGAAGTTATGGATGTGTATGAAGTAGGTGATTTGTTAGAGTTTGCTTCCAGGTCACAAAAAACGGAACATATTGCTTCAAACCTTGCTTTAATATATAAAAAATTTGTTCAAGCAAAATTACCAAAACCAACTAAAACAGCAAATGAAGTTTATTATTCAAAGGTGAGAATTGCACTGGCAAAAGGGTTACAGGCTTTTTCTCCAATTGAAAGAAAACTCTGTGAAAATGCAAAAAAAAGGCAACGATAAGTTGCCTTTTTTTATGCCAGAGATTTTTTTTAAAATCTGTAACCAACCCCTGTGATAAATGACATCCCTTTATTATCTTTCTCATGAGAGGTGCTGTGTGCGTTTAAATGGGTTACAACGCCGTATAATTCAACCTCTTTTGTTAAGTTGTAAACATTTGAAAAAATTAGAAGTGTGTCTTGGTGGCGTGTGTTTTCAGCCTGTGTGTGTAAAAGAGCCAAATTTGTTTTGAAAGAGTCCCATTTGTATCCAGTGCTTATACTCCAGCTTTGAGATTCTCTAAAGTTGTCAAAATAAGCGGGGAGATAGGCATTTTTTCTGGTTGTTGAAATTGGGTTTTTTGTTCCATCAATATAGGCTTTTTTATATCCTGCCCCTATGTTGAAGCGACAGTATGCAAAATGCATTCCTGCAGAAATTTCTTTGTCTGTTGAGTTAAAGACTCCATAGCCAAGAGATGTATATAATTTGGCTCTTGGGGATAAAATCCACTCTTTTTGTGCGCCAAAAGTGTAACCATCTTCATTTGTTTCATAATCAACATATCTGCTGGTCATTCCACGACGGTGAGCGTTGTGAACGGTGTATGAAGCACCTAATTTTAACCCATGCCATTTAGGAGTGATATATGTGATTTTGGGTGCTCTTCCATCTGTCATAATTGCGGTGGATTTGGGCGTGTAGCTATGTGTTGATTTAAAGCCATTGCTCCAGTTGGGATTGCTCAAAAAGTAGGTGGCATTGGAATCATCGAGTTTTAAAAATGTGATTTCAGTTGCACCTTTGTGGAGTTGATAAGCTGCATTTTGCGTATATCCAATTTGAACAGAACCGAAGATAGATTCGCTAACCAAGTAGGGATAAAAGCGATATTCTCCTTCGCTCCTGTCTTTATCATCTTCTTTATAAATAACAGCTGTGGAAGCGTGAATTCCCAATTTGTGATTGTTATCAAAAAGATAGTTTGCTTGTAAGGTTGCATCTGTTCTTGTTACAAAACGTCCTGGATATTTATTTTCATATTTTGTTTTAGAAATGCCATAATAAGCGCCTGCTAAGCCATTGATATTAAAATCCCAATTTCCAGCCACAGCATTGTTTGAGATAAAAGGAATAAGTGAGCAAAGAAGGATGTATTTTTTCATTTTACCACCTGTTAAAGTTGTTAATTTATAAATTCAACATAACATAGTATGAAAAAATATGCAAAAAAATAATGTATAAGGATATGTTGATTTTTAGTTTTTATTGACAAAAGTTCGTGTTCTGAATATCTTTGTATCAAGTTTGAAGGGGGTTTTTATGGTAAAAGATTTAAGAAAAATATCGGTTGTTTTTTTGATAAAAGAGGAAGAAAAATATCTTTTTCAAAAACGAAAAAGTTATTCAATTTATGCAGGTGGATATGTGTTGCCAGGAGGACATGTTGAAGCAGATGAGACGGTTTTAGAAGCTGCTGCGCGTGAGCTTTATGAAGAATTAGATATAGAAGTTCGAGCATGTGATTTGGAATTTAAAATGGTTGAGCCGGTGGCTGATTATATTGTCTTTTTCTTTGAGGTTAAAAAGTATCAAGGCCAAATTAAGAACAAGGAACCTCATAAACATGTTGATATGCAGTTTTTACCTTTGACGGATGAAAGGATACATCCAGATACGTTAAATGAATTGATTAAAATTGAACAAGGAACTACTTTTTTGCAAGGTCCACTGAAGCTTGATTTAAAAGAAGGATATCGCTCTTCGGCACGTGCAATTTTAATTACAAAAGAAAAAAAACTTGTTTTGATTAAACGCTCAAAACAAAATGTTGAAACTTATTATGTTACACCTGGGGGAGGGATCGAAAAAGATGAAACACCATTAAAAGCTTTGAAACGGGAGTTGTTGGAAGAAACAGGTAGTTTGATTTCTTCAGCTGAGTTTTTGTTTCATTTTGATGATGAAGAAAAACAAAACAGTGTTGATTTTTTCTTATGTTATGAAAAAGAAAGAATTGTTCCAACGGGTAGTGAATGGACAAAATTTAATTCACCAACAAATTTATATGAAGTTGTTGAAGTTACTTTAGACAAAGTAAAAGATTTGAACTTAAAACCGGATGCAGTGAAATCAAGAATAATTTCTGCTTTTGAAACTGGTTTAAAATGATGTTTGCTTTAAGGTTAATTGTGAATAATATAAATTGAGCCTAAATAAGATAAAAAAGGTTGCTTTTTGGTGTTTGTTTATCCATAATAAGCCTATTGAATTTTTTAATTTTTAAAAAGGGGAATTATGAGTACATATTATATTGTTTCAGGTGGGTTTGATCCATTACATGAAGGACATATCGAAATGATTAAATCTGCTGCAGAAAATAGTGATGGTGTTATTCTGTTATTAAATTCTGATGAGTGGCTTTGTCGAAAAAAAGGAAAGAATTTTATGAGCTTTAAGACTCGTCAAGCTATTTGTGGATATTTAAAAAATGTGATTGATGTGATTGCTTTTGATGATTCTGATAATTCAGCCTCAGATGGTATTCGAAAAGCAAGAGAAAAATATCCAAATGATGTCCTTGTTTTTGCTAATGGTGGCGACAGAACAAAAGAAAATATTCCAGAAGGGGTTGTTTGTGATGAACTTGGTGTTTTGCTCGCTTTTGGCGTTGGCGGTGAAAATAAGGCAAACAGCTCTTCTTGGATTTTAGCTGATTGGAAAAAGAATTAAGGTGATTTATGACGATATACGTATTTGACTTAGATGGAACACTTACGCCAGCTCGACTTCCTATGACAAAAGAGTTTGAATCTTTTTTCTTAAAATGGGCAAAAGACAAAACGTGTTTCATTGCAACTGGTTCGGATATTAAAAAAGTGAAGGAACAAACCTCTCAAAAGGTATTAAACGCTTTCGAGGGTGTTTATTGTTCAATGGGGAATGTGTTGTGGAAAAGAGGTGAAATTATTTATAAAAACGAATTTCAAGCCAATCCTCGTTTGATTGAAAAGTTAGAGGAGTTCCGTTCTATAACCACTTATCCTCATGAATTATTCGGCAATTATATTGAATATCGAGAAGGCATGATTAACTTTTCTGTCCTTGGACGAGATTGTCCGTATGCTGAAAGAGAAAAATACTTTGCCTATGATAAAAAAACGCATGAGCGAGAACGAATTTGTCATTTGTTGGCTGAACAATTCCCAGAATATGATTTTTCAATAGGGGGGATGATTTCAATTGATATCACCCCAAAAGGAAAGGGAAAAGAGCAGGTCGCTCATCATTTAAGACAGATATATCCTAAATTAAAAATAGTTTTTTTTGGGGATAAGACATTTTCTGGTGGGAACGATTATGCGTTGGCGCAAGCTGTGTTAGCACTTGGAAATGCGGCTGTTGTGCAGGTGGCAGGGCCAGATGTTGTAAAAGATTTTTTAAAAAGCGAATAGGGGATAAAAATGGCAAAAAAAGCTTTAATTACAGGTGTAACAGGACAAGATGGTTCATATTTGGCCGAGTTGCTTCTTTCAAAAGGATATGAAGTACATGGAATAAAAAGACGTTCCTCCTCTTTTAACACGGCTCGTATTGATCATATTTATGAAGATTTTCATAAAGAAGATGCCAGATTCTTTTTGCATTATGGGGATATGACTGATACGCTTAATTTGGTGAGCTTACTTCAAAAAATTGAACCAGATGAAGTTTACAATTTGGCAGCACAAAGTCATGTAAAAGTGTCATGGGATTGTCCGGAGTTTACTGCTGATACAAATGCAATGGGGACATTGCGTTTGCTTGAATCTTTACGTGTAACAGGTCTTGATAAGACAACGAGATTTTATCAGGCTTCAACCTCTGAATTATATGGTAAAATTCAAGAAAAAATACAAAATGAAAAAACACCATTTTATCCACGTTCCCCTTATGGTGTGGCAAAACTTTATGGATATTGGATAACAGTGAATTATCGTGAAAGTTTTGGTATGTTTGCCTCCAATGGTATTTTGTTTAACCATGAAAGCCCTAGACGTGGGGAAACTTTTGTAACCAGAAAAATCACAATGGCAGCAGCCAGAATTAAAGTTGGTTTGCAAGAAAAGCTCTATTTGGGTAATTTGAACTCTAAACGGGACTGGGGACATGCCAGAGATTATGTGGAAGGCATGTGGCGTATTTTACAACATGAAAAGCCAGATGATTTTGTCTTAGCAACGGGGAGAACAACTTCTATCAGAGATTTTGTCAAAATGAGCTTTAAACACCTTGACATGGATATTGAATTTAAAGGAAAAGGGGTGAATGAAAAAGGAATTGATAAAAAGACTGGCAAAGTTGTTGTTGAGGTTGACCCAAGATATTTCCGTCCTGCAGAGGTTGATGTCTTGTTAGGGGATGCTTCAAAAGCTAAAAAATTATTGAAATGGAAACCAAAAACAAGTCTTGAAAATCTTTGCAAAGAAATGGTTGAAAATGATTTTGAACTTGCAAAACGTGAAAAGTTGTTGAAAGACAATGGGTATAAAATTGTGCCAGTAGCAGAGGATTAATGATGAAAAAGAATGCAAAAATTTTTGTCGCAGGGCATAAAGGATTGGTTGGATCTGCGATTTTAAGACGTCTTCAAAAAGAAGGCTTTAAAAATATTATTACCAAAACTCACACAGAACTTGATTTGACAAATCAGGCAGAGACACTTGCCTTTTTTGAAAAAGAAAGACCGGAGTATGTGTTTTTAGCTGCTGCCAAAGTGGGTGGTATTTTGGCAAATAAAACGTATCCTGCCGAATTTATTTATCAAAATATAATGATTGCCTCAAATGTGATTCATAGCGCCTATAAAACTGGGGTAAAAAAACTTTTAAATTTGGGAAGCTCTTGTATTTATCCACGTCTTGCGCCCCAACCAATGGTTGAAGATTGCTTGCTCACAGGGCCACTTGAAAGTACGAATGAAGCGTATGCGTTGGCGAAGATTTCAGCTATTAAATTATGCCGTTATTATAATGAGCAATATGGGACGAATTTTATCTCCGTTATGCCGACAAACCAATATGGAATTGGGGATAATTTCAACATGGAAACAGCCCACTTACTTCCCATGATTATGCGCCGATTTCATTTGGCTAAGTTGCTTTCTAAAGGTGATTTTGAAGCGATTAAAAAAGATTTAAAACGGTATAAATTGGGTTGGAAATTGGATGAAACCATTGATTTTGATGACAATAAAAGCATTGAAAAAGCATTGAATAATGTTGGCGCATATAAAGACAAAGTTGTTCTTTGGGGTGATGGCTCTGTTTATCGTGAAATGATGTGTTCAGATGATTTGGCAGATGCTTGTTTTTATTTGATGCAAAACAAAGATTACAAAGACATTGGTGAACATGTGAATATCACAAAAGGGGACGATATTTTGCTCAAGGATTTGTTTGAAATGGTTAAAAAGACGGTTGGTTTTGAAGGAGAACTTTCTTATGATACCTCAAAACCAAACGGAACACCTCGCAAAATGATGGATGCAACCAGAATCAAATCACTTGGATGGGAGCCAAAAATTCCATTGGAAAAAGGTGTTGCTGATTTTTATGATTGGTACAGTTCATTGGATTAATCTAGCAAATCAAAAAAAGAGCAATCAAAAAAATGATTGCTCTTTTTTTTGCTTATTTTTTATTCAGCAGGGTATCCCACAGCTTGAGAGATAATGACTCGTTCCCCTTCTGGCAAATTAAGTTTAGCTTTAACAGCTTCTTTGTCAAAATAACCTCTCACAACACTGCCCATGTTGTTTGCTGCTGCAAAAAGCCCCACATTTTGATAAGCAGATCCAGCGTGCATGGAGGCATAATCTTCTTTTGAACCGGTATAGATTAAAACAACAGGGACATTGTTCATATAATCTTGTGTGTTAAAGAGGGGGCGAATATCTTCTTTTGAAACAGGGATAAGTTGGTGTCTATCGGCATCATATTTGAAAGTCCCCTCTTTTTTTGTAATGTAAACATTCAAGTCTTTTTTGTTCATAGCTGTTGGAATGGTGCGCTCACCTGTTGATCTGTTAGTGCCATAAGCAGCCCATAAAACAGTTCCAAGGGTGGTGTTATCGAGTTCTTTGGTTGAATAAGCCTTTGTTGATTTGCGCATATTGATGGCGTGCATGAGTGTTTTTTTACCCACTTTATCAGGGAGGGGTAGTTTAATTTCCCCTTCTGCAAGAGCGTTTGTAGCAATAAGTGTTGACATAAGAATAACTCCTAAAAATTTGAACATCATTCATCTCCTTTTTTGATATTTAGGGAGTCAAAAAAACAATGCAAGCCTTCATACACATCCCAGTACGTTTCATCAAAATTACCCGTGTACCAAGGGTCTTTAACATCACGTGGCGAAGGGGTATAATCCAGCAAGCGTTTGACTTTTTCATCAGGGTCGCCGTTTGTGATAGCAAGGATATCTCCCACATTTTGTGAATCCATGGCGAGGATATAGTCATAATATTTGTAATCAGCTTTTTTAAAATGGCGAGAAATATGTTCTTGATAAGGGACTTTCATTTGGCGAAAAATTTCTTTTGTTCCATAATGAATACCAGCTTTATAAATAGAATTATACTCTTCCGTACCGGCCGATTCCACCTCAAACAGATGAGAAAGGCCTTTTTCTTTTATTAGCTGTAAAAACATCATATGTGCCATCGGTGAACGACAAATATTTCCAAGACAAACGAATAAAACCTTTATCATTTTAATCCCCTAAAGAATTGTGTGTTGTTTTGATATATTTGATGATATCTGAAATTGTATCGTTTAATGTAAAGAGCGGTTCCCATCCCAACTCTGTTTTTAAACGCAAATTATCACCAACAATATATGGTATTTCATTAGCTCGTAATTTTGTTTTATCCACAACGATGTTAGGTGAAACACCTAATTCTTTGCCAGCAATTTCAATAATATCCCGTAATTTAATACCATTACCAGAACAGACATTGTAAACGGCTCTTTTTTTGCCTTTATGCAAAATGTGCCAGTAAGCTTCTACTGTATCACGGACATCCATAAAATCACGAACAACTTCAATGTTGCCTACTTTTATGATATTTTCACTTTTCCCTTCAGAAATAGCAATCAATTGATTTATAAATGATGGTATAGCAAATTTAATATTTTGTTTCGGACCGATATGGTTAAACGAACGGGTCATAACAATATCTAAATCAAACTGATCAACATAGAGTTTTGATAGATATTCTTGTGCCACCTTTGCAACAGAATAAGGGCTTTTAGGGTATAGGTTAAAATCCTCGTTTACAGCAACTTGATAGCGACCATATTCTTCAGAAGAACCAACTGTTAAAATTCTTGTTTTCAATCCGTTTGCTCGAACAGCTTCGGCTAAATTTAAAAAGCCAGCTGTATTGTTTAAAAAAGAAATATCAGGTGTTTGCCAACTTTGAGCAACAGAGCTGATAGCAGCCAAATGGATAATATAATCTGGCTGATAGGTTGATACGATATTTAAAACCCTGTCTTTTTCAGTTAAATCAACCTTTTGGTAATGTATATCAAGTTGTGGAGGATTATCTTTACGAGCAAGTCCTAAAATATCACAATCTGGCTCATGTGTTTTTAAACAGTTGACCATATATTCAGCAACAAAACCACAAACACCTGTAATTAAATATTTTTTCATTCCGCCTCCAAACATAAATATAGTTTATCTAAAAATACAAAATTGTTCAAGAAATATATTTAAAGGGTTGAAAATGAATATATCTATTTCACAAGAGGCTAGAGTGATATGGATTTTCTTATTTTTTTAATTCATTTCGAATGGCTGTTGTTGATCGAATGGGGAGTAAGTCTTTTGGGATTCTGTCACTGACGACATATCTGATACCAAGGCTTTCGACAAAGGATTGTTTTTCAGCACTGTGCCCATCTTTATTGACAAAGAAAATGTCAGGTTTGATGGTTTTGATTTCTTCCTCAAAATCGAGTTTGCCAGACCCTTTCGCTACAAAAGCAGTATGCACAAATTTGATGGCTGAAACCATATAAAGCCGTTCATTTTCATTATAAAGAGTTGGCCTATTTTTAAGCTCCATCACCGTTTTATCCGACCCAATGGAAACATATAAATCCCCATAGCCGCTTGCTTCTTCAAAAAAGCGAATATGCCCACTGTGCAAAACATCAAAACAACCTGATACAAAAACTTTAGTCATTTATTCTCCTTGTTTTTTTTTAAGATATAAAAAAAATAATAGAAATTCAAGAGGGTGTAATATGTTATTTTTTTATTAATCAGGTTTAAAAAAAGCATCATTGTTTGCTTTTTTTATATAAATCTTTTCCTTTTTTATACCAGTTATAAGCTTTTGTAATATGTCCTAAATCTAATGCTTGATACCCATTGAGAGCTAAGTCATATGCTAAAATAGTTGCTGTTGGTCCTAAAATAATAATAATTAATTTATTTTTTTCTGTAGTAAGTGCATTTTTTTAAATTATGTCATATTGCTCAAATGCGTTTTTTGATGGAGCAATTTGATGGGTAATACTTTTTGCATTATCAAAAATACCGTCTCCGTGTATTAAATGAATATGTTTGTTTTCCCATATTTTTTTTATTTTTTTTAAATAATTTTCAAATTCTTCAGCTTTTTTAGAATAAGTTGATACTAATGAAATTTCAGATGGATAATATAATGTATTTTGGTTGATATAGTTACTTAATAAAAAACGAAATTTAGGTCCTACTTTCCACAATCAAAGAAATGTCATAATGTTTTTTAAGCTCAGGCAACAAAACCATGGCTGTTTTTTCAACATCACCCATAATAAATTGGTCTAAACAAAAACATAATTTTGGCTTCATTTTCTTCTCTAATTGGAAATTTTAACTTAAATTAAATTTTCTTAATCTAAGCATATATAAAAGGGTATGTCAAGGTGTATTTTTTCTAAGGGTGTGAGTGGAGGGAATTTAGGTTTTAATTGCCTTTTGTGGTAAAATTTGATATTCTTCGTTTATGATGAAAATAATTGCCCTTGTCGATTGTGATTCGTTTTTTGTTTCTTGTGAACAAAAGGCTCGCCCAGAATTTAAAAATAGGCCTGTTTGTGTGCTCACTTCTGTGAATAACAAGGGTGTGGTTGTGTCCCGTTCAAAAGAGGCAAAGACTCTTGGTATCAAAATGGGGGCACCTTATTTTCAAATTAAAGAACTGTCGGATAAGGTCGTTTTTCTACCAGCACGCCACGATTGGTATGATACGGTTTCAGCTCAAGTGATGGATGTGGTTAAATCATTTTCACCAGATGTGGAGGTGGTGTCGGTTGATGAGGCATTCATTGATTTAACTGGGATGAACAAATTTTATAACAAACCCTATACTGAGATTATCAAAGATATTCGCTCAAAAGTGTTGAAAGAGGTGGATATTTCTGTTTCAATTGGCCTTTCAACCAGTAAAACGCTTGCAAAATTAGCGAGTGATATGGCAAAGAAAACAGGAGGAATTTTTGTCATTAGACCAGAAAAAATAACAGAAATTGTCTCTGATATTCCCATGAATGAGGTGTCTGGTGTTGGTAAAGCAACGGCCGAAACGCTCCTTTATCATGATATCAAAACCATTGGTGATTTTTTAAAGCAAGATTTGGTGTGGATAAAAAAAGAAATGGGTCTTATGGGGGAACGCTTAAAGTTCGAATTGATGGGGCAGGCGATAAATCTTGTGAACCCAAAGGAAGAAAAACCACAATCAATTCAAGATACAAAAACATTTGATGATTTTTCAAATGATATTGATTTTTTGCATTCCAGAATTGGAAAACACGTGCATAATACCTCGCAAAAATTAAGAATGTTGGGTGGTTTTTGCCATTCCATTTCTTTGACCCTTCGGACAAAGACTTTTCAAATATATGAAAAAGAAATTCGCCTTGAGATGCCAACCAATTCAGAGCGAACGCTGTTAAAACAGGCGCATGACCTTTTAAACCTTCTTTATCGTCAGGGTGTTTTGTATCGCTCGCTGGGTATAACGCTTAAAAATTTACAATATGGGCAAACACCACAATTGAGCTTATTTGATTCGCCAAAAGTTGAAGATGATAAAATCTCTCATCTGATTGATGAGCTTGAAACAAAATTTGGCAAAAATATTGTAAAGCTGGGTTAATTTTTTTCAATTGGTTGACAGGTTGTATTTATTTTTATATGCTTTAAAAAAATATGTGAGAGGATGTAATCATGTTGCCATTTGTTCGTTTTTCTATTAAAACAAAGCCAATGTTTATCATTGTATTTGGATTGATTTTATCTTGTTTTTCGTTAAATGCAAAAGCGGTAGACATTGAATCTTACCATATTATACATCCAAGTTGGGTTGATCGGATTATTGTACGAAATACAAAATTTTGCCGTGTCAATGGTGATTGTGGTAAAGTAGAAGTGATTTCTAAAGATAAGATTTTAATCAAGTGGGAAAAGTATGAACCTGAATTATTTAAACTTAATAAATTTGAAAATACTTGGTCACTTGAAACAATGGACCTTGAAATACAAAAGGAATATGAACAATTTGTTTATTCTTTAGAGGAACCTTATGTAAAAGTTAATCCGTATGGTTCAACACCTCTTTCAGCCCTTGTGAAATTTCCAACTGAAGAAAAAACAAAGATATCAATTCGTATAAAGGGACGTGATGGTGCTCCAGATATTGTACATGAATTTGATGGATATAAAAAAGAGCATGAAATTCCCCTTGTTGGATTGTATTCAAATTATGATAATCAAGTGATTATTCGTGCAACTGATGAAAAAGGAAAATCAAAAAAAGCACAGATAACCGTTACTGTTGGTGATTCCAATTTGATGGTTCAGTGGACCCCATCTGTTAAAAAAGATAAATGTTTTCATTACTATTCAAGTACAAATGGCCAAATTTGGGATGAAGAAGGTCATATACGATATATAATTGAAGCACGTGGTTGGCACTTAACCCGTTTTTATAAAAATGATGTTTATATGGAATTTAAAAAAGGTATTGTCAAATATGATTTACTTGGTAGAGAACTGGCCTATTATCCATATCCAGAGGGGTTTTATGGCTATATGCATGGGATGAATTTTAAGGATAATGGAAATTTACTTGTATTTGGTTCTTATGAAGATTCAAAAGCTATTTTTGATGGGAGAGAATATGTTTCTCATCGAGATATTGTGCTTGAGATAGATGCAAAAACAGGAGTTATTGTTGCACAATATGATTTGGCAGAAATGCTTAATCCTGATCGTTCTTTAATCGTGAAATCTGCAGAAAAAGATTTTGGCAAGGTGGATTGGGCTCATACAAATGGTATTGATTATGATTCTAAAAATAAAGCTGTTATCGTTTCAGGTCGCCATTTGGGTATTGTTAAAATTGATGAGGCTTCTCAAAAACCAATATGGTGGTTGACTCCACATCAATTAACGCATAAATCGGGTCGTAAAGGTGACAAGGGAGATATTTCACACCTCTTATTAACAGCTGTGGATAAGAATGGGAAACCCTATTCTAAAGCTGTTCAACAAGGCGTTGAAAAAGTAAAAGGATTTAAATGGCCATTGAAAACGCATAGTGTGAGATATGTTGGTAATGGGGTTTATTCAATTTTTGATAATTCTGGTGATATGTATGATAAAAAATTATATACAACCAAAAATTCAGTTGCTTCAGTTTTTAAAATTGATGATAAGAAAAAAACAGTTCAACAAGTCTTTTTAAAAGAATTGTCCGAATATTCTGATATGGGTAGTATCGTTTTTGTACATCCAAAAACAAAAGAAGTTTGGGTCTTTTCATCACGAGCCCCTGTAACACATACATCTAAAATGTATAATGGAATTATGCGTCGTTTTAGTGATAAAGGGGATCTTGTTTATGAAGCTGTTTTGTCAAGACGTGATAATGGATGGGATTATTCATTCCAACCGTTTGAATTTTATTCTTATGAATAATAAATAGATTCTAAAAGTAAAAAAGGCGTTTAAAAACGCCTTTTTTATTGGGATTAACTTTCTCTTTGCCTATATTGAGCAATAAAACAATCCGTTTTGGGGTCGTATTTCGCATTAAATCCAGCTTGTTTAAAACGATTAACCCACCATTTTTGACTTTTGATTAAGCGAGGTTTGTTTGGTTGTGGATCTCTATATTCTGGTCCACCAGCTTTTTCGTCATCTTCAGTTGTGTTGTGAATAGCAATAACCATTTTAGCCGTTTTAAATTTTTCAAGCGCTTGTCCAATGTTGGATTCATTTAAATAGGTGAGTGTTCCATTGCAAAAAACAATGTCATAATTAATTGGCTTTTGATAATCTAGAATGGAAACGATTTCAATATTAGGATGTGTTTTTCTTAATAAAGAAGGATATTTTTGAATATCAATTCCTTGAACACGCATTTTCATTTCTTCAGCTTGTTTTAAAAGTTCTCCTGTTGCGCATCCACAGTCAAAAAAAGAGGTTGGTTTTTCTCCTGTTTCCTTTTCATATATGTCAGCTAGTGTTTTAACAGGAAGGGTATAAAATTTCCAAAATCCACTCCACTTAAAAACAGGGTATGTGAAGCTATATTTTTTGTCATAATAATGTTCTTGATTCATAGGGACTCCTTTTATATTTGCCCCTTTTTTTAAAGAGTATATCAAAAAATGATAATGATGTAAATGTTTTTATTTTATCGTTAAATGATAAGTAATAAATGGGGTTTCATCTTTATGCGTAGGAGGGGTTTTATATAAATGAAAAGTAGCTTTTGCTGGGAATTTTTCAATTTTAAAAATAAGCTCTGGTTGATAAGGCGAGCCATTGTTACATCCTCCTTTATATCCACAGCTATGCCCAAGATGAATAAAATCTTTGAATTTATAGAGTGTGTTTGAAATATTTTTTCCATTTTTAAATGTAATGTTTTCTTTTAAAATCATTTTTGCGTAGGGAATTTCAAAATCAACAGCATTTATGCCTCCAAAAGTAAAAGGTTGCATTTCTGTTAACGCTGAGGCCATTTTTTTTATTCTATTATAATGAGTTGAAGCGTTATAGGTGGCGTAGAATGTGTTGTTTTCATCATTAAAAGTTAATTTTTCTAAATAGATATAGGAAGAAGGACAATTTCCCTTTTTTTTCTTAAAAAACAAAGCATTTGCCTCATGTACGTTGATAAGGGCAAATGGATTATCAATAAACCGTGATTCTTCAGAAACACCTCCAATACTCAATTTTCCTGAAGCGTAACAAAACATTCCCTTAACACCCCACCAAGGTTTGTTGGGAAGAACTTGTTTAAACGCAGGACTTTGTGTCGGATTGTAATTTTTGATGTCTAAAATATGATATCGATTTACCATATTTTTTCGGATATGGAAAATTTGGTGCAAGGGTAAAAAATCAAGTTCTCTGGGTGGGTTAATTTCAAAACGGTGTGTTTTTGCATTTGCTGGTGAAATGAAAAAGCTCATAATTCCAGTAAAGAGCAACAGATATTTTAACATAAAAAGACCTCCATTTCTTTATTATAACAAAAGAACTTTGTTTTTTAAATAAAAAAGATATTTCTGCTTGTTCGTTGAAAAAATACTTGTTATACCATAAATAGACTTTGATAAACGAAGGAGGATTTATGAAAAAAAACGTATCAAAAAGTTTGATTATGGCACCAATGCCGGTTTTGATTATTGCAACATATGATGAAAATGGCATACCAAATGCAATGAATGCTGCTTGGGGTATGCAATGTGATAGGGATGCGATTACCATTTCTCTTGGAAATCATAAAACAACTGAAAATTTGAAAATTAAAAAAGCTTTTACTGTTTCATTTGCAACAAAAGAAACAGTTGTTGAGTCGGATTATTTTGGAATTGAAACGGGGGCTAATATCAATAAAATTGAAAAGGCAGGTTTTCATGTTGAAAAATCACAATATGTGGATGCGCCTGTTATTCAAGAATATCCTGTTACTCTTGAATGTGAAGTGATGGAGTTGGCTGATGATGAAGGGGATTATCGTTTGACTGGAAAAGTTAAAAATGTTTTGGCAGATGAAACTGTCTTGAATGAAAAGGGGGATATTGATTTATCTAAATTGCATTTGATTTGTTATGATAGTTCAGCACATGTTTATCGTGAAGTGGGTGGTGTTGTTGGTCGTGCTTTTCACGATGGGTTGCAATATAAAAAATAGCTAAGGGAGAGTTATATGAAAAAAACATTTTATTATCACTTTAATAAAATAGATATATGTTTTTTGATTTTGTTGATGGAATTGGTGTTTATTTTTTGCTTGGGACTTAGTCATCCTTGGATTTGGGGTGCTGTTTTGTTCACAATTGTTGCTTGGGGATATAAAAATGTGGTTAAGCATCCTGCTGTTGTGATTACCGATAAAGATATAAAAATTGATTATTCAAAACCTATTGCTTGGAATGATATTCAGTCAGCAAAAATAAGAACAGTTCGTTTATGTGGAAAGGACAAAAAAGTTCTTTCCTTGATACCTAAAAAGAATATTAAGTACAAATATTCTTATTTGCAAAAAAATAATTGTGATTTTGGACCGTTCCCAATACCATTATATGGCATTTTATCTCCAGCAGATGAACAAGAGATTATCCGGCTGGTAAAAGAACATGTAACAGTAGAGTAATTTTATTTATTCACTAAAAGCTTATTGTTTGCTTTTTGTTGAAAAGGTTCTTTTTTAATAATAAATCGCTTGTGTGTTGCATAGGCGATTTTTTCTTTGTTATCGAAAACTTCGATGTCAAAAGTAAGTTCTCTTCCTCTAATATTTGTTAAAATGCTGGTGCATGATATTTCAGAGCCAATAGGTGTTGGTGCAATATGATTAATTTCAATAAAAGTCCCAACGGTATCGCAGCCAGCTTCCATAAAAGGAAGAACACTTTCCCAAGCTGTTTTTTCCATTAAATTAATAATGACCGGTGTTGCTAAAACATCAAGCCCACCACTTCCAATGCTTTTAGCTGTCAGGTTGTTTGTAATTTCTAAAGTTCCTGAATGTTGAATACCTATTTGAATCATTTTTGCTTTTCCTTTCTTGATTTTTTTTATGGAAGTTATTCTTTTTGGTTATGGTTTTACGGCTTTGTAAAAATCATATCCACCCATAAAGGAGTACACATTATCAAAGCCGTTTTGCATTAAAATTCTGGATGCACAATAACTGGTATAGCCAGTTGAACAAGACAAGACCACTTTTTTATTTTTTGGAATTTCATTTAAACGCCCTCTAATCTCCATAATCGGAATGTTAATGGCATTTTGAACGGTTCCTTGTTGATACAGGATTGGTGGGCGAACATCTATAATAAGCGCATCTTCCAAATCTTCCATAAAAGCAGGTTTTACCAGCCCATTTATGATATTATCGGCATACATGCCCAACACATTAACCGGATCTTTAGCGCTGGAATAGGGGGGAGCATAACAAAGTTCTGCATCAATCATATCTTGAACGGTGCCGTCATTTCTCATAATGGTTGCCACGACATCAATTCTTTTTTCAACACCACTTTTGCCTATCCCTTGAATACCCAAAATTTTGCCGTCTTGGTTAAATAACAACTTAAATAAAATTGCATTGGCATTTGGATAATATCCAGCATGAGAACGTGAATATACGTACGTTTTTAAATATGGAATTTGCTTTTGTTTTAATTGCTTTTCATTGTTCCCTGAACTTGCAACAGTTATGTCGAACACTTTAATAACAGATGTTCCTTGTGTGTTTTTGTATGTAGAATGCAGTCCGTTAATATTATCAGCAATAATACGGCCTTGACGATTAGCTGGGCCTGCTAACGGCACTAATGTGTTTTGTAAACTGACAAAATCTTTTATTTCCACATTATCGCCAGCTGCATAAATAAACGCATCAGACGTTTTTAATGTTTCATCAACAATAATACCTCGGTTAGTTTGAAGGTCAGCTTTTTCTGCTAATTGAATTTCAGGTTTAACACCAATGGACAAAATGCACATATCAAATTCAACTTTTTTACCGGAGTTTAAGATAATTTTATTGCCATCAAACTTTTGAATACCATCTGACAAAATCAAATTAATTCCTTTGGAGCGTATTTCTTTATGGGCAAGTTGTACCATTTCCAGATCCAAAGGTGCTAAAATCTGATCGTTCATTTCAATTAAAGATGTTTTTAAGCCCATTTCTATCATATTTTCGGCAACTTCTACGCCAATAAAACCACCTCCGATAACGGCCACATTTTGAATATTGTTTTTTTTAATATGGGCTTTAATTTTATCAGCATCACTCAGTGAACGCACCACAAATGTTTTATCTTTATTTAAACCTTCAAAGTTTGGTATAATGGGTGTTGCGCCTGTTGCGATTACCAAATAATCGTATGAAATTTTTTCATTCGTATTTGTTATAACATGCTTTTCTTCTTTGTTGATTTGAATGACTTCTGTTTTAAGTTTGACATCAATATTAAACCATGACTTAAATTTTTGAGGATTTGAAACCAATATACTGTTGCGATTTTCAATCACACCGGAAATATAATAAGGTAAGCCACAGTTGGCAATAGAAACTTCATCCGTTTTTTCCAATATGGTAATTTGAGCTTGTTCATTTAATCTTCTGAATCTGGTTGCGCAACTGGCTCCTGCTGCCCCTCCACCAATAATCAATAGTTTCATAGTCCACTCCGTTTTAATTAAGGCTTAATAATAATTGATAGGTATTTTATAATTAAAGTGAATTTTATTCAAAAAATCAAGCTCGTTATAAAAACAGAATTTTTTGTTATTAAAATCTTACAGCTAGAGTAGGGGTTAAATGTCTTTATCGGGCAAAGTGACGTGCAACTGTGACGGGAAGCAGAAATTACTGAAAAATAGGCATAAAAAAACCTCTTAAAGCCAAAAGCTTAAGAGGTAAGTGGTGGAGATTTTTTCATTTTCTACGGAAACCAGCATAAATTCATTTACTTTTTGACCTTTTTGTAAATGACTTGTATGCAAAAATAGTGTCGCTTATCGTCAAAAATGCACCTTTTCAAAATATAAGTTGATAAATCTGTAAATAAGAGCATGTATGGTGATGTCATCAACTGAAAGGATAATACATGGAAAAGCAACTTAAACTCTTGGCGCAAATCATCCTACCAACGCTTTTAACCGTATTGAAAAATAATAAAAAAACTAAAAACCGCCGTCCAAGTTGATCTTTTGGGGGTCAATTTATAATACTTACTCCATAAAAAGTGCAGTGATTAAGGTGGCAATTTAGTGCACCCAAAGGCATATTCCAAATATCATTTATTAAATAAACAACCTTCAATAGGAATTTGTTCATCATGTCTATTGAGTACCAATATTACGGAAAGTAAAGCCGTATAAATTCCCATCAAAGCTACTTCCTTATGATTCAATTTTTGTTCTTCAAATAATTTGCCTTGTACTAAAAATGTATCGCCCACAATAAAAGGTGATAAATGTTTAAAAGAGCAAAGAGTTTGGTAATTTTCGTAAAGCAGATCAATATTTAAATCTTCTTCAAGGAAGCTAATTCCTTGGGTATGAAATATTTCCTTAAAATGGGGAAAAGCAATATTACTAAGATCTTTGATGCTGTTAGCAAAGGAACGATACCAATTTTTGTAATAGCTATTAATATCGGCAGTATCTTTACCTTTTCCATTATAAAATCTCTCGCAATTATAATGTTGCATTCGTTGCAAAGTTTTTTCTTTCCAGTGAGGATTAAGTGGTAGACTCCTTAGTTGTTCCACAAATGCAAATTCATAATAATCTTTACCATTAGTATCATACTTTTTATCTAAGCATAAGAGTTGTATTTGAGCTTCAATTGCTTGGCAGGTTAATGAACAAGCGGTAAATATATGATTATTTTCCAATAAAGAAACAGCATCCCGACAAAGCGCAAAAATTGCTCCAGACAAAACTCTAAGGGATAAAAGCGCGGTGCTATTGGTTCTTTTAAATTCTTTATTTTCTATACTTATAAGAGCTTGTTTAATTAGGGGAATAAAATTTATTTTAGGCCACATTTTTGCCCCCTTGTAAATACTCTAAAAATGCTTGGCACCCCTCATAAATATCCCAATAGGCCTCATCAAAATTACCGGTGTACCAAGGATCTTTAACTGGTCGCGGATTTTGTGTAAAGTCCAACAGGCGATGAACTTTGTGGTCCTTGTCACAGCCAACGATATCCAAAATATCTCGCACATTATTATCATCCATTGCCAAAATATAGTCAAATTTATCGTAGTCTGATTTGCGAATTTGACGCGAGTAGTGTTGGGTGAAAGGGACTTTCATCTGTCGCATCATATCTGCTGCTCGATAATCCAGCGCCTCATGCACCATTTCATTATAGCCTTCCGTAGCGGCTAAGGCAATTTCAAACTTATCCACCAGACCTTTTTCTGCGGCCATTTGCTTCATCACAAATTCCGCCATCGGCGACCGACAAATATTTCCTAGGCAAACAAATAATACTTTGATCATCGATAAGTAGTTGAACAATAAAATTACTTCAATAAGCTTCTAATGCGGGCTTTTATTTCATCTAAAACAGTAGTTAATGACCTTTTTGCTTCGTCTGATATTAATGATGTGTGCATTACTGCATCTCTAGTTGGTTTGTATGTTTTTTCTTTAGTGGAGAGTCTGTATGCTTCTGTTCCTTTATCCACAAGATTTGCTAAATCCCCCATATCTAAATAATTTTTATCATCATCATTTTTTCTAATATTAATATTCATCCCCGCTTTAGTTTTATTACCTTCTTCTTGAGATCGAAATTTTTGTACGCGATTTTTAGCCTCTTCAGATAATGGATATTTTTTGTATTCAATATACTTTCTAATAAGATTTTCGGAAATGAAACATTCTGAATAGGCAGGAAAATTGAATTGGGCCTCTTCTTCTAAATTACCTAACCAAGAATCAATTTCATCTTTTATTGTAGAATTTTTATCTTTATATTCTTTTGATGTTTCATTATATAATTCCCTAGCTCTTCTTTCTTTTTTAGTCATTTTTGATGTATTATCAGGATCCCCATCTTTTCGCTTGTCTACACGAAAACCATCCCATTGATTCATGACTGTATGTAACAATGATTTAAAATGTTGTAAAAATTCTTGAAATTTAGGGTCTTCTGTTTTTATGCTCTCTCTACTACTTGTAAATCTATCTTCTTCGTCATCTAATGCATTGTAATTTATTTGACCATATAAGTAGCTTTCAGGTACTCGTCTAGTTCTAATATGTTTCAAAATATCGGTTTCTCGTAATCGACCATTTACAAATAGATCAACTGTTACTGTATCATCTGATTCTTTTATTTTTAAATCTGTTGGCTTTTCTACAGATACAATAAAACCATTAACTTTATCTCCATTATTTAATTTAAATGATAATTCTGGTGTTTGTCCTTTGGGTTTAGACATGGCAATCTTCTGCACTTCATCTAAATACAAATCATCTTTTGTACCGTTTATATTCCATACAAATTCTGTTTTTTGTATTAACTCATCTAAATCTTTACTGGAAATTATTTTACCATTTACATAAATATTGAAATTATCATCCAATGTTGAAAAACGAAAATACAAAGCAATAATTTTTCTTAAATACTCTACACTATGTACTATTCCTTGCTTCATATTTTCAAAAAATATATATGTTCCCTGACCTCTTGAAAAAGAAACTGTCATCATTTCCATTGCAGAAATTTCTGCTAACTTATATTGTTCATTATCTTCACTTATTGCAGCATCTAGTTGTTTATTATCAATAATTCCACCTATTGGCTCAGTTTTTAATGTTCTAGAAACGACATGTATTCTATCTGCACATGATAAAAGAGCTAATTTACCAATTCCTTTTCGCCCAATATATGGACGTTTCAGTTTTGATATAAATTCTCCATTTTTTCTCTTAGAATATCCTACTTTAAGAAATTTATTTTGGAAATCATCGACGCTCATACCGATACCATCATCTTGTATAGAAAAACAATTATTATCTTTATCTATTGTTATATATACATTCTGAGCATCAGCATCCCATGAATTTGATATGGCTTCTCCTAATACCGTTGCAAAATTTCTATATAAATTTCGTCCCAAATGATTAAGTACACTAAGAGAAATATTAAAAGAAAACTGTTGTTCGTTATTATTCATCTTCATAACCGTAGTCCTTTAGATGTTTTTTAATTGAGAGACCTATAATCTTTCCCAAATCCACAGGAACAGCATTACCTATGTGACGGCTTATTGTTCCTATAGACATACTTTCAACATTTTGAAAAAACTGATAATCCTCAGGAAATGTTTGCAATAAAGCTCCCTCTCTTAAAGATAAAGCTCTATCCTGTTCAGGATGTCCAAAGCGTCCTGTCCCTAAAGAATAAAACTGCGTTGTCATTGTTGGTGAAGGTTCATCCCATTTCATACGCCCATAAACACTACTATACGATTTACCACTTTCTTTCTGGTGGCACTTTAATATTAAAGATTTATCCCAATCTCTCCATGTCCCTCCGGGTTTAGACTGTTGTATTCTTCTAAGATTGATATCTGTTAAACCAGCACATCTATGCAAAGGATCATTAGGATCCGATTTCCCATTTTCTAATTTAGGAAGTTTTCCTATTACATCTCGAACCGTTTTCTTATCCCCTAAACAATCCGACGGTAATAGATGTATTTTTCCAAGTTTAGATGCCAATAAAACCAGTCTTCTTCTTTTTTGAGGTAATCCATATTTGCTACAATCCACAATATAATATTCAACATTATACCCTAATTCATCCAAACAAGATTTAAATTCATTAAATATATCAAACTTTACCAATTCCGGAACATTTTCCATTGAAACAATATCAGGTTGAATACAACTTATATGTTTTGCAAAAGATTTTAATAATGTCCATTTTTTATCATAAATTCTATTTTTATACTTATTTGTTTGCTTAGAAAATGTTTGACACGGAGCACATCCTACTAAAATTTTAATTTCAGAACTACAAAATAAATCATTAATTACATCTGATGAAATATTTGAAACATCTGCACAAATAAATTTCGTATTATTATTTTCTGTATACGCAAATTCACATGTAGGATCATTATCAAGTCCAGCAACAACATCTAATCCTGACTTTTTTAAACCACAAGTCAGGCCTCCAACACCACAAAAAAGATCAACTACAGTAGCTTGCATAATAACTCCTTTGTTATACCTTATAATAAATAAAAAAATAAAAATCCAGGATAAAATTAATTTTTTAATCTATATCTTTAATATTAGCAAAACAATTTCAATGGAGTAAATACTATATTTAACAGTCTGTTACTATTTTATTTCAAATTATCCAAAATCATCTGCAAGTTAATTATGAGTGTCTTTTTACAATATGAATGTGTTAAGTAATACGATTTATTTCGTATTTATATTTAAGTGGTTGC
>JAZSGT010000005.1:0-20739 GCA_045532865.1 Alphaproteobacteria bacterium
CACTTCCACAACTCCTTGGCTCACAGAACGACATGGCTACGATCCGACTTAAAAAAAGATTTTTTTTTACAAAATAATGAAAAAAGAGTGTTGACAATTTTCTAAAATAGCCGTTAAGATAGCGTTTGTAAGGGAGATTCCCTGTTTAACTCAAACACAGTTTAAAAGGAGTTTATTATGAACAAACAAGAATTAGTTGATGCAGTTGCAGCAGCATCCGGTTTACCAAAAACAGTTACATCCAAAGCTTTGGATTCATTCTACAATGTTGTTTCTTCAACAATCCAAAACGGAAATGACGAAGTTCGCATCACAAACTTTGGCACATTCTGCTCAACAAAACGCTCTGCTACAACAGGCCGCAACCCACAAACAGGGGAAACAATCAAAATTCCAGCTTCATACCAACCGAAATTCCGTGCTGGTAAAGGCTTAAAAGAAATCGTCAACAAAAAATAATTTTTTTGTATTGACATTTCAAAAAAAGGATGATATAAGTGTATCATCCTTTTTTAAGGGCGACTAGCTCAGCTGGTTAGAGCACCTCGTTTACACCGAGGGGGTCTGCGGTTCGAATCCGTAGTCGCCTACCAACAAAAGAACCACTCCTTGCGAGTGGTTTTTTGTTATGTAGCGAACTATGGAGAGAGTGCAAACCCCCGAGGAAGAGGGGGGCAAGGTTCGGCGAGCTTTGCGAGCGATGCCATAGGCAGTCCGAGGCACGAGGACGAGGAACCATAAGTTCCGAGCAATCAAGTAGTCGCCTACCAACAAAAGAACCACTCCTTGCGAGTGGTTTTTTTGTTGCGACTATGGAGAGAGTGCAGACCTCCGAGGAAGAGGGGGCAAGGTTCGGCGAGCTTTTCGAGCGATGCCGTAGGCAGTCCGAGGCACGAGGACGAGGAACTATAAGTTCCGAGCAATCAAGTAGTCGCCTACCAACAAAAGAACCACTCCTTGTGAGTGTTTTTTTTGTTGCGACTATGGAGAGAGTGCAGACCCCCTAGGAAGAGGGGAAATAAAAAGCACAACCCCTTGTACGTTAAAATGCGCCACTAAATAACATCTAATAATAAAACACCTCCTTTATGTACCCAAGCGATTGTACACTGCAGTCGGCGTTTTATTTATTATCTGTCCATTTATTATGCACATTTTAACCCATCCATTATATAGAGGTTACTAGAAGTCCGAGGCACGAGGACGAGGAACTATAAGTTCCGAGCAATCAAGTAGTCGCCTACCAACAAAAGAACCACTCCTTGTGAGTGGTTTTTTGTTATGTAGCGAACTATGGAGAGAGTGCAGACCCCCGAGGAAGAGGGGAAATAAAAAGCACAACCTCTTGTACGTTAAAATGCGCCACTAAATGGAACCTCATAATAAAACACCTCCTTTATGTACCCAAGCGATTGGACGAGGAATGTTTTATTTAGATGCCCCTGCCCTAAAAAGTATTTTGATAAAAAATAAATATCCTTGCTTTTTTTAATTAAATATGCCCTACTATGATAAATACTACAAACAAGGATTATCATGAAATTAATCACTTTTATTATCAGTTTATTCTTATTTATACAAGCACACGCTTATCCTCAATTAACAGGGCAAATTGTTGACGAAGCCAATATAATTCACCCTGAAATTGAAAATACAATCATTCAAACACTCACAAAATATAACGCTCATAATATCGTCATAACAACTGTTAATTCTTTAGACGGCATCCCAATCAACGAATATGCTAAAAACCTTGGCAACTTATGGGGGCTTGGAGATAAAAAATTAAACAATGGTATTGTCATGCTTATAGCGCCCAATGAAAGAAAAGTCTGGATTGCAACAGGCATAGGCATAGAAAAAACATTAACAAACTCTAAAGTTCAACAAATTATTAATAACAAAATGTTGCCTTATTTAAAAGAGTCTGACTACAACAGAGCCACAATTGCCGGCGTCAATGGATTACTTTCACATCGAAAAGACTTTGCACCTTCTCTTTGGCACAAAATCACCCATATGAATTTTGAACTTTTAGTTGGTATACTCTTTTTAATTGCTTACTCAATTGGAGGATTTATTTTTGTGTATACAGCCCCAAGAGAAGAAAAATTAAAACGCTTTGGTCTTGTACTTATTGGTCTTATACTTATTTTTCTTTCATTATTGAAAAATATCTTAAAAGGCAAAGCAAGCTCACACAGAAGTGGAGGCTTTGGTGGAGGGGGTCGCTTTGGTGGCGGTGGTGCTGGTGGCTCATTTTAAATGCAAAAATTCTGCAACTATTTTTCAACAAAGCATCTTTTTAATCATAAAAATTTAATTGCTTTTTTTTTAACTTTATTTTAAAAATAAATAAATACTATTATTAAAAGCGAGGGATCATGTTTTCAAAATTATCAATTTGGATTAAGTTGTTTATTATTGTAATTTGTTGCATAATCATAACATTTAATTTTACAAAAAAGCCTTATTTTTCTGTTATTATTTGCTCCTATAACTATGGGCATTTTTTATCACAAACCATTGATTCTGTTTTAGATTCTACATTTAAAAACTACGAACTTATTGTCGTAAATGATGGCTCCACAGATAAAACTTCTGAAATATTAAAAAAATATAAAAACAACCCTAAAATAACCATTATTGAACATGAAAACATGGGTCTTTCACTCTCTCGAAATAAAGCTATGAAAATTGCTAAAGGAAAGTACTTTTGGTTTGTGGATGCTGATGATTGGATTGACAAAAGAGCTCTTGAACAACTCCATTTAAAATCTCTAGTCTCCAATCCAGACATTGTGTCATTTTACACTGGACCAGTTAATGCTACAGGTCAATTTATAGGCCTTTCTAGATATGATAAACTGCCTTATCGTTTAGAACTCAGTCCACACTCTATTCACACAATCAATGATTTTTCACCACACGAAATTTTGACTTATCCAGTAACCTCAGGCAAACAAATATACAGACGAGAATTTATTCAAAAAAACAATATTGAATTCCCTGCTAAGACACTATTTGAAGATGACGTCTTCTTTTTACATACACTTTTTTCAAATGCGCGCATTACAAGTATTTCTAGAGTTCTTTATTATAAAAGAGCGCATTCCCAAGCTATTACTGCTGATAAATCAAAATATTTCGATTCCTATACCAGAATTGCAAAATATATTTGGGAAAGAACGCATTTAAATCCCAAACATCAAGAAAAAGCAACCATAATTTCAAATATATATATCGAAGGCGTTCCAAATAGATGGAATTGGTTAAAAGAAGAGTTGAAGTATAAATTTTATCCAGATCTTATTAAATTAAAAGAGTTCTTTGATGCACAACCAGATGATGCCTATTGGAAAAACAAAAAACAGTGGTATAGTGAATTCCTTAATTCACCCGACGTTCAAAAATATAAAGAAAAGCCTAAAATTTAAAATAAAAGCCCCTTTTTCAAGGGGCTTTACATTATAAAATAATGTATACTGACCATTTTTACTTGACAAAAATTAACAGATAATATATTATATATAAAGTACAATCAAAACAAATAACGGATAATATAATGACTTTTATTTTAAAAACGCCAACAGAAATAATGACCGATTTAGCCTTTCGAATTAAATCTAAACGATTAGAACTTAATTTAACGCAAGAAGGTATCTGTTCAAGGTCCGGCGTCAGTCTCGGCTCTTTAAAACGATTTGAGTCAACAGGTCAAATTTCACTTGAATCGTTACTCAAACTAGCACATGCTGTTGGTGCATTAGCCGATTTTGACACTCTTTTTTTAGCAAGAGAAAATAGAACAAGCTTGTTTGAATCAATCAATTATTCAAAAAAACGTCAACGAGGTAAATTAAAATAAAGAGGGAAATATGATTAAGCTAAAAGTCTTTTTTAATGCTTATCAAAAAAAAATATTTGTTGGCATTTTAGAACAAAGAGATACTATTTTGTTTGAATATGCACCTTCTTTTTTAAAATTAGGAATTAGCTTATCCCCCTTTATGCTTCCCCTTCAAGCTGGTGTATTTGAAGATAAAAAACAAACATTCGATGGTTTATTTGGATTATTTAACGACTCCCTTCCTGATGGTTGGGGGTGTTTGTTATTGGATAGATATTTGCAAAAACACGGCCTTTCGTATTATCAAATTACTCCCCTGCACCGTCTTTCTATTATTGGAGCACAAGCACCTGGAGCGCTTGAGTATGAACCAGAAAGCACACCAAATGCACCGGATTTTGAAGAACTCAAATTAGATGTTCTTTCTGCAGGAGCTGACAAAATCATTCAAGGTGAAAGCTCCGAATTTTTGGAACACCTACGTACATTAAACGGTTCAACAGCTGGTGCAAGACCAAAAATCACAGCACTTGTCTCAAATGACTTTAAAATAATTAAAAGTGGCAGAGAAAGTATTGATAACTTCACGCCTTGGATTATTAAATTTTCATCTGATTCAGATGATCGAAACCTAGGTGCATTAGAATATATTTATTCCTTAATGGCAAAAGATGCTGGTATCGAAATGCCGGACACATATCTCTTCCCATCTAAAAGTTCAGCTGGACATTTTGCAACCAAACGATTTGACCGAATTGGAAAAAACAAAATCCATATTCACAGTGCTTGTGGATTACTCCATGCCTCTCATCGAATCCCTACACTTGATTATGAAAACCTTATTCGACTTACATCCCATTTAACCCATGATGAACGTGAAGTTGAAAAAATGGTTCGACTGATGATGTTCAATGTCAAATCCGGCAACAAAGATGATCATACAAAAAACTTTGCTTATCTTATGACAAAAGATTATCATTGGAAAATGACCCCTGCTTTTGATATTACCCCTTCTGCTGGGATTAATGGGGAACAAACAGCCATGGTCAATGGAAAAGGACGCAATATTTTAAATGAAGATCTCATCCAAACAGCAAAAATATCTGGTCTTTCCTTAAATAAGATTACTCATATTTTAGAAAAAGTTGAAGCTGCTCTTTCAAAATATCCAAAACTTTTAAAAGAGTATGATATCCAAACAAATTTGGGTCCACTCAAATAATATTGCCTTTTTTCAAAAAATAGTGTATAATAATTGAAAAGATAATTCACATAGAAAGGGGCTATCATGGTTACAGAAAACGCAAAGAAAGCACTTAATGACATTGTTGATGGATTGTTAGGCAGTACACAAGCTGAAACAGATGCACGCGAAGCTGAAGAAGCAAAAAAATCAAAAGAGACAAATACTCCTGAGATTGAAGAAGCTAATGCTAGTGAATATATAGCAGTTCATTCTGAAAAAGATATCACCAAACCAGAAAAAGAGAATGATCAACGCCATTGGAATAACAACAGCAGAGATGTGTAATCACTTGTTGAAATGTGTTTCTTATCCTCTTTTATTATCAAAAAAAAATCGCTGTTAAAAAACAGCGATTTTTTCACTCATACTAGAAAGTTCTTAGAACATACCTTTAACAGCGTTAACAAGCCCTTCTGAGTTCTTTTTTGTACCATCAACCAAACCTTTTGCGCCACTAATAATTTCACCAGCACTTTTTTTCAACAATTCTTGAGCACTTTTAGCTGTGGCTTTAATACTTTCAACTGAAATCATATCCAATATCATCACTACAGTATCTTTAAGTGTTTTCTTTTGGCCTTTTTCTCCAATATTTTTTTGTTGAATGTTAGGTAATGGAACATCCATTGATTGGCTTAACAATCCAACAGTTACTGAAGAATTATTGATTTGTAAATCTTTAATCACAACAGCTTTTGAAGAAGATGAAGGTGAGGCTTCTTTTTTCGTTTCTGTCTTTTGTCCTGAAGAGGATGTTGCTGATTTTTTCATAAACTGATCAACATTATTTTTAATTGTTGTTAGGTTTGACGTAACAGCCCCATTTTTATATGTTGCTTCAGCTGAAACATGTGTTCCATCAATTAAAATTTTATTAATAACAATTTTATCCTCTAACACTGTTTTAGGATCAATTTGTACATAAATCTTTTTCACTGAAAAAACATCTGGAGAATTATAGCCTTTTGCATTACCAATAGTTAAACCATTTAAAGAGACCTCTCCCTTAAACAAGGACAAATCCATTCCATCTAATTTAGCAGATGTACCTGTTACTTGAGGGACATAGGTTTCAACTGCTTTTTTAACAATCTCACCAGCATAAAAATATACCCCGACTAAAGCAGCTATAATTAACAATAATAAAATTAAAATCGTTTTAAATAAAAATTTAAACATCTTACTTCTCCTTTAATAAAAACTTCTTCTATATTAAGTTTCTTTAATATAAAAATCAATACACTATATTAGGCAAATTTCTTTTTAAAGTTCCCTGTAAACGAATTTTTAATCACTTGATGTGATTTTGCCTTTTCAATCACATTTAAAATCTCTGATTCTTGATATGGTCTATTACAAAAATCTAAACGGTAATATGTTGGCAAAATTGTCTTAGCTTCAACACCAATATAATAAGGCGTTTGACGCATCACAACTGTTTGGCAATCCTTTGAAATCATAATAAACGAATCTTTACCATTTTTAATTATATCTGTTAAAGGCTTATGTGAACATTCAGCACATGTATTTTTACGCACACAGTTAGCTGAAATAAACAAAGGTACATCTTGATACACAACAAGGGTTGTATTTTGAACATCCTTTGCTAATTTTTGAATGTTCTCACTTGTATCTTCAACACTAAATGTTATCCCTTTTACTTTTTGTTCAAAAGCATACGCCACAGCTTGAGTATTTAGCATACCAATCGTGTTATCAAAAGAAACTTCAGCCTTTTGTGGTAACATTGAAAGACCTGAAATATTCCCAATCAACCATTTTTGATACCCTAATTTATAAAATTTGTTAATTGTTTTTTCCCATTTTTCTTGAGGTCGAACCACACAAGGAATTGATAACACAATTTTATCTTTTGGAATGAATGAAAATTCTTCCTCCATTAAAGTGGGATTGATTTCAATAATAACTTGAGCAAAATCTGACAAATCAACTTTTTTTAACAACCAAGGTTGATCCGTTTTAATCGTCCACTGAGGCGCCTCGCGTTCTTTTTTAAAAGTATATGTTGGCATTTTTGGCATTTTGCTATCTATATCAATCAAGGCATAAAGCTGACGCCTTAATTCATTTAAAATAGAAACAGGCACAAAATAGCCCTTCTTATTTTCCAAATGCAAACTTCTTAATTTAAAAGGAAAATCCCCTGTTTTGTTAAAAGAAGATTTAACATTCTCGTAGACTTTATCAACTTGCTTTGCTGGTGAAAATTCCCCACCCAAACTCACACTTTGATCCAAAGCACAAGCTGTGATTAAATTTTGTTCAACAAAAACCAAAACATCGATTTCTTTTTGATTAATAAATTCTCTTGGTTTAGGCTTCGTATATGAATAAGCACCCTTAACCCTTGTGGAAGAGGATAAATAAACCAAATATCCTTTTTTAATATAAGGGGAATTGTTTGGTAATTTTATGGAAACTTTTTGTCCTTTTGAAACTTCAAAAACACTTTTTTTATTCACAAATAATTTTTCAGCAGAAAAGCCAAAAGGTTTTTCAACCCCAGGAATATCAATTTGAATTCCATCATATCGTTCAATGGGGTATCTGGTTCTAAATGTTAATTCACCATTTACAACCATATCAACTTCACCAATTAAAAGACCACGATGTCCCACAAAATTTTCATCTATAACATCTTTGTTTTTCCCTTGAAAATGAAGCTTTGTCCAAGGACGAGCAAAAATTTGTTTTAAATTATCCGTTAAAGAAAGATTTACTTTCCCCGTATCTAAAATCCGGCGATAATAATCTGTAACAGCGCCAACATAAAGAGCTGTTTTTTTTCTACCCTCAATTTTCAACGAGATACCTTTGAGCTTTAAAACATCTTTTTCAAGTGCTAAATCCTTCATTGAAAAAAGATGAGATTTTTCACCATTCCTCTCAAACAAAGACCTGCAAGAATAAACACATTTACCCCTATTTGCACTTCTCGAAGTGGTTAATGAAGAAAACTGACATAACCCACTATAAGAATAACACAAAGCCCCATGAACAAAAACTTCAATTTCCACCCCTGCTTTTTCTTGAATATGCAAAATTTCAGGCAATGATAATTCTCGTGCTAAAACAACCCGCTCAAATCCTTGTTTCTTAAGCGCCAACGCCCCTGCTAAATTATGTACAGCCATTTGTGTACTTGCATGCAAGGCTAATGAAGGAAAACATCTTTTAACAAGACGGGCCACACCTAAATCTTGCACAATCACAGCATCCACATTGCAATCGGAACAGATTTTAAGACTTTCCATCAAAACAGGAAGCTCATCTTCTTGCATCAATGTATTAATTGCAACATAAACCTTTTTTCCCAAATGATGTGCATAAGCTGTGATTTCATCTAAATCAGCTTTATCAAAATTAACAGCCTCTGCTCTCGCAGAAAAATGTTTTAATCCCAAATAAATTGCATCTGCACCAAAATAAAAAGCACTATATGCTGCTTCTTTATCACCAGCTGGGGACAAAAGCTCTGTTTCCATTTTTATTTCCTTTATCTATAACTATCAAAAATCAGTGTTCCTTTTGTTGCATCAAGAGTGGCTGTTTGCCCAATTGGGAAAACAATTCTATCCGGCGTATGCCCATATGGAAAATCTGTTACAACTGGAATACCAAGTTTTCCAAAAAAATCATTAAAAACAGTGGTAACATCTCCATCAGCTTTATCCTTTGCTGTACAATCAGCACAAGTGGATAAAATAACCCCTGCCAACTTGTTCAAATATCCCCCTAAGCGCAATTGATTAAGCATTCTATCAATGCGATAAGGTGATTCATGAACCTCTTCAACAACAAGCAATGCCCCATCTAATTTGGGCATAAAAGGCGTTCCCATAAGCCCAACAAGCATTGTTAATGTTCCTCCCAGCACAACACCTTGAGCTTGCCCTAACACAACAGGGGTTAAATTTTGTAATGTGATTCTCTTTTTTTCAACAGCACCTCTGAATGTTTCTAACAACAAAGGCCCAACTCCTCTAAATGCACAATCAGCATTAAACCCTGTATAGGTTATCATTTTACACTTTTTGAACAATGCTAATTGCAAAGCTGTATTATCACTAAACCCAAAAAAAGGTTTATTTGCTTTTTTAATTGCTTTGTAATCTAACTTATCCAATAACCGAGGCGAACCATAGCCACCTCTTAAGGCAACAACAATGTCTGTTTCTTTATCTGTTAGCGCCGTGTTTAAATCCCCTGCTCTAGCCTCATCATTCCCAGCTAAATATCTTTCAGCATCAAAAACATGTGGAGCAAAACGAACTTGAAACCCTTCTTGATTAAAAAATTTTTCAATCGCTTTTTTTTGCTCTTTTGGTGCCGGTGAAGCTGGTGCGACAATGGTTGCTACTTTCATTTAATTTCCCCCATATTATTTAAAATTTCTTTTGCAAATAAAGAAAGTGTATCATCTCTTGCCCCCATCACAGCAACAACATCTCCCTTATTCACATTTTTTGTTAAATATGAAATAACCTCATTTCTTGTTTCAAAAAAATAGGCATTCTTTTGACACGCAATTAGGGGAGAAACAATATCTTTTGGTGAAATTGTTTTTTGAACCGTGCCCCCCACATAATAAACAGGCAACATAAGCCAATGGATATTGGCGCTTAATTCACTTTTAAGCATTTGAATTAAGCCCTCTTTCATCAATTGAAGTGGTGCAAATCCATGTGGTTGATAAACAATAAACAAATTTTGACCCATCCCTTTTAATGCCTGCATAGAAGCTTTAATTTTTTCTTCATTATGAGCATAATCGTCTACAACAGTTATTCCATTCAAACAACCTACATTTTCTAATCTTCTTTTTGTTCCTTTAAATGAAGAAAGTGCTTTAATAGCCTCCTCCAACGAAACCCCTACTAACAAGCTAGCTGCAATGGCTGCCAATGCGTTTGAAAGATTATGAAGTCCAATCAGTGGTAAGATATAATTCTGACCATTCAGATTAAAAGAAATTCCCTTCTCTGTTTGATGAACATCTTTTGCAAATAAGGTGGCTGATGCATCTTTTTCAATAGAGAAAGAAACAATTTGACTATCTGGCAAAATTAAATTCTTTGTTTCAATACAATCTTTGTTAATCACACATCCTTTTTCAGCTCTTTTTAAAAAGGCTTCAAATAAAGGTTTAATTTCTTCCAACGGCTTATGATCTAACGAAACATTTGTTAATACAGCAACATAAGGATTATATAATTCAATTGAACCATCTGATTCATCTGCTTCAATAACACAAACATCTCCTGTATCAAAAATCAAATTTGATAATTCCTCATCATGATAGGCATTTAACCCAATACCTCCATTAATCATCACAGGATGTAATTGTGTTTGATACAAAATATGCCCTGTCATTGCAGTTACCGTTGTTTTACCACTCGTTCCTGCAATGGCAATTTTTTGTTTAAAGGTGTGAAAAATATCTGCCAAAACTTGTGCTCTTTTTTGAATCTTAATTTCCAAATCCAATGCCTTTTTCACATCTAAAATGGAAGGCTCAACCGCTGAAGAAACAACCAACACATCAACACCAATCGTCACCCCAGATCCATCTTGAGGGAACAACTCAATCCCATGAGAAAGAAGACTTTCTTTCATCAAAGAATTCTTACCCATATCAAAAGCTCTATCTGAACCTAAAACTTTGTGACCTGATTTTTTCAAATAAAGCGCTATTGCGCTCATACCAATGCCACCCACACCACAGAAAAAAAATGTTGCCATTTAAAATAGTTTCCTCTAATATAGTTAATACTAAGTGTAGCATACCTTAAAATCAACAAAATGTAAAGAGAGGTTAAAGATGAGAAAATACTTTTTATTCACAGTTTGCGCTTTATCTATTTTAGGGGTAACAAACGCACAGGCAAATGAAGCCCTTTTTCCTGATTTAGCAAAGATACAAACTCAAAAAAAAGAAAAAGAAGCTGTTTCAAATGAACCTGTTAAACTTTTTGAATCTGAACTCAATGTAAATGAACCTATCATTGAAGAAGAGGATGAGTTTATTGAAGTTGAAACAGAAAAAACACCTCAAAAAACACCTGAAGCAGCCTCTAAAAAAGCAGATTCAGAACAAGACGAAAAAGCAAAAAGTGGTTTCTTTGAAATTTATCCTCATGACATTGAAATTGTAACACCTCCAATTGATGAATCATCACAATTTTGTAAAGGTTCATTAACACTTGAAAACCAAACAAAATATGATTTAAAAGGTCTTCAATTAATTATTCAATACGGTCAAGCAAAAGTTCCTTATAATTTCAGACCAATTGCAAGTGGCACTTCTGGGACAGGGAATATTTTCTTAATGGGTAAAAGTTGTCAATATTTGGCCCAAACAGCCAACATTGAAGTTAAAGCATGTAAAGCTGACAAAATCAGCGATAATGAATGTAAACAATTAGTCAAATACATGTTAAGATAGATGAAAAAATTTTCTTTCTTCTTTTTAACAATTCTTTTAATTGTTTTAATTCATTTGACAGCTCACGCGTCCGTTCTTAACAAAACGGACGTGAAACTTTACAAAGAAATTTTTCAAGCCCATCAAAAAGGCCATTATATCACAGCTAAAAGTTTGGAAAAAAAACTCTCTAATAAGTTGTTAAAAGGCTATATTTTATATGACAAATATTTTTCTAACAAATATAAAACTTCCAAACAAGAGATTAATTCCTTTATCAAAACATATAGCCATCTTCCTATTGCAAATGATGTTTATGCTCTAGGGAAAAAAAAGAATTTTCGTCTTTCATCAAAATCACCCAAAGACCCTGTTTATGGAAGTAAAGCAGGCTCTTGCTCCTATGTGAGAAGAGATGAACCCATCAACCTTGTTTCTCGACAAAAATTTTCTTATCTATCCCTTGCAAAAAGAAATGAAGCAAAAAAACTTTCAAAAAACCTTAAAAAACTGATTGAACAAAAAAGATTAACAAAGGCTTTAGAATTACTTGAAAGCAAAAAAGTTTCTTCTCTTTTTAATCAAACAGATATGGATATTGTATACACAGCAATTGCGTTTTCATACTTTTTAGATGGAAATGATGATAAATCCTTAAAATACGCAAAAAAAGCCATCAAAACCTCAGGCGACAGCCTCCCGCTTGCCCATTGGACAGCTGCCCTTTCTTCTTGGAGGACAAAAGATTATGAAAATGCAGCTCATTATTTCTCAACAGCTGCTGAACATGATGAAGGGTATCCTCTTTTAAAATCAAGCGCTGGTTTTTGGGCAGCCAGAGCTTATCTCAAAATGGGCGAATTTCAAAAGGTGGGGAATTACTTAGAACTTGCATCAAGCCAACCAAGAACATTTTATGGCTTGCTTGCTCTTTACATGATGGGAGATCATCTTGAAAATATTTTAGATGAAGAATCTCATCCAGAAATTGTTACAAAAACATCTTTTTCTCATCCAGCACTGAACCGATTTTATGCATTAAAGCAAGTCGGAAAAACAGCCTTGGCTGAAAAAGAACTCGCAGCTCTTTATTTAAGTTTAAGTAAAGAAAAGAAAGAAAAATTTATTCAATATGCAAGGCACAAGGGATTTTACAAAGAGCTAGCCTCTTTAACAGGGGTTTCTCTTGATACAAAAGAAAGGTTTCCCCTTCCTAATTGGACGCCTTTGAATAATTGGCGTGTTAAAAAAGAATTGGTCTTTGCTTTTGTACGACAAGAATCTTGCTTTAATAAGCATGCAAGAAGTATTGTTGGCGCAAGAGGATTGATGCAAATTATGCCTCAAACTGCAAAAATTATTGCAAAAATGAGTGGCATTAATTTTAACCTATCTAAAATGGAAAACGAATCCTACAATTTAGCATTAGGACAAAACTATTTGCTTTATTTGATGGAGTTACCAGCAATTAATTACAATTTAATCTTTACAGCTGTTGCCTATAATGCTGGGCCTGGCAACTTGATTAAATGGAAAAAGCAAATGCTCTATGACGAAGATCCACTCCTTTTTATTGAAAGTATCCCATCAAAAGAAACACGTGGATTTGTTGAGAGAATTATGGTTAATTTCTGGATTTATAGCTCATTAACAAAATCATCATTTGAAAGTATTGACGCTGTTATTCAAGGCAAATGGCCCATGTACCAACCTTAATTATTACTTCTTCCTTTATCAACAGAAGGAACTCTTTCATCATCAGGAGATGTTGGAACAGCTCGTGAAGCGCCTGACAAAGCATCAGGAGCCTGCCTTTGAGGCTGCTCAGGCATTTTTGTTGCTTGCCCTTTATCATCCACACGAACAATTGTTGCTTCGGCGTGTCCAACTTCAGCACGGCCAAGCGTTGTCTCTCTTTCGGATGTTCTTGAAGCTCTTTCACTGGTTTCTGCAGCACGAACAATATTTCCCAATGGAGATGCCCCCTTCTGAGACGCTAATTCCTGCATACCCTTAGCAAGACCAATTTCTACCAATTTTGCAGCAGCCTGACCAAAAGCTTCAGGTTTCAGTTGACTGGTTTCTTGTTGAGCTGCTGTACGTAATTGTTGTTGCATAGCTTGATCTTTTTCTGCTTGAGAAACCAAAACAGAAGTTGGGATAATCGGAGCAGCCACACGTTGAGCCATCATTTGATCTTTTTCAGACTGCATTGTTGCCCGTTCATTCATTTGAACAGCTTTTTGAATTTGCCCCTGAACACGTGCTTCTTGTTCCATTTTCACTTTAGAAATTTGTTCACTTAACAAAGTTGCTTTTTGCACATCAACCTTACTTTCCTTTTGAACAACTTGAGATGAAGAAACCTGCTTTTCAAAAATTTTACGTCTTTCTTCTTCTTTTAATCTTTTTTCTTCTTTTTCAACAGCTAAAAGAATTTTCTTAGCATCTTCTTTTGTAATAGCAATATTTTCTTTTTTAGGAACGGGAGCTCCAACTTTTGCAGGTCGTTGTGGTGTTTTTAAAATCTGAATAATATCTTTATTTTGAGATTTTATTTCTTTTTTTTGCAGCTCTTTTTCAATCGTAGCTGTCAAAGATTTTTTACCCACTTGCTCAACTTTTTTTTGCAAATCTGGGAGTATAGATTTAAGTTCCGAATCTTTATTTATCCGTTTTTTTAATACCTTAAACATTCTTTGCAAAAAAGACATATCATCTTTGCCTTTTGTCTTTTGTTTAAAATATTTCACAAGTTGATTATTCAACAAAACGTCTTTTAAATATGCTTTAAATCCAAGTCCCAACAAAAGCTCGTCAAACATTGAATTTTTGACAGATAAATCTCCATTCCTTAATTTGGCACCTTGAATACCATAAATCAACACATCAAAAAACTTTTGAAGAGGACTTCTTTGCTTTTTATTTGGATTATCAACCTGACGTTTTAAATCCATATTTTCAGGCTGTTGTGGAACTTTTAAAAAAGGATCTTTTTGAACCGTTATCGGCTTTACAACCTCTTGAATAAGTTCATTTTCATCTTCAGCATCCTCTGTATCACCAGATGTTTCTGTGTCATCATCGTCATCATCATCGTCTTCCTCAAAATCCTCATCTGTTTCTGGATCATCTGGATCTGTTGGAAAAGGTTTTTTCTTCTTACGTTTTTTCTTTTTTCGAACAGCATAAAACGGATCCAACTCTGATGGTGTCCCAATAACATTTTGTTCGGTTTGTTCTTCACCCGTTTTTTCATCAATTTCAACTTGCATGGGCCCTCCCTGCTTTAAATTTATGTGTTTATTATAGCAGAAACTCTTTTTTTTGGCAATAAAAAACGTATTTTTGAAAATATTCTTGATTTTTGCATAATTTTGTGCCTAAATAAACCTCGATTAAAAATCCAGCAAAATGCTGAAAAAGTGAACTAGAATAAAGGAGATAATATATGACAGTTCGTGTTGCTATTAACGGTTTCGGCCGTATTGGACGTTTAGTCTATCGCGCTTTCTTAGAATCAGGACGTAAAGATATTGATATCGTTGCTATCAACGACTTAGGCGATGCAAATGCAAATGCTTATCTTTTAAAATACGATTCAATTCACCGCGCAACACCTTTTGACGTTCGTGCAGAAGGTGAATACATCATTGCTGGCGATTATAAAACAAAAGTTATCGCTCAACGTGATCCAACACAACTTCCTTGGAAAGAAATGGATATCGATATCGTAATGGAATGTACAGGTATCTTCACAGCTAAAGAAAAAGCTATGGTCCATATCAATGCTGGTGCAAAACGTGTTCTCGTTTCTGCTCCTTCACAAGGCGCTGACAAAACAATCGTTTATGGCGTTAACCAAGACACATTAACAGCTGAAGACCTCGTTGTTTCAAATGCTTCTTGCACAACAAACTGCTTGGCTCCTGTTGCTTATGTTTTGGATAAAGAATTTGGCATCGAACAAGGTTTCATGACAACAATTCACTCATATACAAACGATCAAAAAATCTTAGACCAAGTCCACAAAGACTTGTACCGTTCTCGTGCAGCTGCTATGAGCATGATTCCAACATCAACAGGTGCAGCAAAAGCTGTTGGTTTGGTTTTACCTCAATTAGCTGGCAAATTAGATGGTGTTTCAATCCGTGTTCCTACACCAGACGTTTCAATCGTTGATGCAAACCTCATCTTGAAAAAAGCTGTCACAAAAGAAGAAGTTAATGCTGTAATGAAAAAATATTCAGAAACAGAATTAAAAGGTGTTTTAGGTTACAATGAATTACCACTCGTTTCTGTTGACTTTACACACAACGCTCACTCTTCAACATTTGATGCAAACGGCACAAAAGTTATGGGTGGAACACAATTACGTGTAATGAGCTGGTACGACAACGAATGGGGTTTCTCAAACCGTATGCTCGATACAGCTGCTTACATGGGTAGCTTAATTAAATAATTTTTAAAAGAGGCAAAAGCCTCCTTTAAAAAGGAAAGCTTTAGAAGGAGGGAATTGTAATTTTTTGCAAATCCCTCTTTTTAATTTATTAACGATAAAGGAAATCAAATGACATACAAAACATTAAATGACTTTGACTTTAATGGAAAAACTGTTTTTGTTCGTGCAGACTTAAACGTTCCTGCAAAAGAAGGTAAAATCACAGATACAACTCGTATCGACAGATTTGTTCCAACACTTAAAGAACTTGTTGAAAAAGGCGCAAAAGTTGTTGTTGCTTCTCACTTTGGCCGTCCAAAAGGTGAAAAAAATCCAGAATTTACAATGGCATTTTTAGCTCCTGCTTTGGAACAAGCAAGTGGTTTAAAAGTAACATTTGTGAACGACTGTATCGGCAATGAAAGAGATACCATTATTCGCAACATGAACACTGGAGATGTCGTTTTACTTGAAAACCTTCGCTACTACGCTGGGGAAGAAAAAAATGATAAGACTTTTGCAGAACAGCTTGCAAGTGGTATCGATATTTATGTTGATGACGCATTCTCAACAGCTCACCGTGCACACGCTTCAACAGAGGGCATGGCTCACCTTTTACCAAGAGCAGCCGGTCGCCTCATGCAAGAAGAATTAGAAGCTCTTGATAAAGCTCTTGGAAATCCAGAACGTCCAGCTGTTGCTGTTGTCGGAGGCTCAAAAGTTTCAACAAAACTTGATTTACTTGGTAACCTTGTTAAAAAAGTTGATTACCTCTGCATCGGTGGTGGTATGGCTCACACATTCTTGGCTGCAAAAGGCATCCCAATGGGTGAAGGTTCTCTTGTTGAAACTGGCATGATTTCAACAGCTAAAGAAATTATGGATAATGCAGGCAACTGCAAAATCGTTCTTCCTGTTGACCTTGTTTGGGCTGATAAATTTGGTGAAGGACAAACCCCACATACTTCTGATGCTGATGCTGTCCCAGCAGGCAAAGTTTTGTTAGATATCGGTGAAAAATCAGTTAAAGAATTTGTTGATGTTATTAAAAACTGCAAAACACTCATTTGGAATGGACCTGTCGGTGCTTTTGAATTAAAACCATTTGACAAAGGTACAAATGACATTGCTGTTGAAGTTGCAAAACTTACAAAAGAAGGAAAACTCACATCTGTTGCTGGTGGTGGCGATACTGTTTCAGCACTTAAAAAAGCAGGTGCTGAACCTGATTTAACATACGTTTCAGCAGCTGGTGGTGCTTTCCTTGAATGGATGGAAGGCAAATCACTTCCTGGTGTTGCAATCTTGGAAAAATAATTTTTCTAACCAAAAGAAAACCACCGAGAAATCGGTGGTTTTTTATTTCTTTAATAATTAGGAAAAAATATCTATTATTTTTCCATCAATGTGTTTTTCAATATAGTAGAAAAAGTTCTCATTTCTTCTTTTGTTAAATTAAGACTTTTTTGTGTCAAATTAACAGGTTGCGCATTGCTTGAAAAAATACGCAACAAGCCTTTTTTTTCACTCTTTTTTTCTTGGGATTCAATTCTCTGACCTAAATCTGCAATTTTTTCATCTGAAAAACCAGCTTTTTTGAGTGCTGGGATTATTTCCTGAAACACTTTACCATAACCCACTTCTCTTAGATAATTCATTCCTCTCATTTGAGCGTTTTTACCTGAAAACATTGAACGTTTTACAAATGGATTTCTTTCAAGAATATCGTTGATCATATCATCATCAAGAGAATTATCATTGTCAGCATAACTTAAAGAGCTATTAAAAATCAGATCAAAATAATGACCTCTTTTCTTCAAAGCTCTAGACCCATGAGATGCATTCATCCAACAATCAATGCTTGCGGCCCGCGTTTCTAATGATGCCATTTGGGCTGCATATTGGCTCTGCGCATGGGCTAATTCTTTTGGAGAAAGATTCGCTACTGGTTCAAATTTTAAAAAATTTTTAGGAGCATCATTTGGGATTTTCTTTGGATTTTTTGCATAAGCAAACCACTTGTTATAATTAACCATATAATGTTTACCAACATCTCTAATTTGTGCTTTTACAGGAGAGTTAGCAAACAAACTTGGCTCGGCTAAAAAGCGTTCACAGTAAATTTGATGGCTAAGTGCTTGAGGTTCTGCATCCACTAACAGCTTATTTTCTCTAAACCACCTTAAATCTTGAAGATCATGCATTGATTCGTGCAATAATGTAGAAGATGCTAAAAACCTACTAAGGGCATTTTTATCCCAATCATCCTTATATGCAACATAAGCTATATCTGAAACACGACTATACTCACCTCCAGCACCAGAATTAACCAATTCAGCCCCAGTTCTTTTTAAATTAAAATGAAGAATATCGCCTTTTTGAATCGCCTTGCGAATAAATTCTCTCCCGGTTGGTGTTAAACACGCTTCACGCAAAAGCATATTAAACATTTCTTCTTGTTTTTGTTGATCTTCACCTGAATCATGGACAATTCTTGAAATTTTACAAAACTCCTGAAGTTCCTCTTCGCTCATTCCATGATTTGTCTGCCCTTTAAATAGTTGTTTTGACATATATCCCTCCCCAAAATCTATAACACTCTTTTATTATACAACATAAAAACTATCCCCTCAACAAAAAAGGAATGCAAAAAAAAATGCATTCCTTTTTTCACACTCCTAAAAAACATTATTATTCAGCAGAGGCTGTTTTTTGAGCCTTATATATATGCTGATATTGACCAACAATATGCCCAATAACAACACCTTGATGTTCTTTTTTCTCTTCAGTCACTTTTTGAACTAAAACATTTTCTTTTTGAACTTGTTCTTTTTGCTCAACCTTTGTTATATTGGGAGAAAACATTGTTCCAACAAAAAAAACAACAAAACACAAAACAGTCAAGCAAATTAATCGTTTTATCATACGCATGGCACCCTCCTAATACATAACTATACCTTCGTTATAATACTATTGTATCATACTTTTGATTTTTGTCAATATATTTCGTTATAAATTAAAACAGTAACAAAAATATAAAACTTTATCCCCCGAAAAGTTCTCATTCTCGGGGGATTTTTATAACTTATTAAAATCACTGTTTCAATTGCAATAATTCATTTGCGACCTCATCAGGTCTTTTTAACCTTTCATTCAACAAAAAAGATGCAAACTTACTTTTATCGAGAGAAGAATCTGTTTTCAGTTTTGATTTTAAACTCCATTCAGCCGCAGATGCGATTAAATATTTTTTCATATCTGAATTGGGATTTTTTCTAACTTCAAGAATATAATCTTGAATAATAAGTGGAAATTTCATATCCCCCGTAGCAGAATATGCACCCCACAAACAATCTAAATCCGAAGGATATTCAATCCCCTGATATCCTGTTTTTAACGACATATTAAATTGTTGACGATTTTCATCTCCCATTTGAATTATTTTTTTCATTTCAGGCGTTAATGACTGTGATTTTATCTTATCTGCCAAATTTGGATTTTCATTTGTCAATGCAATATAAAAACACATAGGGTATGCTGCCGACATAGGATCTTTTTTAAATTTCTCTTTATTTAAAAATTTTGAAAAAGTTTTAATCGCAAGCAAAGCATTTTCATTACTTTTATAACGATGATAATTATCAACAAGCAAGCGATTGTCTTTCACTTGAGCCATACAGAGAAAAGAAATTGAAAGTATCAGAAAAAAACTGAATATAAAACGAAACACAGAAAAATCTCCCATTTTAAATAATTAAATTTATATAATTCACAAATAAATTTTAAAAGATAAAACTCATCTATCTTTTTGAGGAATCCAATAATTTGCTTTTTTAGGAACTGTATATTGTTTTAAAATCTTTTGAGGTGTATTTTCTTTTTTTTCTTCTTTTTTCATCTCAGAAGAAAGGTAATAAGCGCCTGCAATAATTGAAAAACTAACCAACAAACCAAATATTCCTGTTACAGCACAACTTTTAAATTCAGCTTTTGCAACATTCATAAAAAAACTCCTTTATTACCTATACAAATATACTGAACCTATTCATAACAAAATACAAGTAAAATTGTTCAAACTTTAATAAAGTGACATAAAAAAGAGCTGAGATTATTACTAACCTCAACTCTTTTTTGTATTTTAAAGTAATAAAGAATACCAATTAATTTGCTCTTTCTTTTTGATCGGCTTTTTGCTGATTGATTAGGAGGGGCATTTGATTAGATTTTTGAATAACCCTAGGTACCGCTTCAACAGGTTTTATTTCCACTTCTTTTGAAGCAGAAAAAACACCCATATATGCCGCTGTACCTAACACAATTAACAAGGCAGAACAAACACCTATATTTGAAATTGGTTCATAATCTTCACATACTTTTTTTTGCATAATTAAATTTCTTTTTTATCTAGAATGCACAAATTTTTCATTTTCCTTTAAACACAAAGCATCCACCTTTTGCGAACAAATAGGAACAGGTACTTTTTGCGCTATTTCTGTCCCTTTTGAAACTGGTTGGAGGTGTTTTTCTTGAGAGGCTAATGCGACAACAGATAGTATAACCATAAAGCCTAAAGTTGACCAGCCATTCTTATTAGAATGAAGCTCTTTTTCATAACGGCATCTTAGTGAAAATGCCTCTTGTTCGAGTCTAAAATTTTTATTTTCTTTTATCATAAAAAACCTTTGTTTAAGTTAATACAAATATGTATTTAGATAGCGATATATCCAAATGCAAATAACACTTAGTCAAAAGACTAA
>JAZSGT010000062.1:0-38905 GCA_045532865.1 Alphaproteobacteria bacterium
ATCTATTCTTTTGGGATATATATTTAGCTCATTATGCAAATATTCGCATAATTTCGGATACGAATCATGTTCTGGCTGTCCATTTGTTTTTGAGACTTTCTCAGCATCTTTAATTTCCTGAGCATCACTTTTTTCTGAATAATAATATTTTCTTGGACGTTCAGCCGTTGTTTTCACATATTCTGAAAACATTCCTTTCGACCTTCTTGCTCCAATTTCTGCAACAAGTTGATTTATTAAAGCCTCTTGATTATCTATAGGGGTGATAATTGCTTTACTTCTTTTCATTTTAGCAAGACATTCATCAGGCTTTATTTCATACACTTTTTCTGCGATTTGCCTTGCTGTAAAATATTTTTCAGGATTTTGTTTTAATATTTCAACAACTGTTTTTGTTAAATCTAGTGCCATTTTTAAACTCCTTTGTGTTAAACTTTAGCATTATTTTTAAATGGTTTCAATATTAAAATCATTCCGTGTATTACCAGACTTCCCCAGCCAATAAAAAACCTCCCCTATGGAGGTTTTTTGATATCTTACAGACATTATTATTTGAAATTAAAATACAATATTATAAAACATTGACAAAATACCATTCTTATGATAATATATAAAAAATCAATTCAAAGGAGAGAAAATGAAGAGTCCAGTTTTATATAATTTGTCTGAAATAAAAGAGCTTTATGATGCATTTAAAGAATATGTTAGAACAAAAGGATTTTATGATGAATGTATGGATTCTTTAAAAAAATATGACACTTCTTTTTTTAAACTAATTATCAAAAGTAATCAGACAAAAAAACTATTCAAGGTAAGAAAAAACGACTTTTTAGGAAAAAGCACCATCGGTGCAAACAAAACTCTATCTAAACCAACAATTGAAGATGCTCATTTTTATCATGCCTGGGTTAAAAACAATCCTACTCAAGATTTAACCCCAACAAAAATCGTATTTAAAAAAAGGTACATCAACCTTCTTGGAAATACAAATCTACCCCTAGAAAACACCCGTATTTTTATATCCCCAAATGCGCTGATTTTATCCAAAACAGCAGATAAAAGACCACTTAAAGAAATACCAACACAAAATCCTCATGCAATTGAAGAATTGGTCTATTTAGCTGAAGCTTATGATGAATTTGCTGCTTCATACAAAGGGTCTAAAAATCAGAAAAATTTTGATGAATTTTTTAAAAATAACTTTCTAACCAAAGTTATACCTCCTTATTTTCGTCAATCCATGGCTGAACCAATTATCAAAATTGTTGAACAAACAAGGCGCTTGTTAACACAAACATTGTTGCAAAATTTTGAACCACAAATAACAGCAAGACAAAATTTATTAAACAATACAGATACTCCTGAAGTTTTTTTAAAAAACAACAGGAATGAAGTTTTTATCCTCTCAGAACAAGTTGGCGTTATTGATAACGCTCAAAAATTAATCAAACTTCATGATTTAAGAGACGACTTGGCACATCCAGATACAAAAATGGATATTCTTGTTGATGTTCCTGAAAATGTAGATGAGATTTATGAAACTGTTTTCAATCTGATTCGTCGAATCACAACAACAAAGAATCTAACAATTCAAAAAGTATCTAATACAAATGATTCAACTGACATCACTCCTTTTGTTTTGTGGGCACAAGGTCGCAAAGTTAAAGATCACATCCCAGTTGTTGAAAAAACTAAAGATATTGAAACACCCACATTAATTCACACTATGCAATGTTTGGATGTTGCCGTCAAAAGCGCTGCACCAATTGGTTCAAACGGAAAACCTATAAAAGGCAAAAAACAACGTGACTGGCTTATCAAACAAGGGATCATGGACCCAACAGATCAACAAGATTATGAAGCAGCAAAACATTTAAGAAATGCCGTATGTCATGGAAATGCAACCACACAAACACATACAGATATCATCGCAAAAAATGAAACATCACAAAAATTAACCCAAAAAATCATCAACAATATGACCCAAAAAGGATTGTTGTAAAAACACAGCCCCTCCTTATACACAAAAAATATGCATCACCCCTCTCGACAAGTGGGGTAACCCTCGTATATAAATATAAAAAAGAACCATTGCGTTTGTCATTCAAAACACTTAATATGACATTTAGATTATCATTCATATTCATAGCAAGGGGGTAATTATGAAAAAAATCTTATTTTCCATTTTATTTTCTTGTGTGGTTTTATTCAATACAGCTCAGGCTCAAGTCATTTCTAACGAAGAAATAAACCCAATAAAACTTGAAAACGCAAAAAAAATTATTCTACAATTACAAGAAGAAATGAGCGACTATATCTCAAATGGATCAGGTCCCTTTTTAGCTACTGTGATCGATGAAAATGGAAAAACCATTTCCAAAACAGCCAACAGCGTTGTATCAGAAGGCTGTAGTAACAACCACGCAGAAATGAATGCCATTAAGATGGCTCAAAAAAACTTAGGAACCTATGATTTATCAAAACATAATTTAAGCTTATATGTAACATCTGAACCTTGTATGATGTGCATTGGGGGCATTATGTGGTCAGGCATCAAAGCAGTGTATTATGGTGTTCCTTCCAAACGGGTTGAAGAAATAACAGGTTTTGATGAAGGATTTAAACCAAATTGGTTTGAAGAATTCAAAAATAGAGGGATTGTTGTTTACGGCAACATTGAAATAGAAGAAGGGGAGAAAGTATTGCGCAACTATGTAAACACAGGCAAAACAGTGTACCAGCCAGAACGATAATCAAAAAATTATTTCTCAAAACGCTCCTAAAAAGGAGCGTTTTTTAATTAATAGAAAAACAACAGTAGACAAATTAAATTTTACTTCAAATAACTCACAAAATCAGAAGATGAAAGTTCATATTTAATGGATGAGTTTTTATCCAAATATTTATCTGAGATTTTTTTTAATGCGTTTTTTTCTTTAAACCCCAACTGTTCATAAACATGTTGTGCAACTTTATTTCTCTTTGAAACATTGACTGAAAGTGTTTGGCACTTATGTTCATCAAAAAGATGATTGATTAATAAGCTTAAAGCTTTTTTTCCCATCCCTTTGTTGTGAAGTTTTTTATCACAAATTTTAATACCAATTTCAGCACAAGTATCTTCTTTTTTACGATAATGCATTTCCCCAACAGGAGTACCATCAATATCTAAAATAAATTGGCAACGATTTCTAGAATTCTTTTTAATCAAAGAAACAACTTCATCAACTTGTACCCCTACCCCATTTGGAAAGCCTGCATGAGCCATAACATCCCCATCGTTCCACCATGAAACAAGTTGTAACGCATCTTCAACTTCAGCTTTTCTAAGAGATAAATTTTCAAATTTTAACATTATTTTTCCCTATTTTTAATAATTCTATTTGTGTTATGGCATCATAATATAAAACTATCTTAAAAACAACATGTATTCTAAAACAAATTAAAAATTAATAAGTTCAATAAAAAGTTTCAAACCATCTCTTTAGCCATTTTGGATATTTTCTCTCATTTTTTTAACAACAACTGTTGCGTCACATTTTGACGAACAGTGTTCGAAAATTTTGCTCCTTTTGTACCCAAAAAAGCAATACGCTGATCAATTGTTTCTTTTGATATATTTTTTAAAGGAATATTTGATAAAATATCACAAGTTAAAAATAAAACAGCGCTAAAAACTGAAGGTCCTTCAACTGATAAATCTTTTTTTAATTGTTCATATAACAACATTGCCCTATTTGATTTATTTTTCGCATCAGCATCTATTGCGATTGCATTATTCTTTTTTCGAGTTTCTGCCATTATCGTAATCCTTTAATTTGTTGTATTTGTATTTTGTATCACAAAAAGCTCAAATCTTCAAATTATTTTTACCACAACTTTACGCCTCTTTAAAAAACAAAAATTAATCTTATATGAATTGCATGAAAATAATTGTAAATGACTTAATGCAAAAAAATTATTCTTACTTTTTAACCGAACCAATGGGAGAAAATTTTGATCCTCTCTTCACCCCAGAGTTAACCCCTTTTGAAATGCTTGATCTTGGTGTATTTGAAGGAAAATATTTAAATGATTGTCAAAACGAATTCCCTCCATCTTGGTTTTTAACAAAAAACCTATCTCCTAAAAGACCCAATATTAACTGCAACTATTTTAAAATCAAATCTCGCCAAAGCTTGCAAATTTGGCAACAAAAAGGATGGATTATTGAACCTGATGTGCGTGGTTGGTTTCAATGGTATTGCAGATATTACATGGGAAGAAGAATTCCCAATATTGACAAAATTCAAATCAATCGTTGGCGACAATTTAAACGTCACAAATCACAAATTGAAAAAAACTGCATCCCTTACGACATAAATTGCAGAAAAAAGCAACGTCAGGCCTTGTTACAATGGGCATATAATCCTTTTATTTAAAACACTACGCTTTATTATACCGATACAAAGCAGAAGGACGGTGCCCACTACCTGATGTAACATTCCCTGTTTCTTGAACTTTTGACTTAATCACCCGACGAAAAGCTGGTGCTAAAAGTTTTTTACCTAAAATAGCTTCGTACACATTTTGAAGCTCAGTTAACGTAAATTCATCCGGTACTAAATGAAAAGCTAAATCAGTATATTCTATTTTATTTTTTAAACGCTCCAACCCCACTTTTATAATCTTTGTATGATCAAAAGCCAAAGCATTTGGATCATTTAAATCAATACGCAATTGTGGGTTGTTTTCGTTTTGTAAAACAAGTTTGCCTTCTTCTCTTAAAATATTAAACCAACAATCTGATTGTTGCAAACAAACAGGTAAATCATTTCTATCAATCAAAGCCATATACGCTATTGAAATAATACGAGTTCTAGGATCCCTTCCAACATCTCCAAAGGTATAAAGTTGTTCTAAATACAAATCATCCAAATGGATTTTTTGTTTTAAGACCCGTTTTGCTGTTTCTTCAGGAGATTCAAGAGGACCCACAAATCCCCCTGCCAAACTCCACATATTTTTAAAAGGAAACTGATTACGACTCGTCAAAAACACACTCATTATTTTTTCTGGAAGTTTTCTATAATTATCTGTTTTTACATAAGAAATACTAAAAACAAGCAAATCTGTTGCAACAGATAACTTTTCAAACAAAGACGAATCGTAAGATTTTAAAAACGCTTTTTCAGCTTCATTTTCCAACATAAACAACCTCTGAATAATTTTTTTTGATAAAAACAAATTGATAATAACATATTGTTTTTTAAATAACAATCCTTTTTTGTCTTTTTTCATTTAAAAATCCCCTCTAAAAAATGGCTTGACTTGTTTTTATTTGTATGATAATAATAAATTGTTAATAACAAACAGTCAATATCAAAAGGAGGTTTCCATGACACATCAATACACACTCACTCTTGTTGATTTTCAGAACGATTTTGTTGCCCCAGCTGGCGCACTTACTTTTGATAATGGCAAAGGAGATTTAAAACTTATTGAAAGAATGGAATCATTTTTCAATCATCTCCCCCAAAATATAATTGCAAATGCAATTGTAACATTCGATACTCACAATTTAAAAACATATTCAAAAACTCCCGAAAGCAAACTATTTCCTGCACACTGTATTGAAGGAACAAATGGTTGGAAACTAGCTATTCCCCCATCACTCTTGCATAACAAAATTCCAAACATTCAATATCTTAAAAAATCAACTTATGACATGTGGGAAGGAACTATTGATGTCGTTGACAGAAAAATTTTAGATACAACAAAAAATGTCGTTCTTTGTGGCGTTGCCTCTGACGTTTGTAACAAAGCAGCCCTATTAGGTTGGCTCAAAAAAGACGTTGAAATAACAATTATTGAAGACTTAACCAGGGGTATTTTCAAACAAACAGCTGATGTTTTAAAAGAACCTCCTTTTGCCGTAGCTGTTGCAAAAGGAAAAATCAAAGCAATAACAGCTCAAGCCTTTTTAAAACAAGTTAAGGAAAGGAGATATGAATGATGATTGGATTTGCAGTTATGAGATTACAACCCTTTCACAAGGGCCATCAAAAAATTATTGATTTGATGCTTAAAGAAAACGACAAAGCCATTTTAATTATTGGTTCAAAAGATACTCAAGATGAAAAAAATCCCTATTCCTTTAAAGAACGAGTTAAAATGGTTCGTCAAGTTTATCATGAACAAATCAAAAAAGGGAAACTCCTTGTCTTTGGGATCAATGATATACATAATCCACCGAAATGGGCTCAGTTTATCAAAACACACCTACCTCTGCCTGCAACAAAATATTACTGTGGCACAGGACAAGATGCACCCTTATTTAAAAAAGAGGGATTTAGCACCATTATTGTAAACAGACATGAACTAAAAATTTCAGGTACAGATATACGCACAAAAATTAAAAATAATGATATCAGTTGGAAAGAAGACATCCCACCTCAAATTCACAACCTTATCTTAACACACTAGGAGGTTTATATGAACAGAAACAAATTTTCTCCTTTATTTTGTGATTTATACCATCTCACTATGGCACAAGCAATGTTTGATGATAACACACATGACAACATTGAAACTTATGAAATGTTCATAAGAAAAACACCTTTTAATGGATCTTATTTGTTAACTGCAGGTCTTGGAGAAGTGTTAGAATGGTTAGATAATTGGCATTTTGAAAAAGAAGATATTAATTATCTTAGAGAACAAGGTTTTAAAGAAGAATTCTTAAACATGCTCGCAAATGCGAAGTTAAATATTGATATGAAAGCATTTAGAGAAGGTGAAATTGTCTTTCCAAACGAACCAATTGTTCAAGTAACTGGTCCTGCTTGGCAAGTTTTAATGATTGAGGCAGGCATTCTAAACATCATTAATGCGCAAAGTTTATTTGCCACAAAAGCAAGCAGAATAGCTATTGCATCTCAATCAGATGGCAAAAAAAGAACTCTACTAGAAATGGGTTTAAGAAGAGCTCAAGACACTCAAGGCTTTAGCGCCACCAGAGGTGCTTTTATCGGTGGGATAACAGCCACTTCAAATGTCGAAGCAGGTAAACACTATCGCATTCCCATTTCAGGGACAATGGCTCATTGCTTTATCATGAGAGAAGAAAACGAAACAACCGCTTTTAAAAAATACATCAAATCATTCCCAGAAAAAGCAAGCGTTTTAATTGATACCTATGACACAATTCAAGGTGTAAAAAATGCAATTCAGGCAGCAAAAGAAGTTGGTGTTGAGCTCAAAAGTGTTCGCCTTGATTCTGGCGATTTAGCTTATCTTTCAAAAGAGGTTAGAAAAATTTTGGATACCAACAACTGCCATACAACAAAAATCACAGCCTCAAATGATTTAGATGAATATACCATTCAAAGTTTGATTTTGGAACAAAAAGCACCTATCGACATTTTTGGCGTGGGGACAATGCTCGTAACAGCATTTGATCAACCAGCTCTCGGAGGTGTTTATAAACTAAAAAAAACAAGCACACGAGACGTCATCAAAGTTTCTGAATTAGCCATTAAAACAACCATTCCTGGCGCAACAGATGTTATCAGATTGGTAGATAAAAACAATCACTTCGCTGGGGATATTATTTGCCAAGACGGACACAAATTTTTAAATGCACAATCATTGGCAACTCCGATTACCTCTATTCAAATTGATGGAGAAAAGAAAAAAACATTCTTAAATGGAAAAAGAGCTTACACACCAATGATTGAAGTCATTAAAAATGGTGTTGTGAATAAAACAGAAATGAACAGAGATTTAAAAGAAATACAAACTTATGCAGCCAAAAATTTAAGCAAATTAGATCCAACTCATTTACGATTAAAATCCCCACACACTTACGTTGCAGGACTTGAAAAATCTCTTTTCATTAAACGCAAAAAATTAAGACAAGCTGCACTTAAAAAAGGAGAATATCAAAATGAAGGTTAAAGAAATTAAAGAAAAACTCATTCAAGGGATTCAAACATATTGCAAAGAAAATCATTTTGAAGATGTTATTATTGGTTTGTCAGGGGGAATTGACAGCGCTCTTGTCCTTGCTCTTGCTTGTGAAGCACTTGGAGCAAAACATGTTCACACACTGATGATGAAAACAAAATATACATCTTTAGAAAGTATAAATTTAGCTCAACAAATCGCTGATTTAAACAATGTTGACCATAAAACAATTGATATTCAAGAGATTGTGGATAACTTTTTAAAAGCAGTTGATTTTAAATCAAAAAATCCAATAACAGAACAAAATATACAAGCAAGAATCAGAGGAAATATTCTTATGATGTATTCAAACGAAAATGGATACCTTCTTTTAGCTTGTGGAAACAAATCTGAAATTGCAATGGGATACTGTACTTTATATGGAGACACCTGTGGTGGCTTATTACCCATCGGTGACGTATATAAAACAACAGTTTACGAATTAGCAAATCTGTTTAATCAAGAAGGAAAATTTTTAATCCCCACAGAAATTGTTAAAAGAAAACCATCAGCAGAATTAGCAAAAAACCAATACGACACTGATTCACTCCCACCTTACGAAGTACTAGATGAAATTTTGAAATCTTATATTTATGACACAAAAAAAACAACCCAAAACGACATAGAATTGGTTTGTTCTATTCAAAAAAGATATGAAAAAAACAAATTCAAAAGATTGCAGCTTCCCCCTATTTTGTCTTTGGATTAAAAAAGGAGGGGAAATCCCCTCCTTTTTTAATTTTAATCAATTAATTTTCAGGAATGCCTTTTGTATAATCATCAAAATAACCTTTAATTAAAACAACTGGCGTTCCTTTATCTCCAGAACCTGTTGTTAAATCACACAAAGATCCAACCAAATCGGTAATTTGTCTTGGTGTTGTTCCAAGAGCATATGAATCATCCCCTTTTTGTTTTTCTTCAATAGCTGATTTAATTGCATCTTCCAAATTACCATTGGCATTATCAGCAACAGCTTTGATTTTTACCTCATTTGGCATACCCTTTAAACCAGATGTATGCCCTGGGGAAACAACAGGATCTGCAAATTCCCAAATTTTTGTTTTTGGACACTTAAATCCACCATCGCCATAAATCATCACTTCAATATTTTTGCCTGTTTTTGCATAAATAAGTTTTTGTAACTCAGAACAAAAAGACATCGAATCTCTTGGGAATAATTTTAAACGATTTGAATCGGCATAATTTGAACCTAATAAACCATATTCACTCCACCCATGATTTGTTGTGGGTGTGGAACAAATATCTTCCAACGTAACAACTTGAGCACCCAAATCAGCCAACATTTTTTTATGACGATAACGAGTGTGAATACTCGCTACAACAACTTGGTTTGTGAACTTTAAAATATCTTTTGGATTATTCAAAAGAACAATTTTAATTTTTGGAGAAATACTTTCATAAAGTTCAAGATAATCCGTTTTTGTAATTGGATGTAAATATGAACCAACTTTTTCCCTAAACGTTTCTTTTGTCATCACATCAGAATATGGATTGATGTTTAATGTATATAAATCATCTTCATCCATCAATGCATTTCCAACTTCGTCTGAAGGATAAGAAAGACATACATAAACGTTACCTTCAACGCCTTTTGCAATCCCTTCCAAAACTTTGGCAAATCTGTTACGAGAAAGAATAGGAAAAGCAATCGCTACATCACCCATAGGAAATTTTTGATGCACATCATTTGCAATGTCATCTGTTGTGATATAATTGCCCTGAGCTCGTGCCAAAAAAGATTCTGTAATCCCTAAAATATCTCGATTATTTAATTCAATTGGTTGATATTGAGAGCATCCAGCATCAATAAGTGTATCTGAAATCATTTCTTGAATGTTATCCCCCTGTTTAATAATTGGCATTCTTAAACCATAAACAGAAGCACCAACATATCTTTTATTCATTTATTCCCTCCTTAAAAAAATATAAAAAGCCCCCCAGACGGAGAGCTTACAATGATTAAATTAAAAAAATAAAAAGTCATTTTATAAAATCTTTAAAACTTGTTTCTTACGATTTAATATAACAAATTTTATATCCATGTTCAAGAAAAATATTCTTCATTCATTTAATATCAAAATCCATATGTGAATAACAAAATATACCTTTCTTTTATAAAAAAACAGATAAAATGTATTTGATTTTATTACAACATTATGTTATGAATCACCCGTATTATTCATTTTAGGAGGGAATATGAAAATTGTTAATATGTCAAACTCTGCAACACGTGACATTTGTTTTCAAACAGAAAATAATCAAAGGTTTCGCATGAGAGCTGCAGCCATTATTATCGAAAATAATGAAATTTTATTTGCAACAAATCCTATTGAAAAATACTATTATTCCATTGGAGGAGCTATCGAGCTTGGCGAAAGCGCTGAAGAGGCCGTCGTTCGTGAAGTTATTGAAGAAACTGGTATGCACTATGAAGTGGATAGATTGGCGTTCATTCATGAAAACTTCTTCTCCAGAGATGATGGAATGTTCAAAGATATTAAAGTTCATGAAGTAACTTTTTATTTTCTAATGAAACCAAGAGGAACTCAAAAACTCAACAGCAAGAGCATCACTCACGGTGTTGAGGAAAAAATGTGTTGGTTACCAATTAATAAACTTTCTGAATATGAAGCTTATCCTATGTTTTTTAGAAACAAGCTTAATAATTTAAAACCATATCCAGAACACATCACAACACACCAAAATTAAAACAACATCATGTAACAAAGCAAAAGGGGCAAGACTACGCAACTGTTGTTGCTCTATCTCAAATTTAACTACATTTCGGCTTCAATAATAATATATTATTTTGCCTCAACTAGGTTCATTGGCTTGCTCGTAAAAAATGTTGTTTAAACATTTTTTTCTGCGCTCCCTTTCGGTTCGCGCCCTCCTCTTCTTATAAAAAAAACCGTCATTTCTGACGGCTTTTAATGGCGGGCAATACTGTGCATAATAGGAGCTGTTTTGGATTGACATAACTTTGTATATTGAGTATAACGCAAAAAGAAGGAGAAAAAATGAAAAGATTTTTATTTCTTTTAATTCCTTTAATCGGGTTAGCCGGTTGTGCAACATCACCAGTTAGTACAGCTGGTGCTAATTTTGTTCCAGAAAGTCGAATTTATGATACACAATACCTCATAAAAAAAGAAAATACTTTCTCTTTAACGGTGAAAAGGGATGTCGATTCATGGGTATGGCATGCTCAATCGGTATATATTTAAATTCTTCTCATATCGCGGATATTAGAACTGGAGAAAAAATAGTTTTATATTTGCCACAAAATTAATATATTCTGAGTATAGATACATGTAGTGGATCTTCGCAAGGAACAAATGTTATAATGGATAAAGATAGAATTTTTAGAGCTGGCTTTGGTTCATCACAGGATTTAATGCTAGCGCCTACCGCTTTTTAATAAATGTTTTTAGGAGAAATACTATGGGATATTTAATTCAAGAAGGAAAAACAATTCAATATTTAAGAGATTATCTCATAGCTCATGGATATCCGTCGGAAAGTATTTACTTAGAATATCCCATTGGGAACTGTAGAGTAGATTTAGCTGTTGTTGACCCAATTACCTCTTTACCAATGCAATTATTTGAAATAAAATCTGATTCTTCTGATTATTCCCTAGAAAGGGGACGAAAACAATTAAGAAAAATTAGTCAAGAGTTACCAAATAACAATTTTACTACTTTCTTGGTTTACCCTATAGAACAAAGACCTTTTTTTAAAGTAAAACAAGTGTTTTGTCGGGTACCAGAAAAAACAGAAGTGGATATTAATTTAAGTGGAAAAACAGGCGCAGAACTAAATTTTCAGATTCAAAAAGCCTCTTCTCGTTCTGGATACATAGAAACAATTAAAGAAGATAAAAATAGAAATATTAAAAAATTAAAATTTATATTTTCTATTCTCAGTATCATTCTTGCTGCTATTTTATTTTCAGAAATTATGATGGATATAATTTTGAACAATTCTACAACAATTATTACTTTGCCACGATTATATGTAGTTATATTGATTGTTTTTATGCAAGCATTTCCGTTTATTTCGAGTATCAAATTCGCGAACTGTGAGTTAGACTTATTAACTGATAGAGAAAGAAAATAATAGATATTTTAAAATTCTAAAAAAGTTCGAGTATCGGTAAGCCCTTTAAACAGCGTCAAAAATGCGAAATGCTTTAAAATCAAGTATTTATCAAATCAAGAGTTCGAATGTTTGCAAAAATAAGTGCTTTTTGACCGAACAACATTCGAACCACCATAAGTCATTGAAAATAAAGAAAAAAGTCGCTATTTTAAGCGACTTGTCCAATTTGGCGGAGAGTACAGGACTCGAACCTGTGCATCATTTTCATGATGACGGATTAGCAATCCGCTGCATTACCACTCTGCCAACTCTCCAAAGTGATGAGTAATAGTAGCAACCTTTTAACAAATTGTCAACAAAATTTTATCACAAGTCTTAATTTCTTTTAGTCTTTGTGATATGGATGCCCATCCAAAATTGTTTTTGCACGATAAATTTGCTCAGCAAGAACAACTCTTGCTAACATGTGAGGCAAGGTCATACGTCCAAAAGAGAGTTTATAATCTGATTGCTCTCTTAATTTTTCAGAATGCCCATTAGCTCCACCAATTAGGAATGAAATACTTTGAACACCTTCATCCATCCACTTACCAATTAACTCTGCAAACTCCCTTGAAGATGGTGTTTTTCCCCGTTCATCCAGTGCAATTATTTTACCCCCTTGAGGCACAGAAGAAAGTAAAAGATTTGATTCAGCCTCTTTCAACTGATCAACTGTCAGCGTCTTTTTTTCTTCAAACTCTTTAATTACAACCGGCCATTTTGTCTTTTTTAAATAATCTTGAATAAGGATATCTTCCGGTGTATTTTTTTTTAATTTTCCAATTGCTGAAATTGTTATTTGCATGGTTCTGTCCGTTTTTTATATTTATTTGGAATCAAATCAGCAATAGGAACAACTTCATATCCTTTTTTGTTGTCAGCTGGCATAATAACTTCAGCATCTGGACCATAATCTGCAATATATTCACGACATTTGCCACAAGGAGAAATTACATAACCATCTTGATCACGCACAGCAACAATCATTTTAATTTTCATATCTTTTTCTGCCGTTGCTGCATGACCAATGGTGATAATTTCAGCACAGGTTGCGAGGGATGGTTGATTTGTTCCCAAATGAAGTGCTGAATAGACATTGCCTGATTCAGTAACAAGCGCTGCCGAAACAACAAAATGGTGTCCCTCTTTCATGTAACGCTCTTTCAGCAATTTTTGAGCTGTTTTAATAAGGGCATCTGGTGTTACATTTTTTTTAACCATTTTATTCTCCTGCAATTGCTTCAATCATATTATCCAAAGATTCACGTTCAGCTGGTTTATAATTCACTGATTCTTGTGGAATTTCTTTTTTAACTTCAATTGGTTTTAATTTTGATGGTTTTTTAACCTCTTTTACCAAATTTTCTAATGCTTTTGCATTTGTATTTTTAGGTTGTGTTTCTCTTTTTAATTCGGCTCCAATTTTAGGTTGTTTTTTCTCTGTTTTTTCATCTTTATTTACATTCAAATCTGTTAAAACATTTTCAGGAACGAAATATTTAAGCAAATCCACTGTTTTTTGAATATATGTCATTGAAAAATTTTCTTTTTCCATTTCAGTAAGTTGTTTTTCAGACAAAACCATTGTTCCACCAATGTATAATAAAGATAACAATAAAGCAGCCCTTAATGCTCCAAAAAAAAGACCCAAAAGCCTATCCAATCCACTTAAAGAACTACTTCTTAAACGTTTTGTTATTTGTGCGTTTATAATCGTCATCACAACTAATATAATTAACACAATAGTACCCGAGCCAACAACACCGGCCAACATTTCATTATCAAAAACACCTGACAATAAACTTTTCATTGCCCCAAAACTATAAAGAGCACCAAATCCGGCTAAAATCCATGAGGAAATGCACAACAATTCACAAACAAGTCCTCGATAAAGCGCAAATAAAATTGATAAAGTTAAAGTAATCAAAACAATAATATCAATGAGCCCTATAACCATAAAATCTCCTTTTTTTATCCTTGAAATGAATCAATTAATGTTTTTAAATGACCAATTTCTGTTACTTTTAAATCTTTTGCTTTTGGTTTTTGTTTACGTTCTGGTGGAACAAGTGCTTTTTCAAAACCCAACTTAGATGCTTCTTTTAATCTTAAATCTGGTTGTGGAACATTTCTAATTTCTCCAGATAAACCTATCTCACCAAAAATAACCATATCAGAAGGCATTGGTTTTTGCACAAGAGCAGAAACAATAGCACTTGCAACAGCCAAATCACAAGCAGGCTCCGTAATTTTAAGTCCCCCAGCCACATTCAAAAATACATCTTTATTCGCAAGAGAAACACCACATCTAGCCTCCAAAACAGCCAAAATCATCAACATGCGATTATTGTCCCATCCAACAACAGCACGCCTTGGAGCAGAACCGCCTTGTGGTGCAACAAGGGCTTGTATTTCAACCAATAACGGTCTAGAACCTTCAATCCCTGCAAAAACACAACTTCCTGCTATATTCCCACGCCGCTCTGCCAAAAACAATGCAGATGGATTTGGCACTTCAGAAAGACCCGTTTCACGCATTTCAAAAACACCAATTTCATCTGTTGCACCAAACCGGTTTTTAACAGAACGCAAAATCCTAAAATGATGCCCCCTATCGCCTTCAAAATATAAAACTGTATCAACCATATGTTCCAAAACACGTGGTCCAGCAAGTGTACCTTCTTTTGTAACATGTCCAACAAGAAATAAAACAAAATTTCTGCGCTTTGCTAAACGAATTAACTCATGCCCCGCAGCACGAACTTGACCAACCGTTCCGGGCGCTGAATCTAATGTGTCTGTGTACATTGTTTGAATAGAGTCAATAACCACAACATCCGGTGCATCATCAGTATCAAGTGAGGCTACAATATCTCTAACATTAATACTACTTGCCAACTCAACAGGAGCTTTTGACAAGCCTAAACGCATGGCTCTTAAGCGAACTTGATCCGTTGATTCTTCTCCTGAAATATAAACACACCTAGTCGGTGCCCCAGCTTTATTAACACCTTGTGAAAGATTTGAAACAGTTTGCAAGAGAAGAGTTGATTTTCCAATTCCAGGATCGCCTCCAACCAAAATAACAGACCCAGGAACCAAACCGGACCCACAAACACGGTCTAACTCTTGAATATTTGATTTTAGGCGAAATACAATTTCTGGTGCTCCACTTAAATCAGAAAATAAAAGTTTTCTTCCTCCCAAACCACCTGTTGCTGTTTTAATTTCTTTTTCAGGCAAAGCTTCTTCTGTAATCGTATTCCATTCGCCACAAGCCTCACACTTTCCCGACCATCTTGGATGAACTGAACCACAATTTTGACATACAAACTGTGTTGTTTTTTTTGCCATTATTTTTTCTCTTTCCCTTCAATTCGGATAGGGCCTTGTGAACTACCTGCAACAAATTGTCTCACATAAGGATTATCAGTTTTATCCAAATCCTTAACCGTACCTGTCCAGATGATTTTTCCCTCATAAAGCATAGCAATTCGATCAGCAATTTGCCGTGCAGAATTCATATCGTGCGTAATGGTCAAAGCTGTTGCCCCCAATGTTTTAACACATGAAACAATCAACTCATTAATCACATCGGACATAATTGGATCAAGACCTGTTGTTGGTTCATCAAAAAAGATAATACTTGGATCATTTGCAATAGCTCTTGCAAGCCCAACCCTTTTTTTCATACCTCCAGATAAATCTGCAGGATACACATCTGCAACTGCTTTTGCTAAACCAACTTGAGCTAACTTTTTAATTGCCAATTTTTTAGCTTTTTCAATATCGACTTGTTTATTCTGCAATAGTGAAAACGAAACATTTTCCCATACATTTAAACTATCAAAGAGAGCCCCACTTTGAAACAGCATTCCAATTTGAGAACGAAGTTCTTCTTGTTCTTGTCTTGAAACTGCATCTAATCTCTTTCCATCAATTTCAATATACCCCTTGTCCGGTGTTAACAAGCCTAAAATACATTTAAGTGTTACAGATTTTCCCGTACCCGAACCACCAATAATTACCAAAGATTCGCCTTGTTTAATTTCCAAATCAACACCAGCCAAAACCTTTTTATCTGAAAAAGATTTATGCACATTAACTAATTTAATTTTAGGTGTTTCAATATGTTTAGTCATCATACGCATCCTTAAACAGCAAAGAAAACTTCTGTTAAAATATAGTTAAATATCAAAATTAAAATACTAGAAGAAACAACTGCGTTAGTTGTTGCTTGTCCAACACCTTGAGCACCACCTTTGGAATGAAATCCATTGTAACAACCTAATAATGTAATGATGAAACCAAAAACAGCAGCCTTTGTTAACCCAGAGATTAAATCCATTGGCTTTAAATATTCCCAGGTACTAATTAAATATGTTGTCGCATTAAAATCCAATTTAGATACTCCAATCATGTATCCACCACAAACACCTATAATGTCACCCAACAAGACTAAAACAGGTAACATGATTAATCCAGCAATAACACGAGGCACAATCAAATATTTAATTGGATTTGTTGATAATGTTGAAAGAGCATCAATTTGTTCTGTCACACGCATTGTTCCAATTTCAGCAGCCATTGCAGCCCCAATACGACCAGCCACCATAAGACCAGCCATCACAGGTGCTAATTCCCTTGTTACAGCAACAAGAACCACCAAAGAAACAGCTCCTTCAGCTGAAAATTGTGAGAAACCACTATATGTTTGAAGAGCAATAACCATACCTGAAAACAAAGTTGTCAACGCAACAACAGGCAAAGAATAAAATCCAATTTCAATTAATTGACGCACCAACGCTTTCCAATAAATAGGTGGGGTACAACAATGATAAACTGTTTCAACGGCAAAAATACCCAACGAACCAGCACTTTTGAAGAACGCCAAAACAACACGACCAAGTTTGTTAACAAATTGCAAAAATGAATCTAAAAATAAAATTGTTTTTGTGGAATTATTTTTCATAAATCAAAGCCTTTTATCGTTTTTTTTATATTTCCACTATAACGGGTGAGATACAAAAAATCAAGCACTATCTTAGGGAGAAAAAACAATAAAAAAAGAAAAAAATCAAAACAAAATTATATTTTAAAAAAACATCTCTTCCCTTAGACAAGAAAAAAAATATCCAGCATCCAACACTTCAACAGATGTTTTTTACATAAAACAAATAAAAAAGAGGCAACAGCCTCTTTTTTATGCAATATTTCCTCGTCCCTCTAACATTCCCTTATATTGTGCTGAGGTTAACTTCATTGGAATATCAAACAATGTAACAGGTGAACCATTTGGTTTTGTGTATGATTTTAAAAACACATCTGGTTTTACAACTTGAATTTTATTATCTTCATTTTTAACAACAACACAGCCATTTTCATATGTGTGCTTTGAAAAAGAAGGATCTTCAAATGACACAATACCAGAAAAACGAACAGCTAACACCTCTTTTTTATCCTGGTATTTATGAAAACCTAAATTTTCAACACCTGAATCCCAAACTTCAATCATGTTCATTTTCGTTTCAACAAAATTCTTATCTGCTTGAAACACATCTTTCAAACCAAGTGCATGTGTAAATTTTAAAAACAACTTAATTTTGTCTTTATCTAAATTTTCTGGTTGGTTGTTAGACAGCTGCATCACTTTTTTCAAAAGAGCTTTACTTTGTGCTGGTGATACATCATTTATCACCACAACACCCTCTCCATCTGAACGAACTTGTTGCCATGATTTATCTTTTGCGTTTAAAAAAACAACACCTTTATTATCCCCGGATTTTGTACTCCCCTTTAATACCGGTTGTTGTTCAGAAAGCTCATCTGTTTCAAAAGCTGGAATTGGTAAAAGAAAACTCTGCGTTGCAGGAATAACAGCAAGCGCATTTTGAAAATTTAAATCTGCTTTACTTAATATAGCCATTCGTCCTCCATCATTTTTGGTTCAGTTAAACATCTTTTTTAAAAAAAAGCAAGACAAAAAAACGGCTCTTTTTAAGAACCGTTTTTTTAAATTTTTAGGATATTGTTTTTATTAAAGTTTGCGTTTTAAAAAGCGTTTTTGAAACCTTTCAAACCATGTTTGAACCAACACGTATAAAAGAGGAATTATAAACAAGCCTAAAATTGTTCCCAATAACATTCCCCAAAAAACAGGAACTCCTATTGCTCTTCGACTTGCAGCTGCTGCACCCGAAGCAATCACCATTGGCCACACACCTAAAATAAAGGAAAAAGCAGTCATTAAAACAGCCCTAAATCTCTCACGCAATCCTTTAAGAGCAGCTTGCACAATTGTAGCACCTTTTAAACGTTCCTCTTTTGCAAATTCCACAATTAAAATTGCATTTTTACTCGCCAACCCAATCAACAGAACCAAACCTAATTGAGCATATATGCTTAAAGATAAACCTGAAAAAAACAAGCCTATCATAGCGCCATTAATAGCAACAATTAAAGAAAGTAAAACAGAAATTGGAATAATGAAACTTTCATATTGTGCAACTAAAAACAAATATGCAAAAATGATTGCCAATGCCAACAAATAACCTATTTTTCCACTGGCTGTTTTTTCTTGAAAACTCATTCCTGACCATGCAATATCATACCCTTTTGGAAGTTCCTTAACCAAGTTTTCAACTTCATTCATTGCCTGGCCTGTACTGCTACCAGGCTTTTGAACAGCTTTTATTGAGGCTGAAGGATATTGATTATATCTTTCAACAACACGAGGAGCTAATACTTTACTTAAATTCACCAAACCACGCATTGGAACTGGTTGATTGTTTTCGTTCATCACATATAAATTATTGATACTTTCTATATCTTGTCGATACATCCAATCAGATTGGAGCATCACTTTATTTACCTGCGTTCCAATATTAACATCGTTAACATAAGCAGAGCCTAAATAACTTTCAAGTGTGGAAAAAATATTTTTAATAGGAACCTTCATACTTTCTGCTTTTACTCTATCAATATCTAAAAAGATATTGGGCGTTTTTGCATTAAAAGTCGAATATGCATAAGCTATGGAAGGAAGTTGATTCATTTTTCCTAAAAAACCTTGCATTGAAGCATCTAATTGTTGATAGTCTAGCGTTTGCTTGGATTGCAAACGAATATCCATCCCACCAGCTGAACCTAAACCAGGAATAGCCGGCATCTCAAAAAATTGAAAATTTGCTTCAGGGAAGATACCTGTCTTCGATTGCAGCCTTTTTAAAATTTCTGTTGAATATTCTGAAGCTTCTGGCCTTTCACTCCATGGTTTTAAAACAATAAATGCCATTGCAACATTTTCACCTCGCCCTGAAAGCAAGCTAAAACCAACAATACTTGAAATACCTTCAACACTTTTTTCTGATGCAATAATTTCTTTTACTTTGTCCATTAACTCATGCGTTCTTTTTTTCGAAGCACCTTCAGGTAATTGAACACTCATCGCAATAACCCCTTGATCTTCATTGGGGATAAAAGAGGTCTGAGATGTCGAAAATAAAACCCATGCCAACCCTACAAATAACACAAATATAGTAACTATGACTGGTATTTTTTTTGCAATTACAGAAACACAAATGGAATAAAAACGAATAATTTTGGAAATTAGTTTATTCACTTCAGCAAAAAAACCTTTCTTTCGTGGCTTAATTTTTTTGAGAAGCAATGAGCATAAAGCGGGAGAAAGGGTCAATGCATTTAAAAGTGAAAACAAAATTGCAACCGTTATGGTAACAGAGAATTGTTTATAAATTTCTCCAACAATACCATCTAAAAAACCAACAGGCACAAAAATAGCCAATAACACAAAACTCATAGCAACTAAAGCACCAGATATTTCTGTCATTGCCTGCCAAGTAGCCTCACGTGCTGTCATGGTTGTATGTTGCAATAAATGAACAACACGTTCTACAACAACAATAGCATCATCAACAACAAGTCCAATAGCCAACAACAATGCAAAAAGAGTAAACATATTAATGCTATATCCTAATGCTAAAATGACTGCAAACGTTCCCAAAATTGAAACAGGAATTGTCAATGATGGAATTAATGTTGAATAAAAATCTTGTAAAAAGAAATAACAAACAGCAATAACTAAAATTAGAGTAAACAAAAGCGTATAAACAACCTCTTCAACAGAAGCTTCAATATACTTTGTTGAATCATATCCAAGTTTGTATTCTAATCCATCAGGAAATGATTTTGATAATTCTGCCAAAGTAGATTTTAAATTTTCCATCGTTTCAAGCGCGTTTGCCCCTGAAGATAATGCTGCTGCTATAGTGATAGATGGTTGTCCATTATAAAAACCAGAAATACCATAATTTTCTTTACCGATTTCAATACGTGCAATATCATTTAAACGAACGAGTCCTCCTTGCTCGGCTGTCCGGACAATAATTTGATTAAACTCATCTGGTTTTTGCATGCGTCCTTGTGTTTGAAGCGTATAAATCATGGGGTTTGATGCATCCGTTGGTGCAGCACCAACTTTCCCCAAAGATGGTTGATAATTTTGTGCCGAAATAGCATTATAAACATCTTGTGCCGTAATACGTAAAGCAGCCATTTTATCAGAGTTTAACCAAACACGTATACTCAATTTTGAACCATAAACAGTTAAACTTCCAACTCCATGAACTTTAGATAATGGCCTTTCGATGTTATTATAAATATAATCACTCATTTCTTTTTCAGACATTTTACCGTCTTTAGTCATGAAAGCAATAAAACCCAAAATATTAGAGGATTCACGTTTAACAGAAATACCCTGTCTTGTTACTTCTTGTGGCAATTTTGATGCTGCTTGTTGAATTCTGTTTTGAACTTTCACCTGTGCAATATCTGGATCAATCCCCGTTTTAAATGTAACTTTAAGATTATATGAACCATCTTCTGAAGTTGAGCTCATATACAGCATATCTTCAACACCATTAATCTCATCTTCTAACGGTATTCCAACCATTTTAGCAATCACATCTGCACTTGCACCTGGATAATTTGCTCGAACAGAAATCTCTGGAGGTGTTACTTGAGGATATAAAGCAACCGGCAACTTAAAAAGTGCAATTAATCCCACCAAAACAATTACAATTGAAATAACAAAAGAAAAACGAGGTCTTTGAATAAAAAAACCAGCAAACATGACCTATCCCCCTATTGATTTTTTGAAACAAGTGTTGGATTAACCATCATTCCATTTCTGACTTTTTGAAGACCCTGAACAACAACTTTGTCAGTGGGCTCTAATCCAGATAAAACAACTTGCTTATCTTCAAAAACATCACCAAGAGTTACATATTTTTGATGAACAATATTATTATTATCAACCGTCATAACATATGTCCCATGCACATCTGCACACAAAGCGAGTTGAGGAACAAGCAAAGAATTTTTCCCCATATTAAAGCGAATAAATATATCCACATAATTACCCGGAACCATCATGTGATTTTCATTTTCCACATCCACATAAACAGGAATTGTTGCTGTTTGAGAATTAATTTCATTTCCTGTAAAAAGCTCTTTTGCATTCACTGTTTTAATATCCCCACTTGGAAGAACAATATCTACAAAAGCATCTTTACTTTGTTTTGTTTTTTCTAAAAAACGAAATCTTTCCTTATCTGTAACAGAAAAAGCAACTCGAATAGGATTCATTTGTACAATGCGAGCTAATTTTTGAGCATTTGGACTAACTAAATTTCCCTTCGTAACCAAAGCCTTACCAATATATCCTGAAATAGGTGATTTAATCTCAGAATGTTCTAAATTCAACTTTGCCAAATCAAGTGAAGCCTCTGCTTGTAACAAAGAACTTTTTGAAGCATCGTATTGTTTGTCTGTTACGTCACCACTTTTGTGTAACTTCAACATCCGTTCATGTTCTTTTTTGAGTTGCCATACTTTTGCTTCTGCAGCCATTAAATCAGCCTTATATTTACGTTGCTCAATCATAAAAATTTTATCACCTTCATTCACATATGAGCCATCTTTAAAAAGAATTTCTTCCAAATAACCAGAAACTTGAGGGATGATATCAACGCTATTAATAGCCTCAATTTGAGCAATATATTTCTTTTTGCTTGAAATATTTTTTTCTGTCAGAGTCTCAACCAAAACATATGGTGTTTCTTGCCCTTGTAAATTTGATTGCACAGGTACCATTTTGCCATGCAAATACCAACCAAATGCACAACAAAGACAGGTATATATAACTTTAGATAAAATTTTTGAACTTTTAATTTTTTTAACCTTCATAAAAAACACCCTTACATACAAATTGGATAAAAAATATGTTGTAAATTACTTCAAACCGCCAAAAAACTCAAGGATAAAAAAAGAAATGTCACTTTATTAATGACGATTCTTTTTCATGTGGCAATTGTATAACAGAATAACATTTTGATCCAGAGGGCAATTTAACACTCACAATCATTAAATTATCATCCTCATTTAAATCTAAACAATTGCACAGGTTTTTTGCTTTTATTTTTTGTATTTTTGTTTTATTTCCCACATCATACATATAAGCTAAATGCCACTTTCTTATCCATCTAGAAACAGATTGTGCCGTCACACCTACAATAGGCGCAATTTCTCTCATCTTTAAGCCAGAAAGATAAAGTGTGTGAGTCATTAATTTAATAAATATGGATTTTCCCATTGGACTTGCTTTTGTAAACTGATAGCCACAGGATTGGCATTTGTAACGTTGCACACCAAAAACAAACCCATTTTTAACAAAATTTAACGAATTACATTTTATACATTTCAACTCTGTTTTTTCCATATTTTACACATATATCATTAAAAAAGTTACATTTCAAGCATAAAGAATATTCTGAAACAACAAAACAATCTTAAAAAGCATCTTGACACGTTTATTTTTTATTTATAAAAAAATAAAAACAAATACCAATTAAACAAAAGGATTTAAACATGATTCGTTTTTTACTTTGTATTCTTTTTTTCGTTTTTTTTGCATCAAGTACATCTCATGCAACTGAATTATCTACTTTATCTTATGAAAAAAAAGAAATAGATATTACACTTCTTTCAAAAGAAATTCAAAAAATAGAAAAAGAAATTACACAAAAATCTCCTTCAAAAAATGAATCTATTTTGATTGTAAAAAGGCTCAATGAATTCTATAATAACGCTCAAACAAAAAGAAATATAGAACAATCGAAACTAGAAGAACTACAAAAAAAGATAACAGCGCTTGGCACATTAGCCGAAGGCGACAAAGAATCAAAAGAAATTGCTAATCAACGTGCAGCATTTGTAAAAGAAATTGAAAACGTTAAAACTCAAATTTCAAAAACAGATTTAGCTCTCACACAAATTGACACATTAAATAATAAAGTGGCAAACTTAAGAGCAAAAGGATTGTTTGAAACTCTTATTGTTAAAAGAAACTCTATTTTAAACATCAAAGAATTTGGATTAACCCTTATAAGTTTTGCAACATTTCTGTACCATTTATTACAATACCCCATTAAATGGTACCAAGAACAACCTGTTGAGATTCAACAACTCACTTTAAATAGATTGTTTTCATTATTTTTCTGGACAATTTCAGCCCTTGGTCTTGCCACACTTATCAATATATTTGTACGAAAAAAATTGGGCTATGATCAACCAATTGAAAAACCAAATTATTCACAAAAAGTACAGGCTGGTTTTTTTATGATTCTTGCAAGAGCCATTATTCCTGCAGCCATTCCTGTTGCATTTTTAATTTGGCGTGATCTTAACCCTGATTTTTTAACAGGTCAATTTGGTATACTTGTTGATATTTTTGCTCATTATTTAATTTATCTTTTCTTATTCACCGGTATATCCAGTGTTTTATTTACCCCTCAAAAAACAGCATGGAGATTAATTGAAGTAAGTAATGAAAGAGCAAAAAAAATTTCTAAAACTCTTATTTACTCCATTGTTATTTTATGCTTCTTTTCATTTCTTCATGTTGCAGCCATCAAATTAGAAATAGGAGAAGAAACAGTATACGCTATCAAAATGATTAATAACTGTATCAAAGGTATCTGCATCATGTTTCTTGCCCATGGATTACTCTATAACAGCGCAACTTTAACAGATGAAGAACTCAACAGCACAGAAGAAGTTCAAGGTTTATCATTATCATCACGATTAAGTATTTTGGTTATTATTGCTTCTTCAATTATCTTAACCCTTTCTTTATTTGGATATGTAACGTTTGCAGAATATGTATACAACAGATTTTTTGTAAGCGTTGCTTTTATTGGATTAGGATATATCTTTCAAAAATTTATTTTTGTTTTATTTCATCAATTAATGAATAAAAAATTTTGGGGTAAAAACCTTAGATTAACCAAACAAAAAATTACACGCATAGAGTTTTTATTTAATCTGTTTACCATTCCAATTGTTGCTCTATTTACAATACTATGCATTTTAGGTGTATGGGGTGTTTCAGTAGACATTATGATTCAAAATTTAAAAAAAGTTCTAACTGGATTTGATATCGGTGGCATGCATGTATCTCCTACATCTATTTTTATGGGAATAGCAGCCTTTTTCATCACAAACACTATTTTTAAAACCACTAAAAATTCACTTGCTGAGGGTAAATTATCTCAAGCCTTTGATTTAGATGTCGGCGTGAAAACATCTATTGCTGCTCTCATTGGTTTTTTTGGAACAATTTTAGCATTTGTTGTAGCACTCAGCGTTATGGGTGGCAGTTTAAAAGGATTAGCAATTGCTGCTGGAGCTCTTTCCCTTGGTGCTGGTCTTGGATTACAAAACGTTGTAAACAATTTTGTTTCAGGTATTATTTTATTATTTGAAAGACCTTTTAAAATTGGAGATTGGATTTTAATTGACCAATATGAAGGAATTGTTAAACAAATTAATATGCGTTCCACACAAATTGAAACATTTAACAAATCAAATGTGATTATTCCAAATGCAACATTGCTCTCAAATAGTTTGATTAACATGACCTACAAAAACAAACAATCTCGTGTTGATTTGCATGTTGGTGTTGATTATACCAGTGACATCAAATTGGTAACAGATACATTACTTGAATGTGTAAAAGAAACTAAGGGAATTCTACAAACACCTGCCCCTTATGTTGCCTTTATGGAATTGGCTGATAATAGCTTAAACTTTAGATTGAGTTTTTATATCTCTGATGTTGGAAACAGACTTTCAATGCAAACAACTGTTTATTCTCTTATTGTTGAAAAATTCAGAGAAAGAAATATCAACATTCCATTCCCTCAAAGAGTCATACATGTTCAAAAAGACGAAGATGTAAAAAATTTAAATTTTGTTGATTAAGCTCATAAAAAATAAACTTTCTCCCAAAATTATCACAATTTTGGGAGAAAGTTTTAAACAAAAACAGCTTGATTTTTTATTATTATTTTGTATAATTTTGATTAGCAAGTCTGATGAACTTGCTTAGGTGTGAGAACCTAATATCCACAAGCGTCTATGCGAAAGACGACATTTTCGCCTGCCAGTTTTTGACTGGAAGGCGATAAAATACGCTGTATTCAGTCAATATATCGCACAATAACTTGTGGTATTGTTCTCAACTTCCAGTCGCCTCTCATCAGGGCGACATTTTGACTAGAGAATAATTATCATGAAAAAAATACTTATTTGTTTATCAATGCTTTTTTTAACCGGTTGTGTACAAGTCCATTCTTGGAAATATACAGCCGAACAAAGAAGTTATGAAGAACCAAAATCAAACTTAACTGTTGTCATTCCTCCCATGAGAGATACCAGAAAAAACACAAATGGCGCCAAAGCTAGTTCAATGTTAGCATTAATACCACTGGTGCCTTATAGCAAAGCTTCCGTTTTCAACGCTCCAGAAGGAAACCCTTTCATTTTAAACAATTTAAAAGTTTCCGAAGACCTTGCAAAAACAACTGCTGAAGAACTACGAGCAGCCTCTATTTTTAAAAATAGCCACTTTGATTTTGATACAAAACCAAGTGATTTAATTTTAGAATCAACAATTAGCAAATTCAGAGTTAAAAAATATTGGACTTTTTATGGATTATCGTTTTATGGAGCACTTCTCTATTATTTAGGCCTTCCAGTTGGTTCAAGTCATAACGATATCGCAATTAAATATGAATTAAAAGATCAAAAAGGAAATATTTATTTTTCAAAATATTACACAGCTCATAAAAAAGCTTACAACGGGTTGTATTATAATTTAGATGTTGCTGGTGATTTTGAACCTTTAATGAAAGACATTAATTTAAAATTAATTAGCGACTTAACTGAAGTAGCAAAAGATATTAAATTAAAAAAATAACATTAAAAGCCCTCAAAAACAGAGGGCTTTTAATCTCAGATTAACTTTCAACAAAGTATGTTATTTAATCCTCAAAGCAATTGTTTTTGCCAAATCAGACATCATCTTGCTTTGTGAACTCACATAATTTTGATAAGAATCTTCCATTTTCGTTTCAAATCTCGATTTTTCTCTCAAAATGGTTTTGCCATTTTTATTTTTCAGAGTCCACCAAACATCTAAAACAGCCATACCATCAAATACACCAATGAAATGGTTGACCTCTACATTCAATCGGTAATTATACCCTGATGTATTTGTTGTGTATAACTCTGGTTTAATATAAGCATTTGGCAAATATATCTGCAAATTATCAACCAGTGTTTGTCTTAAAACATCAGGAAGAGGTTCACCCCATCGATTAAATTCTGAAATTATAATTTCTGGTGAATCTTTTTCTTTCAAAACAATTTGTGGTTTATAAATCAAATCTGGAATTACTACTGGCTCCACTAAAATAGATGTTTTATTAAGAGAAATAATCTCAGTTGTTGTTGCACTTTCTAACAAAAAAAATTTAGAATCTGGACTTCTACCTGAAAAACATCCTGTTAATAAAATTGCCCCAGTACAAAGTAAAATAAATTTTCTCATTACTTTTCCTTTCCTTTTAAAATAGCTTCAGGATGACGTTCTAAATAATCAGTCAAATTTTTAATAGAACGCGAAGCAGCAGAAATATCTGACAATGTTGTATTCATATTATTCAGTGTTTTATTTGTTTTAAGAACTGTCTCTTTGGCTGGTCCAGTTAATTGATTAATTTGATTGGTTAACTTATTCATATTTGACAACAATTCAGTAAATTGAGGCAGTATGATGGGCAAATTTTCTTCTAACGTTCCTAAAACTCTATCAGCACGATCTACCATATCTTTTAATGGTAATCGTTGAATACCTTGGGAAAGTTCCTTAATAGTTGAAAGCATTGTTGGAATTTCAAGCACGTCTGTTTGTGATTTTCTTTTTAGGATAATAGGCGAATCAGGTTGAAAAACAAGCTCTATCATAAGTTGTCCGGTTAAATAACTTTGAGTAGCAAGACGAGCTCTTAATCCATGCTGAATTAACTCATTCAATTTCGCACGCTTATCAGCCATATTTAAAAAAGAAGAATCGTTCACATCTCGCATTTTTTGGAATTTCACATAGACAGGAATACTAAAATCAAAAGTTTTCCCTGTTGTTACCAATTCAATTTGAACAACCTTACCAACCTCAACCCCTTCTAATACAACGGGAGAACCAACAGACAGTCCTTTTACAGATTCTTGAAAATACATAACAACAATATTCTGATGAGATGAGGTTATACGCTCAAACATAAATTTCCCAACAATACCTAGCAGGCAAGCAAACCCCACCAAAACAAACAAACCAACCATTTTGACATTTGTTTTTTTAGACATATTCCGTTTTTCCTCTCGTTAAAAAATTATAAACAGCATCATTTGGAGGATTTTTCAAAAGCTCTTTTGGATTTCCTTGAGCAATAACTTTTTTTGTTTCAGCATCTAAGAAAATCGAATTTGTTCCAATTGCAAAAATAGAACTTAATTCATGCGTTACAATAACCATTGTCGTCCCCAAACTTTGATTGATATTCAAAATCAAATCATCCAAAAGCTTTGAACTAATTGGATCTAATCCAGCAGATGGCTCATCAAAATATAAAATATCTGGGTCCAGTGCCAATGCGCGTGCTAAACCAGCCCGTTTTTTCATTCCACCACTAATCTGTGATGGATAAAAATCTTCAAAGCCTGCCAAACCAACTAACGCTAATTTTAAAGAGGCAATTTCTTTTCTTGTTTGAAGTGAATAGGAAGTATATTGTTCAAGTGGAAGCATAATATTTTCAGCCAATGTCATTGAGCTAAACAAACCACCACTTTGATACAAAATACCACACTTTTTCATCACCTCTTTTTGCAACTTCATTGAAGCAGAAGTAAAATTTTTTCCATCAATATAAACAGAACCTTTAAGAGGAGGCATCAAACCTGTCAACACTCTTAAAAGTGAACTTTTTCCACAGCCACTGCCCCCCATAATAATAAAAATATCTTTGGGATTTACCTCAAAAGACATATCTTTTTGCAAAATAAAATCCCCATATCCCATGGTTAAATTCTTAACTTGGATTTTAGAGGTCGTAGTTACTTCTTTCACAGATGTTTTCATATGTTTAATACCTCACACATCCAAGTAATAATTCCCGTCAAAACAATCATCCACACAATAGATGATACAACAGCTTTTGTTGTGGCTTTACCAACACTATCAGCATTTCGACCACAAAAAATACCATAATAACAACCACAAATGGAAATAATAATTCCAAATACAACCCCGTGAAAAATACCCACAAGAAAATTGGTTAATCCAAATGCACTCCAAGCGTATTTCCAATATTCCTCTGGTGAAATTTCCAACAAAAATGTGCCAACAAATGCGCCACCAGCCATTCCCATAAAATCAGCAATCATAACCAAAATTGGCATTGAAATTAAGAGTGAAAAAATTCTAGGAAGAACCAAAAAATCCACAGAAGGAATACCCATTGTTTTTAAAGCATCCAATTCTTCATTCACCTGCATTGTTCCAATGGTAGCAGCGTAAGAGGCCCCTGTTCTACCAGCCATAATAACACCAACCATAATTGCACCCATAATTCGAATCATTCCAATTGTTACTAAACTTGCTACATAAATTTGAGCCCCAAATGTTTTGAGCTGAATTGATCCAACAAAAGCTAAAATCACACCAACCATAAAACTAATTAAAGAAACAATTAACAAAGCTTTTGGACCACATTCATCTAATGCAGAAATAAAATCCACACCCCTTATAACAGCCCGTCCTCTAAAAAAATTACCCATTGAACGACAAATAGAACCACAAAATGCAATCCCTTTTGCAAAAATTTGATAAAAAGAGAGAGCTTTTTCACCAATATCCTCCAAAAATCCTCGTTTTGATGCTTGTTCTTTTTCTGGTTTTCTGTCCACTGCCAAAGCCAAATCAAATAAACTTTTTAGACTTATTGGTAATTTTTCATAGGAGATAATCAATCCGTTTTCTTGTGAAAATTTAATAACTTTATATAAATAAGCAGCAAAGGCACTATCCCAAGAGATTAATCCCTCTCCATTAAAAACAATTTTTTTTGCTGTTGTTTTTTGAATAAAAAGAAAAAAATCTTTTTTTTCTTTACACTCATCAAAAAACTCAAAACTACCAGAAAGGCAAAGTGTTAAAACACCATCCTTTTCATAATAATTAAACAAATCTGAAATATCTTTATTCATGTGTATAAATTAATACAAAACAAACACTATCTCAAGCATTTTTAAATCTAAAATATTATTTAGAAAAAGATTTTTCTTCAGAATCATAAAACAAAATCGTCTTCAATGCTTTTAATTTTTCCAACTCCATATTTGTTAATGGTGTTTTAGCTTTATTTTTATATGAAAAACCTAAAATAGGTTCCCCTTTTTCAAAAACAACTTCTAAAACTAAATTCCCATCTCTAGAATAACTTTTTGTTACACCATGAAATTGATTATCTGAAAAAGAGACTGTTTTTGCAATTTTACCATCTTCGTAATAAACCCTAGCCTCTCCATTTTTTTTGTTGTCAGTATAAAAAATTTCACTATGTACTTGGCCTGTTTTATAATATTCTTTTGAAACACCTTCTAATCGACCATTTTTATATGTCATTTCAAAAAGAATCGCGCCTGTTTTATCAAAAACTTTTGAAACACCATCTCTTTCATTATTTTTAAAAAGGTACAATGCTATTTTGTTTCCTTCAATATCAAACTCTGATCCTTCTCCTTCTAATATACCATTTTTATAAGGAAATTCGGCTTGTTTTTGTTTATTGTCATAAAACATATAAACCATACCATCAACAACATCATTTTTAAAAGGGATTTGCATTTTCAAAATACCCGTTTTGGAATAAACGCTTCGAATCCCATCTAATCTATCATTTTTATAAAAAGAAGATTCTTTTAATTGGCCATTGTCATAATAAATTTTGTCAAGCCCATTTTGCATACCTTTATCATAAGCTGTTTCTTGTTTTACAATCCCTGTTGGATAATACTCTTTAACAATACCTGTCAACAAATCATCTTCGTAATGTTCTTCATATTTCACTTGGCCTGTTTCATAATATTCTTGCAATAGCCCTTCTGTTTTATCATTCATACGGGAATATGCCATCATCAAATTTCCATTTGAATAATATTGTTTAAACATACCATGTATTTGATCTTCTAAGTATGAGATTTCCATTCGAAGCTGGCCATTATCATAATAATATTTAGCTAAGCCATTTTTTTTATCATTCAAATATGTAATTTCTGATTGTAATTTACCATTCGCAAAATAAGTATGCTTTATATGTTTCTTTTCAACCAAAAAATATGCACTACAAATAAAAACACAAACACAAAAAACAAAAAAAAGAATTATTTTTTTTACCATAGAAACCTCATAAAAATTTCTTTTAGTATAAAAAAAAGTCACAAAAATTGTCAACCCAATATCAAATTTTAACTAATTTAAAGATTTTAACTTGCTTTTAAATATATATGTATGTTATGGTCCAAAAGGGTTATACATAAAAAATAGGTATCAAAAAATGAATAAAAAACTAAAACTTTTTCTTATCACAGTCACAATTATAACCATTATTGGATTCGCAAGTTTTTATTTTTCAAATAAAAAAGAAATTTCAAGCCCAAATACAAAAACTGTTAATACGCAAAGTGCCAAAGATTTACAACTTCGTATTTTATCAGGAATGGTTTATCGCCATTTAGCAGGATACGATTTGGTTTGTAAAGAAGCTGGTTATCCATTAAAAAAATACCCAGAATATTTTGCACAAAAATACAAAACTTCTATTCAAAAAATAAATAATGCATGGGAAGCAAACGGAAAAAATCTTGAAGATGTATTAATCCATTTTGATAAAAAAATATATCCCACAATTGCTCACGATATAAAAAAAGAACTAATCGATATTGAAAGATTAACAGCAAAATATATTTTAGCGCATCAACAAAAAGTCTCTGTTGAAGAAATTAATTGGACCGACGAGCTTGAAAAAAAATTAAACCTAAAAGATGCCTGTTTATTATTAGATGATGAAGCAGCATTCTTTTTAGATCAATCGTCATTTGATAAAGAATTTAATGACAGGATCAAAGAACTTGATTAATATTTTTAAGAATCAGTATTGACTCGAGTCGGATAAAAATATATACATATGCAACGAGTCTATTTTACACGCCTGTACAAAAAACCTTAAACATCAAAAAGGTGTACAAAAGAAAAAGGAATAAACACAATATATTGAAAACAAAAATCAAGATATTGCGTCAAGAAATTTATTTGCAAAAATTAACAAAAAGTTAATTGCTATTTCAAAATATTTTTTTAAGATATGTGTTAAGAGACAAGACACAAAGAGTTAAGGAAGACAAAAAAATGGTTGAACAGCTATCAAACACTCTAAATTATGAATGGCAAAAAATATGCGCCTGTTTAGAGAAAGATCAAGGAAATAAACTTGCAACACGTTTATTAAAACGCGTTGTTCCAAATGGTATGGTGGAAAATGAAGTTTATTTAAGTGTTCCAACCACATGCATTCACGACTTTATTAAACAAAACTATGCCGACCAATTATTGTCTTTATGGAAACAAGAAAATCCTCTTGTTAATGGATTAAAATTCAAACTCGAATCACAACCTTCACCTTTTATTGCGCCTCAACAAACTACGCCTGCTCAACCTGTCGAAAAACAAATTCAACAAGTTCCTGAACAACCCTGTTTTTTTGCAGATGAACAAGTTAAAAGTAAGCAAATCATTTTTGAACAAAATGAAAGTAAAAACATTGAAACAGAGCTTCCCGCCCAATCAGAAGAAGTTCAAGTTCCTTGTTATTTAGACACAAACCATACTTTTGATACTTTCGTTGTTGGTAAATCAAATGAGTTTGCCTATGCTGCAGCCCGTCGCGTTGCTGAAGACGATTCGATTTCATTTAATCCTCTTTATATTCATGCTCCAGCCGGTCTTGGCAAAACACATCTTATGCATGCAACAGCATGGAGAATTAAGGAATTATATCCTGAAAAAACAGTTTTGTATTTATCATCAGAACAATTTTTTCAACAATTTGTAAAGGCTCTTAGATATAATAGCACAGAATCATTTCACAATTTATTTAGAAATGTTGATGTTTTGATGATTGATGATATTCAATTTATTTTTGGTAAAAAAGCCACACAAGAAGAGTTTTTCCACACATTTAACACGTTAATTGCTCGTGGTAAAAAGGTAATTCTTTCAGCCGACTCGAATCCTTTGGATTTGCAAGGAATTGAAGATAGATTAAAAACCAGAATCGCTCAAGGCCTTGTTGTAAACATTCAACCAACATCTTTTGAATTACGTTTAGGAATTTTGCAAGAAAAAACCAAAGCATTAAAAACTGTTGTTCCATTAGATGTTTTAGAATTTTTAGCAAAAAACATCACAGCAAGTGTTCGTGAATTAGAAGGGGCATTGAAACGCGTTGTTGCAAAAGCAGAATTAATTGGAACACCTATCAATGTTGAAACAACACATGAAATTTTAAGAGACATCTTGCAAATTTATGAAAAACAAATTTCTGTTGCAGATATTTTACAAAGTACAGCGAATTATTATGCTCTTAAAATGGCAGATCTAAAATCAACAAGAAGAGACAGACGAATCGCAAGACCTCGTCAATTAGCTATGTATTTATCCAAAACGCTTACACCATTATCACTTCCAGACATTGGGTCACATTTTGAAAGAGATCATACAACAATTTTACATGCAATTAAAACCATTGAAGGGCTTTTAAAAAGAGATTCGCAACTTCAAAAAGATATGCAAAAAATTACCATGAGTTTAAAAGAGGGAAGTTATGCCCAGTATTAATTCTTTCAATAATCCATTTATGTTGGGATTTGAAGAATTTGAAAATATGCTCCTTCAAATATCCAAAGGTTCAGAAAATTTTCCTCCTTATAATATTGAACAAATGGACGAAGAATATCTCAGATTGACTTTGGCTGTTGCAGGATACAAAGAGCAGGATTTAGAGGTTTCAATAGAAGAAAATCAACTCACTATTCGAGGGAAACAATTTAATGATCCAAATCGGCACTTTATCCATAAAGGAATTTCCTCTCGCTCATTTATAAAATCATTTGTTTTAGCAGATGGGCTAGAAATCAAAGGTGCCATATTAGAAGATGGATTGTTAAAAATAGATTTAAAAAGAAAACTAAAACAAAAAAACGTTCAAAAAATAGCAATTAAAACTCAACAATCGAATCAGTTAGTTTTATCAACAAAAGGAGAAGAAGATGAGTAAAGAAATTAAAATCGATATAAATGATGAAGCTCTATCTTTATTAAATATGGTTCCTTTTGCTACGGAAAAAGCATACATTAAACAAGAAACTCTTAATAATGATATGGTTTGGTCCATTTACAATGAGCAAGGTGAAAAAATGGGATATGCTGCTTCACGTGAAGTTGCCTTTGCCATTGTTAGCCAAAATCAATTCATTGGATTGAGTGTTCATTAAAAAATATATTTTCTCTCTTGAAAAAGAAATTTAATCTCCCTATACTCATTAAGTCATCAAAAGTCTTCATCAAAGGAATGAACGAAACACAAGTTCTCCAAAGATTGTTAAGGTATTGAGAAAGATGATTTAATTTACAAAAATATGGAGTAAAAAATATGCAAACAGGCAAAGTTAAATGGTTTAATTACAAAAAAGGTTATGGTTTTATTACACCTGATGAGGGAGAAAAGGACGTTTTTGTTCACATCACAGCCTTACACGCTTCAAAATTGCGTGTGTTAGAAGACAATCAACCAATTTCATATGATTTAAAAGAAGAAAATGGCAAAATCTGCGCCACAAATCTTATTTTAGGTTAATATAAAAAACTCCCACTCAAAGAAAGCTTTTACTGCTCATTTTGGTGGGAGTTTTTTAATGCATATTTTTACACATACATTCTTGCCTAAAACTTTAAATTATGGTACTCTAAAAGTATAAGGAGGGTACCAAATGAATAAAAAAACCTCACAAAAAATGCCATCCATGCAAGAGTTGATTGATTATCTCAACCAACAAACTGGTACCACCGACAAACGAACCATTGCCAAACGATTTAAAATAAAAGGTGATGATAGAAGATTACTTAAAAATATGCTCAAAGAATTAAAAAATTCTGGCATTATTGAACACAAAGAAAATACTAAGAAAAATCGTCTCCATATCGCTGGAAAACTCAGTGAATATGAACAAATAGAAATTACAGGTATTGACTCTATGGGCGATTTAATTGCTCGTCCACTTGATTGGAAATCCAGACAAGAAGTCCCTCAAATCATTATCACAAAAAACAAGATTAACCCACCGGCTGGCGTTGGAGATGTTGTGCAGGCCAGATTAAAAAACATTAAAAAATTCGTTTATGAAGGCGAGGTTATCAGACGCATCACAACAAGTGGCAATCAAATGGTTGGTGTATATGAAAACAACAAAGTTTATTCTGTTGATCGCAGATTAAAACAAGCATTCAACTTAATTGATGTTCCCAAAGGAGTACAAAACAAAGATATCCTCTTGGTTGAAATCCCAATGATAAGATCCAGAGAACCTGTTGCGAAATTTATTCAAAAAATTGGCTCTTCACTAGATCCTTTTGCAGCAACTCTCATTGCCATTTATATGCACCACCTGCCCGTGATGTTTTTTAAACAAACAGAAAAAGAAGTTCAAAACTTAACCATTCCACCTGTGGATAAAAACAGAATTGATTTAAGAAAAATTCCTTTTGTTACCATTGACGGCGCTGATGCAAAAGATTTTGACGATGCCGTATGGGCTGAAAAAGATACATCAAATGAAAATCAAGGTGGCTACCACATTATGGTGGCCATTGCAGATGTTAGCTGGTATGTCAGATGTGAAAGCGCCCTTGATAATGATGCAAAACTAAGAGGAAACTCCACTTATTTTCCAGACAGAGTTTTACCTATGCTTCCCTTTGAAGTATCCAATGGTGTTTGTTCTTTAAAACCACACGAAGATAGAGCAGCTCTTGTATGTGAAATGTGGATTGATAAATCAGGCGTTAAGAAAAAACATCGATTCGTCCGGGCGCTTATTCGTTCCGAACGTAGATTAACCTATCCAGAAGTTGAAGAAGCCATTCAAGGAAGAACTCCCATTGTTGGACTTGAAGATGAAATTGAAACCCTTAAAAATGTTTATCTACTCCTTAAAAAACAACGCAAAAAAAGAGGAGTTATTGAAATTGATGTTCCAGAACAACAAGTAGAACTGACAAAAGAGGGGCAAATAAAATCCATTCATCCAAGACAAATGCTTTCAAGCATGCACTTAATTGAAGAATTAATGATTTTAGCAAATGTATCTGCTGCTGAAACTTTGGAAGAAAAGCACATGCCCACTATGTATCGTGTACATGATAGACCATCTGAAGAAAAATTAAAGACCTTAAATAACTTTTTAAAATCTATTAAGGCAATCAAAAAACCATTCACCGAACAAGCCGAACCCAAAGATTTTAATTTAGTTTTAGAAAAAGCACGAACAAGCGACAAAAACTTTGCCATCAATGAGTTTGTGTTAAGGAGCCAATCTCAGGCTTGTTACAGTTCTGAAAACATCGGTCACTTTGGTTTGGCACTCTTAAAATATGCACACTTTACATCTCCAATTAGAAGATATTCGGACCTAATGGTTCACAGAGCACTTGTTGATGCTTTAAAATTAGGAGATGGTGGTTTAAGCAAAGAAAGCATTTCTAATTTTGACAACACAGCCAAACACATTTCACAAACTGAAAGACAATCAGCCTCAGCAGAACAAGACGCTGTTGATAGATACATCGCTTCTTATTTAAAAAATAAAGAAAATAAAACATTCAAAGTTCGAATTTCTTCTATCACAAATTTTGGTCTTTTTGTGAGACTTGAAACATTTGGGGCAGATGGCTTCATCCCTATGAGATATTTGGGCGGAGATTATTACGACTATAATGAACAAGCGCAAATTTTAGAAGGCAGATCAACAGGCAAAAAATTCCAAGTTGGAGAAACAATTCATGCTGTTTTAAAAGAGGTCTCACCCATCACAGGTGGATTGTTATTTAAACCAAAATAATTTTTTATAGCTATACAGTAGCTAAAACATTTAAATAACAGTTCAAAAAATAAACCATTTTCTTACTACAAAAAAAGAACCAACAATTAAGCTGGTTCTTTTTAGTTTCACATACAATTAAAATTTAATCTGCCGCAGCCTCATCACCATCAGCCATCATCATTTGACGGGACAAATCTGTGGCATTTGAACGAATCGTTTTTTCAATTTCTTCTGCAATTTCAGGGTGTGATTTCAAGTATGTCCGTGCCGATTCACGTCCTTGACCGATTCTTTCTCCTTTACATGAGAACCAAGAACCTGCTTTTTCAATAATACCAGCTTTGACACCTAAATCTAAAAGTTCACCAGTTTTTGAAATACCTTCTCCATAAAGAATATCAAAATCAACCGTTTTAAATGGTGGGGCAACTTTGTTTTTAACAATTTTAACACGTGTTTGGTTTCCAACCGTATTTTCTTTATCTTTAACAGCCCCGATTCTACGAATATCCAAACGCACAGATGCATAAAACTTTAATGCATTACCACCCGTTGTTGTTTCAGGATTACCAAACATAACACCTATTTTCATACGAATTTGGTTAATAAAAATAACCAAAGTATTTGCTCTTGAAACTGAAGCTGTAATTTTTCTTAATGCTTGACTCATCAAACGCGCTTGCAAACCCATATGAGAATCACCCATTTCACCTTCAAGTTCAGCTTTTGGAACCAGTGCAGCAACCGAGTCAACAACCAACACATCAATTGTTCCAGATCTAACTAATGTATCAGCAATTTCCAAAGCTTGTTCCCCTGTATCAGGTTGTGAAATCAAAAGTTCATTGATATTAACACCCAACTTACCAGCATAAATTGGATCCATAGCATGTTCAGCATCAATATATGCACATGTACCACCATTTTTTTGAGCCTCAGCAACAACATGCAAAGCTAAGGTGGTTTTACCTGAACTTTCTGGTCCATACACTTCAATAATACGACCCCTTGGTAAACCACCAATACCCAAAGCTAAATCCAAACCCAACGATCCAGTTGAAATTGCTGGAATTTCAACTGCATTATCTTTTTGCCCTAAACGCATAATTGAACCTTTACCAAAGGCTCGTTCAATTTGACTAAGAGCAGCTTCCAGTGCTTTATCTTTTTCCATTCTGGTTCTCCTTATGTTCTATTCTTGTTCTAACTCATTGTAACCAATTTAAAATAAAAAAACAATCTTTTTTATCATTCTTTTTATTTTTTTTATAACTTCTTCATAAATTTGAAAAATATTTATTATTTTATGCATTTTTTTATTGCATTTTATAAAAAAAAATAATAGATTTCCCAAATATTTTTTAAGGATTAAAAAAAAATGGCTCTTTTTGCTGAAACAATGATTGCTTTTGATGTTCTGGTTGAAATAAATAAAAATCCAGAAAAATTCTCCTTTTCATCCAGAAAGGGTCGGCATAACTTGTATGATTTAGCGCTTACATTGTCAGTAAAGAAAGTCAAAAGTCTTAGAGGTACATTTGAACAAGGTCGAATCCTCGGGTTTTGCTTAGCAGCTGAATGGGATAAAAAAAACAAAGCATTTGTTTCACAAGACAAAGATAAATCTATTCATGATTTATTGTATTTAAATACTTTTGTATCAAAACAATCTCTTGCAAAAAGTCCAAACCTAAAAAAACTTAAAAACATCGAATCTGCATTACTCAATGGATTCAAACAGGGTTATTTATTAGGAATATGTTATACGAATCATAAAAAAAATGATTCAAAACCCCAAAAAATAACACAGCATCTTACTCCTTTTCGGTATTTCAAGATTCCAGAAATTAAAAAAACAGAATTTCAACGTTAAAAAAAGCAAAATTTTCAACAAATTATCATTTTTTTTGTTTTTTATAAAAAAAACAGTTGCTTTTTACAAAAAAATATGCGATAAATACACCTATCGCAAATGCGGGCGTAGCTCAGGGGTAGAGCGCAACCTTGCCAAGGTTGATGTCGCGCGTACAAATCGCGTCACCCGCTCCAAAAAATCTTAGTAGATGTGATGATAACGCCCAAATGGCGGAATTGGTAGACGCGCTGGCTTCAG